>PEVD01000029.1 GCA_002780305.1 Candidatus Shapirobacteria bacterium CG03_land_8_20_14_0_80_40_19 | reverse complement strand
TTTGGGAATTTTTGGCAGGCATCTTGATTAAAATATTATCACAATAATTTTAGCTTCGCAAGGCCTCCCCTTTTGGCCTCGATTTTTTTTCTTCTTGACCGCCGAGGCTTAATTTACTAAAATACCCTCAATGCAAAACTTCCCGGTTTTTAGAACAAAGATCCCTGGTAAAGACAAAGTCTTTGATTTAAGCGATCCAAAACAGGCAGAAGGGTATTTTCAATATAAGGCCGGTAACGAAATTGCCAAATTAAAAAAGTATTTTGAAGAAAATACCTTTATTGCCTACCTGATGGGTAAAAAGAATGCCGGGAAGGGGACTTACACAAAACAATTTACTTCTCTTTTTGGGACCGATAAAGTTGCTCATATTTCTGTCGGGGATGTTGTCCGCGGGGTTGATGAAGAAATGGCCGATCCTTCGAAAAAAGAAGCCTTAATTGACTATTTAAAGAAAAACTACCGCGGGTTTTTTTCACTGGAAGAAATTATAAAATCCCAGGAAGACCGGGGAACCGGTAAACCGCTTCTGCCGACGGAATACATTTTGGCCTTGCTGAAAAGAGAAATTGAAAAATCCGGCCACAAAACTTTGTTTATTGACGGATTACCCAGGACGCTTGATCAGGTTTCTTATTCTTTGTTCTTCCGTGAATTAATCGGCTACCGGGACGATCCCGATATGTTTGTTTTGATTCAAATAGCGGAGTCGATTATTGACGAAAGATTAAAATACCGGGTAGTTTGTCCGAAATGTCACACCCCCCGCAATTATAAATTGTTAGTTACCAGCCGGATTGGATATGATAAAGAACAAAAAAAGTTCTACCTTAAATGCGATAATCCGGGGTGCGGCGGAGAGAGAATGGTAACTAAAGAAGGGGATGAGCTGGGAATTGAAACGATCCGTGACCGTTTGGTTTCTGACGGTGAATTGATTGATCAGGCTTTTTCCCTGTACGGCGTGCCAAAAATTTTACTGCGCAATGACGTTCCCGTTGCCGAAGCAAAGGAAAAGGTTGACGGGTACGAGCTGACTCCGGAGTTTGTTTTGAGCCTGGAAAACGAAAAAGTTGCCGTTTCCACCAAATCATGGATAGTTAAAAACGATGAGGGTATTGATTCGTACAGTTTAATGCCTCAGGCGGTAGTCGTTTCCATGATTAAACAAATCGTTGAAGCCTTAGAGTTGTGATCTTTTTGCCACTAAAAACCCCCGCCGAATCGGCGGGGGTTTTGTTTTCTGTTTCCAAAAGTTACCTTTAAGCGTTTCTGTGCTTAGGATAACATTCGTTGCAGTAAACCGGTTTATCACCTCTTGGGGCAAATGGAACTTCGCAAGCTTTGCCGCAATCGGCGCAAGTGGCTTGGAACATCTGCCGGGTGCCTCTAAGCTGTTGTTTTTTGGCTTGTCTGCAAGCAGGACATCTTTGAGGCGAGTTCTGGAAACCTTTCTGAGCGTAAAAATCCTGCTCGGAAGCGGTCCAGACAAAATCAGCGCCGCAATCACGGCACTTTAAAGTTTGATCTTGATACATAAAAAAATTTCACCTCCTCCCTCTGGTTCCCTTGAGCCTTATTTTGGCCCGCCTATTCAGCGAGGCTGAAGTTTTCCAAGTGCTCTAGGGTTTAGCCAGAGACGGTGAAACTTAATTTGGGGATCTCTTGGGTTCTAAGAAAGCATTATACCACAAATGGAAAAGTCAAGTCGGAGCGAGAGGAGTCGCACCTCCTGCCTCATGGTCCCGAACCATGCGTTCTACTGATGAACTACGCTCCGTTCATTGATAATAGATTTTAACAAATTGCTGAACAAACTTAAAGGAGATTATTATAAAATACTCTTGATGACTTTGAAAAAAGTAATTATTGGTTTGCTGATTATTTTGTTGTTTTGGACAGTCAGGAGTTTGCTTGGGCCGAAGCAGGACCGGAAAATATTTATTGCCGGAAAGAAGCTTTCGGTGGAATTGGCCACTACACAGGCTCAAAGAGAAAAGGGCCTTTCCGGCCGAGAAAGCCTTTGTCGGGGCTGTGGTTTGCTTTTTGTTTTTGACCAGTTAGGGATTTATCCCTTTTGGATGAGAAGGATGTATTTTGATATAGATATCCTATGGCTGGCGGGGGATGAGATAGTTGATATAACTTATGGCGCTAAAGCGCCTTCGGCGAAGGAATTTGACCGGCCTAAAATATTCTACCAAGGCAAAGTGCCGATTGACAGAGTTTTGGAAGTAAATGCGGGGTGGGCAGAGAAAAACAATATTAAAATCGGAGACAAAGTGATAAACAGACTAAGGGTTGACCATAAATAAATTAGGGGGTATAATCTTCACAAAAGGCTGGAGAAATAACTCCAAGTAAGTTACTTACAAAGGCTTCCAAGTTTATTTTAATTTTCAATTTTTAGTTTTAGGAGGTCTATTATGTCAGAAAAGGTGCGACCAGATATCATTCAGCCGGTGATTCTTGACAGTTCTACCAAGTTGAAGGAGGCTTTTTCCGATTTGGGGATTAATCCTGATATCGCGGTGAAGATTTTTCAGGGAATTTACCCAGAAGGCGGGAAAGACAACTCTCACAAAATAATTTTATTTAAACCCAAAACAATTCCTAATGCAATATTATTAAAGCTTGTTTTGGGCAACGGCAGAAATGTAGAAATCGGAATTAGTTCCGATCAAACAGTCTTACAAGAGGGAAAGCGAATAATAAAATTAAGCAGACTCTCTTTCGCGGTAAAGGATTCTCAGGGAAAGCTGGTTTTATTTGACCAATACAAACGCGCTTGTCGCTTGAATTTGCTTTAACTTCCCCTTTTTGTGTTAAAATTACTCTTGGATTATTTGCCCCTATAGTTCAACGGATACCCGCCTGCCTTGCCGGTGTAGCTCAATGGATAGAGCAATCCCGTCCTAAGGGAGAGGTTGTGAGTTCGACTCTCGCCACCGGCACAAATTCGGCGGGCAGGGAACAGCCGCGTCCTAAGCGGTAAATGGGAGTCCAATTCTTCCTAGGGGCACAGAATTTACCGGAAAGAGACGGAAAAAAGATTTGTTTTCGGCCGTTGGGGGGTAGGGGTGGGCGAGGGAGTCTTTTTTAGAGCTTTTAACGTTGGGGTTGGCGAGAGGCTGTCTCCGATTGACAAGTCGATTTCCGCTAAAATTACCAGTTTGCTTGAACTGGGGCTGACAAAAACAAAAGGGTTGATAAATGAGCCGGAGTAAATGGTGGCTAAATTTGTGCCGTCGTATTCACAGGCAACCACTTTTTTATCTTCATTTATCCAAACAAGATGGCGGGAGGTGGGAAACCACATTGGAATTTGATCCGCCGATTTGGCGGATGAAATTTGAAAGTTGCGATCTTCCTTTATGTCATAAACATATAACTGGTTAGGCTCAAGGTGGCGGTTTTGTTTTTGGGTCGAAACGGAAAGAATCGGGGGGATTAAGTTTTCCGGAATTTCCGCCGAGGCGGTGGCGATATACATTATTTTCGTATTATCGGTGCTGAAAGTCACCTCTTTGGTCGATTTTTGAAGAAGAGCCTGCAGATTCTCCGGCACTTTTTTATTTTTGACCGAATTATTGAGATTAACCTCTCTTTGCCATTTAATTTCCGTTTCTTTTAAAGAATTGGTTACATCCTCCAGTAAGGCAAGGGAATTTAATTGATTTGGATCAAGCAGGTATTTTGTGCCGTCGGGGAGTTCAAGGAGAATTTGTTGGTTGTTTGGAGACCAGGTATAATCCGTTTTTGCTAAATCCAGATAGGAGGCGCTTTTGGCAATAAGCCGGGGATCTTTGCTAAAGGCAAACAGGGAATCGGTCAGGTCAATTACCCACAGTCCTGCTTCGGGGAAAGGCAGGGGGATCGAGTAAACAATATGGGTATTATCGGGGGAAATTTTAGGATTAAGAGCGCCGTTGAAAGTAAGCGGTTTTAAATCGGGAACTTCCGGGAACAAAAAGGCCTCGGCAAAAGTTACCAGTTCTTTCTCAATTTGCATCTTTTTAGTCCAGGTTATAAAACCGGTTTTTTTAATCTCAATAGAGTATTCCTGAGGGGAGAGGGAGAGAGTGTTGTTGGTGGCGGTTTTTAGTTTTCCGTTTATTAAAACGTTAGCGCCTACGGGACTAGAATTGGCCGATAAAATTCCGTTTGGAATGAAGGTTTTTTTAATAAAGTCAATCCGGTAGCCTCTGGCATATTTTATAACCACAAAGGTGGCTGAAAGCAGCAAAATAATAACCAGAAAGAAAAAATGGAGGCGGTATTTGGAAAAATTTATCATTTGACTCCTCTATTATAAAAGGCTGATAGCTATTGTCAACCCAATGGGGGTTTGCTATAGTTTAGTCATACTAGAAAAATAAACGTGTCAAATTATATACTAAGAATATCAGACTAATTTGAAATTTGATCCGCCAAATCGGTGGATGAAATCAATATCAAATATTTAAATGACACAATTTGAAAATTACGATCTAGAAAAAAGAACACTCTTGTTTTCTAAGAATTTAATTGTTTTTTTAAATAGATGCCCTAAGGGTACTATTACAATTCCATTGATTGACCAAGTTTTAAGAGCAGGAACCAGTATCGGGGCAAACTATAGAGAAGCAAATGGTGCTTCGAGCAAAAAAGACTTTCAAAACAAAATATATATCTGTAAAAAAGAAGCCAATGAAACTCTTTATTGGTTAAAATTATTAGGGAATTCGCTTGATGACGAGAAATTAAAAGAAGAGTGCTGAAAACTCTGGCAGGAAACAAAAGAATTCGTATTAATATTCGGAAAAATCGCAGCAAGTTCTAAAAATTAACATGTTTATAAATTTCAAATTTAATCATTTCAAGTTGAATTCAAATTTCAAATTGTAAATTTCAAATTGGTTTTTATGGTTAAACAAATCGCCATTGATCTTGGAACGGCCAATACGGTTGTTTGGCTGCCGGGTAAAGGTATCGTTCTGAATGAGCCGACGGTTGTGGCCGTGTCGGTTGAAGATAATCGGGTTTTGGCGGTGGGAAACGAGGCTAAAAGCATGCTCGGCCGGACGCCGGGGAACATTAATGCCCTAAAACCGCTTAAGGAAGGGGTAATCGCGGATTATGAAGTTACCGAGGCAATGCTGAAGTATTTTATTCAGAAAGTCTGTGGCCGAGCTTGGTTTTTTAAACCGGAAGTAATGATCTGCACTCCGGCCGGCGGGACTCAAGTTGAAAAGAGAGCGGTTCTGGATGCTACTTTGTCGGCGGGGGCTCGGGTAGCTTATTTGATTGATGAGCCATTGGCGGCGGCCATCGGAGCTAAAGTGCCGATTGCAGCGGCGTCGGGAAATTTAATCTTGGATATGGGCGGAGGGGCAAGCGAGGCGGCGGTAATTTCTCTGGGCGGGGTGGTGGTTAATAAAAGTTTAAGAATCGCCGGTAACAAAATAGATGAATCAATCGCGGTTTTTTTAAGGAGGAAATACAATATCGTCATTGGAGAGCAAACAGCCGAGGAGATTAAGATCAAGATTGGTTCCGCTCTTCCTTTGGATAAAGAAGAAATAATGGAAGTCAAAGGAAGGGATTCCCTTTTGGGGTTGCCAAAAATGATTAATGTCGGTTCGGGGGAAGTGACTGAGGCGATTAGGCCGACCTTGAATCAAATGATTTCAATGGTAAAAGAGGTATTGGAAGAAACTGCCCCTGAGCTGGCCGCCGATATCATTGATAAAGGCTTGGTGATGACCGGCGGGACCAGTTTACTACGCAACTTTGATCGCCTGTTAACGCAGGAGCTTAATGTTTCCTGTCACATGGCGGAGGATCCGATGTTTTGCGTCGTCAAAGGGACGGGGGTTGCCTTAGAAAATCTTGACTTATACCGACGGTCAATTATCAGAAAGTAGGGTGAAAGATAAGCCCTGTAATATTAAAAGAAGAAAATAACTGAATTATTTAAAAAAATTAATTAATTTAAGGCTAAAATGGCCGAGTAAGAATGATATTCAAATTTATAAAATTGCAGATTGTTTAATCTTAATTAAGGTACCCTAGAGTATTTTTAGGAAAAAACTAGAATTCTTTGTAAAAAATTTTTTTAAAAACAAACCTTTTTAATAAAAAAATGTCCGCAAAACCAGGTTTAACTTATTTAAAATCAACTAAATCGATCTAAAAGTGAAATTGACCAATCAAAAATGAACGGAAATAAAGCCAATATTTTAGGGGTAAGCCTGGATAGCAGTTCGACAGACTCACTGCTAAATACGATAGTGGATTTAGCCACGAACGGAAGCGGCAGTAAAGTTCCGGTGTTGATTTTCACTCCCAATCCCGAATTTGTGGTTGAGGCGCAGAAAGACGGGGGTTTTAAAGACCTTTTGAACGCGTCAGATATTAATTTGGTTGACGGATTTGGCCTTGTTTTGGCCGGTAAAGTTCTGAAACAGGATATTGGGGAAAGAATAAGCGGAGCGGATGTGGCTAAACGGCTGCTGGAAGTTTTGAGCAAGAGTAAGAGTTTCGTTGGTATTGCCGGGGCGAGGGGTGGGATATTGGAAGAAGCCGAGCAACAGATTAGGAAACTTCAGGCAAAATATCCCAATATTACTTTTGTTAATTTGGACGACTCTGTAAAATACAAAATACAAAATACAAACTACAATGTAATCCTCGCCGCTCATGGGATGAAAAAACAAGAAGAGTGGATTTGGAAAAACAAGAATAAAATTAAAGCCAATGTCTTTATGGGAATGGGGGGATCGCTTGACTTTCTGACCGGTTTTAGTCAGCGGGCGCCGGTTACTATACGCAAAATTGGCTTAGAGTGGCTTTGGCGGGCAGTACAGAGACCCAAACATTTCGAGAGAGTTTGGAGAGCAACCGTAATTTTTGGAGGATTGGTTATCAAAGAAAAATTAAGGCTGGTCTTTGGGTTGAATTCCAAGTAACCACAAGACGGCTTCCTTTTTATATCTTCGGTCGCCCCGGGAGTTAATCCTGATGGCCGGCAGCTTTCCTCTTTTACCCCATCGTTTGATAGTTAAAGGAGAAACACGCAGTATTTCCGCCACTTCACGGACAGTGAGCAAATCGGGAAGGGAATCAAGATTTAGTTTTCTGTCGGACATAAACCTCCTTTTTTATTAAATACTCTTAACTAAGAAAAAGAGTATCACAGTAATTTAAATGTTGTCAATAGGGTATTAACTGGGTGATCTATTAAATAGGATATTGTTAGTGTTAATTAATCTAAACTAAAAACCCCCGCCGACTCGGCGGGGGTTTTAATTTTTAAACGGAAAAATTATTTTAGCTCAGCGGTCGCGCCGGCTTCTTCAAGTCTTTTCTTCGCTTCTTCAGCGGTAGTTTTGTTAACGGCCGTCAACACTTCTTTCGGGGCGGCTTCAACTAGATCTTTGGCTTCTTTTAAGCCTAAAGTTTGATTGATCTCCCGAACGGCCTTGATGACGGAGATCTTGTTGGGTCCCGCATTGGCCAGGACGACGTTAAAAGTCGTTTGTTCTTCAACCGGTTCTCCGGCAGCGGCACCAGCCGTGTTTGACGCAGGTGCAGCAGCGGCGACAGGAATAGCCGAGACGCCGAACTTTTCTTCTAAGGCTTTGACTAAGTCATTCAATTCTAAAACTGATAATTCTTCAATCTTTTTAATTAATTCTTCAACCTTTGCCATTTTTATTCACCCCCTTTACGAATTTAAAATTTACAATTTACAATTTAAAATCAATTTGAAAGTTTTTAACATTTAAACATTTAATATTCGTATATCTTGAATTCAAATTTCAAATTTAAAATTTCAAATTATGCCTGTTTCTTAACTTTAACTCCATTTAAAACAATGACTAATTTCTGCAAGTTATAACTTAGGGCATAAACCAGCCTGCTTGGTTGAGAAAAGAGAAGCCCGACCAGTTTAGCCTGCAAGTCAATTCTGCTTGAAATACCGGCAAACTTTCCCAATTCTTCGGCCGAAAGAATCCTCCCGTCCATAAAGCCGATTTTCCAAGGGAGCAGTCCTTCGGTGGTTTTGGCAAACAAGGCTAATGTCTTAATGGGGGTAACTTCATCATCATTGGCAAAAAGGACGATTGTCGGGCCGTCAAGTTTTTCCCTTTCAATTTTGTAATTATTATTTCTTAAGGCCCGCAAAAACAAAGTATTTTTGATAACTTGAAGTTGTCCGCCGGATGACTTGATTTTGCCTCGAAGCTGGGTCGCCTGAGAAACAGTTATCCCTCGGAAGTCGGCCAAAGCAACCGCCTTGGCATCTTTTATTTTGGCGGCGATATCTTCAACGGCAAAAATTTTATCTTGTTTAACCATGCTTTCCTTCGGTGAGTCTGATTAAGTCCTTTTAATAAATCGGACACTCACTGTCTTTAGGACCAACAAATCTTAGCACTTAGAATATCTAAAATCAAGAGGAAAAATCAGCTTCGCAAGGCCTCCCCTTGCAGCCTCGATTTTTAAAATCATAAGAAAGTAATCTTGATTGCCGGACTCATGGTGGATTTGACCACCGCTTTGGTGATATTTTTTGGGTTGACCGCCTTGATAAACGTTTCAAAGTTAGCCATCAACTCTTCGTTTGGTTGTTTGATTTTACCGATAGCAACATGAATTAAAGGGAAATCTTTTTCGGTTTTAAAGAATAAGGCGCCGCCGGAAAATTTTTCCATGGCTTTTTTAGGATCGGGAGAAATAGTTCCGTTTTTGGGGTTCGGCATCAGTCCTTTTGGCCCCAAAATCTTAGCCAGGGGTAGGATTTTAGGCATATCGGCCGGAGTGGCCAGTAAAACATCAAAGCTAATTTTGCCGGACTTGATTTCCGCGGCTAGACTGTCATTAAAAACGGCGATTTTTCTTTCTTTTCCCTTGTAATGAGGGAGGTTGACTTCACCCGACAGGCCTTTAGTCAAAACATTAAGATGAACTTCCACGGTTTGGTTAAATTTGGATTCAGCCGTGATTTTTTTAAGCAGTTCGAAGGCATCGGCTGGTTTTAAAATGGTGTTTTGTTTAATTTGATTTTTGACGGCTTGGTATTTTTTCCCGCGGACTTTTTGCCCGCCTCGACTCGCTGTCTTCGGCGAGGCGGGGGCTTTCACTTCTTTTGCTAATTCTTTTGCCAATTCTTCCTCGTTAATAATCACCGTTCCCTCCGTCATGTCAGCGACTTTCTCGCCCTTGCCGGAAGATTTAACTTTCTTCTCTGGTTTTTCTTTTTTGGTCTTTGGCATTTTAAAAATTAGTTAGAAATTAGAAATTACTCAATCTTAATACCCATTGATCTGGCAGTCCCTTTTACACTCCTAACTGCCGCCTCCAAATCTTTAGTGTTTAAATCTGCCATTTTTTCGCTGGCAATTTTCTCAACCTGATTTTTGGAAAGCGTGCCGACTGTCTCGGTGCCGGTTTTTCCCGAGGCTTTAGCTAAATTCAGAGTTTTTTTAATCATAGCCGAAACAGGGGGCAGTTTTGTAATAAAAGAAAAAGTTCTGTCTTCATAAACTGTAATTACCGCCGGAATAATGTTTCCTTTAAGAGAAGCGGTTCTTTCGTTATAAGCGCGGATAAAATCCATAATCGGCAGTCCGTGCTGACCTAAAGCCGGGCCGACTGGTGGAGCCGGGGTCGCTTCTCCGGCGGAAAGATTTAATTTGATGACTGTTTTTACTTTTTTTGTGGCCATGGCTTATAAAGATTATAATAATTATAAATTTTACAATTTTTTTATTTGTAAAAAATCCAGCTCAACCGGTGTTTCCCGGCCAAAAATTGAAACAAGCACCTTGACCTTGCCTCTTTCTTCATCGATTGATTCAATCGAGCCTAAAAATTCGGCAAATGGACCGTCAACAATTTTAACCGCTTCTCCGGTGGTGAACTTAGCGCGGTATTTCGGCGCGTCTTGATTCATGAATTTTTGAATGGAAGCGACTTCTTCATCAGAAATCGGAGTTGGTTTATCGCCGACGCCGACAAAGCCGGTTACTCCCTGGGTGGTTCTCACCGTTAGCCAGGAGTTATCATCCAAAATCATTTTTACCAGAATATAGCCGGGAAAGATTTTTTCCGTTACCTGTTGTTTTCTGCCCGATCTGATTTGAATTTGTTCTTGAGTCGGGATAACAATCTCAAGGATCCGATCGGTTAGTTTCATGGTTTCCGCCCTTTGTTTTAAAGCGACCATGACTCGACCTTCCTGACCGGAGTAGGTATGGACAACAAACCATTTAGCTTCAGGATTATCTGACTGAGTAATAACCAAGTGATTGGCAAAAGTTTTTTTAATTGTTTCTTCTGCCTTTTTTTGGGTTTTGCTTTCTTTATTTTCTGATCGGCCTTTTCTTGACATATAATCTTTTAATTATTGTTTTACGAGATATTCAACAATCTTAGTGAACGATAAATCGAGAACTCCGACAAAGATTCCGACTATCAAGGAGATAACCACCACCACTCCGGTTAACCTGACGACTTGATCCTTGGTTGGCCAGGTAACTTTTGTCAGTTCTGATTTGACTTCACCAAAAAAAACCACCGGATTAATATTCGGCACGGATTGTATTTTAACACAGGGTAGGAAAGAGATTCAAGAAGGAAACAATTTTTCATTAGAAAATTCCACGAAAAAGGCGGTCAAGAACAAAGGGGCATCCAAAATTGGAGGTGATTCCTTTGACAGTGGTAACCGGAGACGTATTAAATCATGAAATTATGTAACGGAACTCAATTCGTTAAATCATGAATTTTTGTAACGATGGTCTTGTTAAGTTTTTCTGTTAATTTGTTGATTTTTCTTTTCATTTCCAAAGGGTTAAGATTTTCATAAAATTCTGATAATTCTATTGTAGCCACAGTTGGCCACCAATTCGGAAAGAATCTTTGTTTTTTCCTTCTTGGTTGCTTTTTGATAGCATTTCTTAACAACCTTGGTTAAAGCGATCCGTTGTTTCATTGTTAGTATTTGTACCCCTTTCTTTA
>PEVD01000008.1 GCA_002780305.1 Candidatus Shapirobacteria bacterium CG03_land_8_20_14_0_80_40_19 | reverse complement strand
AGGTAAAGTAAGAATAGTGGTCGGGGATGCTCAACATTTGACGGAAATTTTCAACGGTGAAAAATTTGATTTGATTGTCTCATCTGACGCCATCGGTTACATGTATGATGGATTTGCGGTTTTGGAGCAAATTTGGGAATTGCTGGCCCCAAACGGCCTGGCCCTAATCAGCAGCATTTATTGGGATCAGGAAAGAAGACAGGAAATTGAGAAAATCAATAAATTTTTTAAAAAAAGAGACCTTTCGGTTTTTCTGAAAGTTAAAGATAAGAATAATGTTTTTTGTCTTTTGCAGGCGGTTATGGAGAAAGACACAAAGGGAAAGGTTTTGCGATTTCCGGTAGTTCCGCATGGGATAAAACGTCACGATTCAAAATATCCGCCCATACTGACATATAGATTTGACCAAAACGGAAGTCAATTACGGGGTTTCTTCGGAAGTCTCTTTCCTCAGACAAGCGACCGCAGACACGCCGTCTGAAGATGATTTATCAAGCCTCATTAAAATTACGCCTTGGGTTGCCCGGCCAAGGCGGGGGATATTCTTAAGCGGCAGTTTGATTACCTGGGCCTGTTTGGAGGTTAAAACCACTTGTTCAACTTCTTCGTCAACCGCCTGGGAGCAGATAACCTTGCCTGTTTTTGGGGTGACTTCCGCCACTTTGACCCCCATCCCTCCCCTCTTTTGCAGGGGAAATTCGGTAATGTTGGTTCTCTTACCAACCCCGTTTTCCATAACCACTAAAATATCTTTAAAAATTTTTTTTCTTTTATCTTTCGGTTCTTGGAGTTTATTGGGAGCAATTTCCATGCCTACAACGAAGTCTTCTTTTTTAAGGAGGATCCCCCTGACCCCTTGAGTGTCCCGGCCGGTCTGCCGGACGTCTTTTTCGCTAAATTTAATTGATTTCCCGTCATGGGAAACAAGTAAAATATGATCATCTCCGGAGGTAATTTTCGCCCAGCATAACTCGTCGTCTGCGGAAAGATTGATGGCAATCAATCCTGAGGAGCGGACATTCTCAAATTTTGACAAGGGGGTTTTTTTAACCGTGCCTTTTTTGGTTACCATTATTAGATTTTGTTTTTCATTTTCAATCTGCTGTTTGCCAATGGTTAATATTGACTGAAGAGTTTCTCCTTGTTCAATATTTATAAGATTGATTATCGCCTGCCCCTTGGACTGTCTTGATCCTTCCGGCAAATCCCAGACCCGCAGCCGGAAGACTCTTCCCTTGTTGGTAAAAAACATAATCGCGTCATGGGTATTAGCGGAAAGGAGGTGGTTGATTTCATCTTCTTCTTTGGTGGACATTCCCATCACGCCCTTTCCGCCCCTTTTTTGGGTCTTGTAAGTTCCCCGGGGAGCTCTTTTAATGTAACCGGTTTGAGTTACGATAATCAGAGTTTCTTCGTTGGAAATCAAATCTTCTTCAGAAAATTCCTCGACTTTTCCCTTGTAAACCTTAGTCCTTCTTTCGTCGCCGTACTTGGCTTTAATTTCGGAAAGCTCATTGGAAATAATCTTAAGAATTTTTTCCGGGTGGGAGATCAAGTCCGTTAAAAAGGCAATTGTTTCCTGGACGCTTTTATATTCATCTTCGATTTTCTTTCTTTCCAAAGCCGCCAGTTTTCGGAGCTGCATATCGAGAATCGCCACCGCCTGTCTTTCGGTCAAGCCGAATTTTTCCATTAAGTTTATTTTTGCCGCTTCAGCATCTTTTGAAGCGCGGATGGTGTTAATTACTTCATCAAGATGGTCAAGGGCGATAAGAAGTCCTTCAAGAATGTGTCCTCGTTCCTTGGCGGCTGCCAGCTCAAAAAGACTTCTTCTTCTAACCACTGAATACCGGTGGTCGACATATTCAATTAGAACCTGTTTAACATTTAACGTCATTGGCGTGCCGTTAACCAAAGCGACAATATTTACCGGAAAGGTAGTCTGCAGTTCGGTTTTTTTAAATAAGTTGTTTAAAACCGATTTTGGTTTAGCGTCTTTTTTAAGCTCAACCACGACCCTGATGCCTTCACGGTCTGATTCGTCCCTTAAATCCGAAATCCCGTCAATTTTTTTATCTTTGACCAGGTTGGCGATTTTTACCACTAATTGAGCTTTGTTAACCTGGTATGGAATTTCGGAAATGACAATCTGATATTTCCCGGATTTTGTCTCTTCGATTTCTGCCTTTCCCCGAATAAGCACCCTTCCCCGGCCGGTTTGATAAGCTTCTTTGATTTCCGCCGTATTATAGATGGCGCCGGCAGTGGGGAAATCGGGGCCTTTGATAAGACCGGTGATTTCATCAATGGTAATATCGCTTTCAAAACGAAGTTTTTCTTCTGTTTTTTCTTCGCTTCCTTCTTCCAGAACAATTCTTTTAAATTCCAATTCTTTCTCCGCGGCAGTTTCCAGATTATCCCCCATTTTCCCTTTTTCAATCATCGCCATGGTCGCCTCAACCACCTCGTTTAAATTATGAGGGGGAATTTTTGTCGCCATGCCTACCGCAATCCCCTCCGCTCCCATTAAAAGTAGATTGGGAACCCTGGCGGGCAAAAAGAGCGGGTCTTTAAGCGTTTGGTCAAAGTTGTCAATATAATCGATGGTATCTTTTTCGATGTCGGAGAGCATTTCTGCGGAAATAGCGGCCAGTTTAACTTCGGTGTAACGCATCGCCGCCGGCGGGTCGCCGTCCATAGAACCGAAATTCCCCTGTCCGGTTATAAGCGGATAGCGCATGGAAAACTCCTGCGCCATTCTGACTAAGGCCTGATAAATCGGCATATCTCCGTGGGGATGGAATTTGCCCATCACTTCTCCGACGACCTTGGCGGATTTGGTAAATTTTGAAGTGTGGGAAAGGCCCATTTCGTGCATGGCGTAAAGTATCCGGCGGTGAACCGGTTTAAGCCCGTCTTTGACGTCCGGCAGGGCCCGCTGGACAATAACGCTCATGGCGTAGTCCAGGTAGGACTTCTTCATCACGTCGGAAATTTCATGGACGACCAGTTTTCCGATATTATCTTTTGGTGTTTCGATAATTTCTTGTTTATCCATTTTTAGACGTCAAGTGTCGCTGTACTGGCGTGAGTTTGTATAAATTTTTTCCTTGGCGGAACTTCATCCCCCATCAGCATAGTGAATGTCTGGTCGGCTTCAGAAGCGTTTTCAATGTTAACTTGTTTTAAGATTCTTCCCTGCGGATTCATGGTTGTTTCCCAAAGTTGTTCCGGGTTCATTTCGCCTAACCCTTTATATCTCTGTATCGTCATATTTTTTCCGGCATATCCTCCGGTAATTTTGTCTTTTTCCAAGTCATTATAAGCATAGGTAATTTCTTTGCCGGCCTGAATTTTATAAAGCGGCGGCATGGCGATATAAAGATAGCCGTTTTCGACAATTTCCCTCATATGACGGAAGAAAAAAGTGAGTAGCAGGGTTGTGATGTGCTCGCCGTCAACGTCGGCATCACACATGATAATAATCCGGTGGTATCTTAACTTTTCCAGGTTTAAGGTTTCCCCTATTCCCATGCCTAAAGCAATAATTAAATCTTTAAGTTCTTCAAATTGAACGATTTTGTCAAGCTGGGCCCGTTCCGTGTTTAAAATTTTTCCTCCGAGCGGTAAAATTGCCTGGAATTTCCGGTCTCTCCCCTGTTTAGCGCTATTGTGGACAAAAACTCCGGAAGCAAGGGCGAAATTATGTGTTTGAGGGACTTCTATGTCGTAAACATCAAATTTTTCTTTGAGTCGAACAATTTTTTTGATACGATGATTGTAATTAATTACCGCTTCACTAAGTTCCGTTTCATTATTCTCAAAAAAACGGCCAGATAAAGTTTCAAATTTTACAAGATTTTTATTGTTTGTTTCTTTCCTGACCTTTTCATACTCTTTTTTGTCGATTTGTTTTGTTTTGAGATAAATCTCATAAAGAGTTTTAAGCGCAGCATTTAAATAGGTTCGATTATAGGCGATCTTTCTTTTTTTTCTAAATTCATCCGTCCATTGTGATTTGGTTTTTCCGCTTCTCCATTTTTTCAATTCTGAATTCGCCCACTCTTTATTTGCCTCCTCCTTTAAATGAAGGCGATATTCAGGATGTTCTTCGAAAAATTTTCTTACTTTTTCTGCTTGTTTTTTTCTATTTTCCGGTTTACACCAATATTCTTCTTGACTTTTTTGTAACATTAATTTGTTTTGTTCCCGGTAATCCTCGTTGTTTCTATAAAAATCAAGAAATTTCTGTGCCATATTATTTTTATATTCTTTGTTTTCCCATTGCTTTTTGGCTCTTTTACTTAAAATTTTCCTCATTTCCGGTGTGGACATTGACAGCTTAAGTTTTTCTCTAAAAGCATGTGTTTTGTGTAATTGGGCAACTTTCTGTTTAATGTCCGGTCTGCCGATTGTTTTTTCAACGATTTCGGAATGCAATTTTAAATGGTCTTCCTTGGAAATCCGGATAATATTATTAGGATTATTGTTTAGTTTATTAAAATCACGATGATGCCGATGGTCTCCGTCTTTTGTTGAATAAACCGAGTTTCCTAAGTTAAAATTATCTGCAAGCAAATGAGTGAATTGCCATTTATGAGTTGCTGGGTTCAAGATCATTTCATATCCTTTAATCGTAATTCGATTTTCAATTTTTGAGAGTTTCTTTTTTAAAGGCATAAGAGAATCTTTACTTGATAAATCGATTGCCTTCTTATAACTTCCATTGCGAAGCATAAATTGATGGTCGGGAGTACAAACGATTTCTTCGTTGTTATCAAGAATAATTTTTATTGTGTTTGCGTTTCTTTTGGTGACCCGCGGATTTATAATTAAAGAAATACCGATGCTGTTGTCGTTTTTGACTGTGTAACAGTAGTTTCTTTTCCCTTCTTTTTCTTCAGAAACTAATTCTTTAAAAGAAAGGTTTCTTCCATCGGTTAAGGCAACTTTTGTGTCGCCGGAAAAACACCCGCCGGCACTGTCTCCTTCTACAATATAAATTTCGCTTAGAGAAGGATCTTTTTCCTGGCAATCGGCTAATTTACCCGGCAAGGTCATACCTTCCAGCGCTCCCTTGCGGATAACCGCATCCTTGGCGGCTCTCGCCGCAAGGCGGGCTCTGGCGGCCAGCATAATTTTTTCAATAATTGCTCTGGCCTCCGGCGGATTTTCCTCGAAATAAGTATCCAGGCCTTCTTTAACCAATTGGGCGCAGTATCCTTGGACTTCCTGATTATTCAACTTGGTTTTTGTTTGTGATTCAAATTGAATATTGTCCGCCGGCATTTTGACAAAAATAACCGCCGATAACCCTTCTTTGGTATCATCGCCGGTTAAATTGTCGTTTTCACTTTTGATCGCCCCGATTTTTGAGGCATAGTCATTGACAGAACGGGTTAAAGCCATTCTAAAGCCAGTGACATGGGTGCCTCCGTCAACCGTATTAATGGTATTAACAAAAGAATGAATATTTTCGGTGAAACTGTCGTTATATTGAATGGCGGTCTCAATCTGGCATTTTTCAAACTGCCGGTTCAAATAAATAGTAGAAGAAATGGTTTTTTTGTTGCGGTTGATATGGCTGACCAATGAACGGATACCACCCTCAAAATAAAAAACTTTTGTGTTGTCCGTTTTTTGATCATAAAGAGAAATTTTTACTCCGGCAATTAAATAAGCTCTTTCCCGCAGTAATTGTTCAGTGTTGTCATATTCCCAGGTCAGATCATTAAAAACTTTTTTATCGGGAAGGAAAATGGTTGAGGTGCCGGTTGCCGGAATCGGCGATGGTGACAACTCGGTAATACTGTTTTCCATTAATGACTTATTTTTAGGATTAACTTCGGCGACGGGCCAAAGAGGAACACCGACTTTATATTCCTGAAAATAGGTTTTTTTGTCCCGGCGGACTTCTACTCTCATCATTGAAGAAAGAGCGTTGACAACACTGGCGCCCACTCCGTGCAGCCCACCCGAAGCTTGATACGCCCGGCCGTCAAATTTGGCGCCGGCATGAAGTTTGGTCATTGCCAGTTCCAAAGCGCTGACTTTATATTTAGGGTTGATATCGATCGGAATACCCCGTCCGTCATCCGTGACGATTGCCCGGCCGTCAGCAAGGAGTGATATCCAAATATTTTTGGCAAAACCGGCAATTGCCTCATCAAGCGAATTATCAATAATCTCCAAAAGCATATGGCGGTAACCCTTGGAATCAGTCGACCCGATATACATTCCCGGTCTCTTGCGGACAGGCTCCAGGCCTTCAAGTACCTGAATGCTTTGAGCGTTATAATCTTTTGTAAAATCGTCAGCCATATTTTTTGGAGACAAAAAAATCAGAGATTTTATCTCTCTTTATGTCATTTTAAAGCTTTTTTATGGGTAAATCAAGGAGAAAATTTTCCAAGGTCAGGCGGACATTAATGTTAAGGGTTAGGCGGGATTTGGCCTGATTTATCGCCCGAAGCATATCCAAATGTTCTTTAGATTCGGGAGGTAGTTTTAACAATTGTTGTCTTATTATTACGGTCAGCTTTTCCAGCCATTGAATCGCGGTTTGTTTATCATTGGCAACCCCCTCTTTTTCAAGCAATATAAATCGCTTACCCGGGCAAGCCTCTCCAATTTTGTTAAGGAAATCCGACAAACTTTTTTCTTCGTCTTTTGTTAGGGTTTCTGTCTGCTCCTGGGAAAGGGATATTATCTGACACCGGGAGATGATAGTGGGAAGGAGAAACGACTCGTTTGGGGCGGTTAAGATTATCCGGCAGTTTTCCGGCGGTTCCTCCAGAATTTTTAATAAGGCATTTTGGGCCTCGTTGGTTAAATTTTGCGCCTCACTGATCAAACAAAACTTGGATTTTTCTACAAACGGTTTTAGAACTAGACTGCTTTGCATTTCCCTTATTTGATCTATTCCTATTGATGTTTCTTTAACCGACAAGAAGATAAAATCAGGATTATTTTCCAGATTGGTGATTTTTTTACCGATTAATTTTTCCGCTTCTTTTTCCCGGTTTTCCGGAGTGTTATTGATAATTAAAAATGATTGCATCATAATAATGATAATGCCCGACGAACTAAGTATAGCAAAACAACTTCTGGCGGATAAGATTATAACCGAAGAACAGTTTAAAAAGTTTGAGCTGGAACTTGCCTCTTCAGGCAAACCGGAAAAAGAGCTGCTTGTTTCCCTGGGTTTAGCGACCGAAGAACAAATTATTAAGGCAATCGGCAAGTTGTATAAAATTCCCTATGTAAGCATTATTGAGCAGGGAACTTCACCGGAAGCATTGATTCTGGTCCCCCGCTCCGTGGCGGAAAGGTTTGTCCTTATCCCTTTCGCTTTAAGCATTGATAAAAAAGAACTGTCGGTCGCTTTTGCCGACCCGCTTGATTTAAACTCAATCGGGTTTGTGGAGGAGAAAACCGGTAAAAAAATTAAGCCGTTTATTGCCGTCTCCGAAAATATTAAAATCGCGATTAATGAAAGGTACGCGCAAAACTTAAGCAGTGAGATTGCCGCGGCTTTGAAAGAAACTTCCCCGGTAAAAGAATCCCAAACGATTGATGTTGCCAAATTAAGTGAAGTCATCAGGAGTGAGCCGATTGTAAAAATTGTCACTACGGTTTTGGAGTTTGCCTTAAAATACCGTGCTTCTGATATCCATATTGAACCGGAAGAAGGTAAAACCAGGATTAGATACCGAATTGACGGAATCTTGCACGAAAAACTGATTTTACCCAACTCTGTCCATAATGCTTTGGTTTCCCGGATTAAAGTTCTTACCGGATTAAAAATTGATGAGAAGAGGATTCCCCAGGACGGCCGTTTTAATTTTAAAGCCGATAACCAGGAGGTGGATTTGCGTGTTTCGACACTGCCGACCATTCACGGAGAAAAAGTGGTTATGAGACTTCTTCGAAAAACGGTGAAAGTGCCGACCCTTCCCGAACTGGGGCTTCGGGGGCGGGCGCTGAAAAATCTGGAAGATTCAATTTTAAGACCGCACGGTATTATTTTGATCTGCGGGCCAACCGGCAGCGGGAAAACAACCACCCTTTACGCCGTTCTTTCTAAGATAAATACGGCCAAAGTTAATATTGTGACCGTTGAAGACCCGGTTGAATATGAAATACCCGGGGTCAATCAGGTCCAGATAAATCCGGCGGCCGGCCTGACTTTTGCTTCCGGCCTGCGGTCTTTTTTGCGCCAGGACCCGAATGTCATTATGGTGGGAGAAATCAGAGACCGGGAAACGGCGGATTTGGCGATTCAGGCTTCGCTGACCGGCCATTTGGTTTTTTCTACTATTCATACCAAAAGCGCCTCCCAATCAATCCCCCGTTTAATGGATATGGGGGCGGAACCCTTTTTATTGTCCTCCACCCTAACGGCGATTGTCGCGCAAAGAATCTGCCGTTTGGTTTGTCCGCAGTGTAAGGAAGAATACGAGCCGTCGCTGGAAGTCCAAAAGGATATTAAAGAAACATTGGGGGTGCTTCTCCCAAAATCTCAATCTGAAAAGATAACCCTTGTCCGTGGAAAAGGGTGTGGAGAGTGTAATGGAACCGGTTATTTCGGCCGGATCGGCATTTTTGAGGTTTTGCCGGTGACCGAAAAAATTGCCCGGATGGTAATTGAACGCGCTCCCGCTTTTGATGTTGAAAAAACAGCGGTTGAAGAAGGAATGATCAAACTAAAACAAGACGGGTACTTGAAAGTGACCGAAGGAATTACTACAATGGAAGAAGTGTTGCGGGTCGCCCAAGAATAACCTATGGAAAATATTCAAAGATTATTGGAGATCGCTTTTACAAGAAATGCTTCCGATTTGCATTTGGTGGTTGGCTTCCCCCCCTGCTTTCGGTTTAACGGCGAGCTTGAATTTCTGCGGGAAGAGGAGTTGCTGACGGAAAAAGATAACGAAAATCTGATTTTCTCCCTGCTTAATGATGAACAAAAAGAACTGCTTATA
The DNA here is from genome assembly GCA_002780305.1 of Candidatus Shapirobacteria bacterium CG03_land_8_20_14_0_80_40_19. Taxonomy (GTDB): domain Bacteria; phylum Patescibacteriota; class Microgenomatia; order UM-FILTER-40-11; family UM-FILTER-40-11; genus UM-FILTER-40-11. The sequence continues at coordinate 2,165 of PEVD01000008.1, read as the reverse complement.
AATAACAAGGAGCTGGACTTTTCTTTTAATTATTCCGAAAAATGCCGGTTTAGAATAAATGCTTACTACCAAAAAGATTCGCTGGCAGCGGCTCTTAGACTTGTTCCCAATCAAATTAGAGGCATTGCTGAACTTGGCTTGCCCGATATTTGCTTTAATATTGCCAAGCTGAAACAAGGTTTTGTTTTGGTTACCGGTCCGACCGGCCATGGAAAATCAACCACCCTGGCGGCGATCGTGGACGAAATATTAAGGGTTCGGTCTTGCCATGTGGTGATGATTGAAGATCCGATAGAGTTTGTTTTTAAGAGTAATTCTTCTTTAATTTCTCAACGGGAACTTCATCAAGATACTCACTCATGGGCTAACGCCTTAAGGGCGGTTTTAAGGGAAGATCCGGATGTGATTTTGATTGGCGAGATGAGAGATTACGAGACGATTGCGGCGGCGATGACAATTGCCGAAACCGGCCATTTGGTTTTTTCTACCCTGCATACCAATTCTGCCGGTCAATCGATAGACAGAATTTTAGACAGTTTTCCTGAAGAAACAAAAAATTTGGCGAAGGTACAGTTATCCTCTGTTTTGGAAATTGTTTTATCCCAACGGCTGGTTCCGTTCGTTTCCGGCGGAAGGGGTTTGGCTTACGAACTGATGATTTCAAATTCGGCGATTAGAAATACGATACGGGAAGGAAAGACTCACATGATTGACAACATTATTCAAACTTCGGCCAGCGTCGGGATGAAAACCTTGCAATCCTGTCTTGAAGATTTATATAAAGAGAAAAAAATCAGCATTGACACCTTTAAGTTATATACCACAAAAGCCAAAGAAATTTCCGGTCGTTCTTCGACATAATCAATATGCCAAAATTTGTCTATAAAGCCAAAGATGCCAAAGGGGGGAGTGTTAAAGGTCTTATTGAGGCCGGTGATCAAAAACAGGCACTTTCAGTTTTAAAAGAAAAAAATCTTTCCTGCTATTCCATTGAGAGCAAGACCGAAGGTCCGTTGTCCGGAATCACTAAAAAATATTTTAACCGGGTAAAATTTGCCGACATTACCGCTTTTACCCGCCAGCTTTCAACCATGGTTAATGCCGGTCTTCCCCTGACCGAATCTTTGTCGGTTTTAAAAGAGCAGACGTCAACCATGTCGGGAATAGCTGGGTTGATTTTGCGGGATGTTAAAGAAGGGAGGAGCTTGGCGGAAAGTTTAAAAAAGTTTCCCAAAATTTTCTCTACTGTTTATATTGCTCTGGTAAGTTCGGGAGAGGCGGCCGGAATTTTGGATAATATTCTGAACCGACTGGCGTCCAATATGGAAAGTCAAAGAGAATTTAAGGGCAAAATCAAAAATGCAATGATTTACCCGATAATTGTTTTAATTGCCATGTTTGGAGTGATTTTTGCTATGATGGTCTTGGTTATTCCCAAATTGACTTCACTTTATGAAGAATTTGACGCTGATCTTCCGCAAACGACAAAAATGTTGATTTCTGTTTCCAAGTTTTCAAGCCGTTTTTGGTGGTTGATTTTATTGATAGTTGCCGGAGTGGTTTTTACCTCTAAAATTTTAATAAAAAACATTGAAATTAAAAGAAAAGTTGATGGGTTTAAGTTTAAATTGCCGGTTTTCGGCAAATTGTTAAAAATGGTGGCAATGACTGAATTTTCCCGGACACTTGGGCTTTTGGTCGGCGCCGGAGTTTCTCTGGTGGAAGGATTAAAAATTTCTTCCAAAACTTCAAACAATGTTTTAGTAGAAGAGGCAATTCTTTTTTCGGCTGATCAGGTGGAAAAGGGTATGCGCCTTTCGTCCGTTCTTTCCCAGATCGAATTTTTCCCTTCGATTGTACCCCAAATGATAGGGGTAGGAGAAGAAACCGGGAAAATGGACGAAGTATTGTCTAAAGTTTCCAATTTTTTCCAAACGGAATCGGAACAGTCGGTAAAGGGCTTGACAACCGCCTTAGAGCCGTTAATAATGATTGTATTGGGCGTTGGAGTTTTATTTTTGGTCATGGCTATACTGATGCCAATTTATAATTTAACCGGTAGTATTAAGTAAGTTTAGAAATTAAAAATTAAACTCCAACGCCCAATACAATCATTATTAACGGCTCTAAGGCGGTTGTCAAGCCCTTTACCGACTGTTCCGATT
>PEVD01000033.1 GCA_002780305.1 Candidatus Shapirobacteria bacterium CG03_land_8_20_14_0_80_40_19 | reverse complement strand
AAAATGACGAATCAAGAGCTTTAGCCAAACATGTTACCGAACAAGTCCAAAAAGTATTTAACCTTGGGAAACCGATTGATGTGATGATTTTAATGCGTCTTTTGTCCGGAGTTTCCCTGTCGGAACTGGCCAATCAAACAGCTTCGATTTTAGACCTAAAGCCGGCAGATAAACAAATTCTTTTGGAAACAAATTCATTTAGGGAAAGACTGGAAAGAGTAGCCGAGAGAATGTCTTATGAAATTAAGATTTTAGAGTTGGAGCGGTCTATCGCCAATAAAACTCAGGCCCGTTTTGATAAGGGCATGAAGGAAACGGTTTTAAGAGAAAGAAAAAGAACGATTGAAAAAGAATTGGGGGAATTAGGGGAAGACGAGAGTGAAGAAAAAGAAATTCGGGAATTGAAACAAAAAATACTTAAAGCGAAAATGACAGTTCCCGCTCAAGAGAAAGCGCTGGACGAACTTTCCCGTCTTAAAAAAATGTCTCCCAACAACCCCGAAACCGGTTATATCCGCAGTTATCTTGATTGGCTGATAGTAATGCCCTGGTCGGTATCAAGCCCGAATCATGTGGCCATTTCCCACGCGAAAAAAGTTTTAGATGAGGATCATTACGGTCTTAAAGAAGCCAAAGAAAGGATTTTGGAATATCTGGCGGTAATGAAACTAAAAGAGCGTAACAGTAAAAAATCTCCCGAAAAAAGCCAAGACGAGGGCGACAAAAGAGGGCCGACAATCCTGTGTTTTATCGGTCCGCCGGGAGTCGGTAAAACCTCAATCGGCAAATCAATCGCCCGGGCCTTGGGCAGAAAATTTGTCCGGGTATCACTGGGTGGAGTCAGAGACGAAGCCGAAATTCGGGGTCACCGTCGGACTTATGTCGGGGCTCTTCCCGGCCGGATTATCCAAGGCATTAAAAATGCGGGTACTAGAAATCCGGTTTTTATGCTGGATGAAATTGACAAAATCGGAGTGGATTTTCGAGGTGATCCTTCTTCTGCCTTGCTGGAAGCTTTAGACTCGGAACAAAACCGTGAATTTTCCGACCACTATCTGGAGGTATCCTTTGATTTGTCGGATGTTTTCTTTATCACTACAGGTAATATGCTTGATACAATTCCTCCGGCCTTGCGCGACCGGTTGGAAGTTATCCGGTTTTCCAGTTACACCGAAGAAGAAAAGCTTGGTATTGCCCAAAAGTATTTGTGGAAAAAACAGCTGCAGGCTAATGGTCTTCGCCATGAAGAGTTGGCTTTAAGCAGGGAGGCGCTTTTGGAAATAATCCGCCGTTATACCCGTGAGGCGGGGGTTCGCAACCTGGAAAGAAACCTTGCCTCGGTCTGCCGGAAAGTGGCCAAAAGAGTGGCCGAAGGTAAAAAAGTTGAAAAAGAAGTTTCCAAAGATCAAGTGAAAAAATTTTTGGGTCCGCAAAAATTCAGTCAAACCATGCTTGAAGAAAAAGATGAAATTGGTATTTCTACCGGAATGGCCTGGACCCAATTCGGCGGAGAAATATTATTTATTGAGGTTGCTCTTATGCCCGGGAAAGGCGTATTGCTTTTAACCGGCCAGCTGGGGGACGTGATGAAAGAATCCTGCCAGGCAGCCATGACCTATGTTAAAAGTCATTATAGGGATTTTGGCCTAAAAGACACTTTCGCTAAAAATTTAGACGTTCATATTCATGTTCCTGAAGGAGCGGTTCCCAAAGACGGTCCTTCCGCCGGGGTAGCGATGGCGGCCGCCTTGATTTCTGCCTTGACCAAGAGACCTTCAAGAAGGGATGTTTCCATGACCGGGGAGATAACGTTGAGGGGCAAAGTGATGGAAATCGGCGGAGTAAAAGAAAAAGTTTTAGCGGCTCATCGGGCGGGGATAAAAACCGTAATTTTACCCAAAGATAATCGGAAAGATTTGGAAGAAGTACCGAAAGAGGTTCAAAAAGACTTGAAATTTGTCTTTGTTTCAGACTTGCCCGAAGCCCTCAAAATCGCTCTCAAATAAACCCTTGGCCAGGTTGACAAATACTACAGGATATGCTATAATTCCCCCGCTTCCAATAAACCAGCGTTTTGTTAATGTTGTTAATTCCATTTTTTATGAAAAAAATATTTTGTTTAATGGTCATTGTTTTCCTGGCAGGAGGCTTGTTTTCTGCCCAAAAAGCGGAAGCGGCTGGAATTGCCGGTGCCTCGGCCAGCCTGGTGGATGAACTCTCGAAACCAGACTTAAGAATCAAGCAGTTAGAGTTGGCTTTAAAGTATTATAAGTCTCCTCTTGCCGATTATTCGGCCGATTTTGTGCAGATGGCGGACAAATATGGGATTGATTGGAGATTGCTTCCCGCTATTTCAGGAGTGGAATCAACTTTTGGAAAACACTATATCGCCGGTACTTTTAATGCCTACGGTTGGGGAGGCGGAACAATCCGTTTTGAGTCTTGGAAAGACTCGATTGAAAAAGTTTCCAAAGCTTTGAGCGAGAAGTATTATGGCCGGGGTTTGGATACTCCTTATAAAATTGCGCCGGTTTATTGTCCTCCTTCCAAGGTTTG
>PEVD01000053.1 GCA_002780305.1 Candidatus Shapirobacteria bacterium CG03_land_8_20_14_0_80_40_19 | reverse complement strand
CCTGCCTGGCTCTGGCGGGGAATAAACTTGCGATCCAGTATTTTCCTCACTTTTTAGCCATATTTGGGATAACAGCAATGCTTGTACTTTTTTGGCGTTCCGTCTGGTCGTGTCGCTCCGCACGGACAAGGGTCGTTGCGGCCGACTTTGGCACCGGAAACGACCGGCTGAACCTTTTGGGGAGTGGAAGTTTCTCCGCGACCTTCTTTTGCTAAGTCCAAATTAATCACCGGTTGGGGTTGAGCCATTACTTGGACTCTGAAAATTTTGCGGACTATTTCATAATCAATCTGGGCCAGTAATTTTTCAAACATCCCGAAAGCTTCTTTTTTATACTCTACCAACGGATCCCTTTGTCCATAGCCCCGCAGTCCAATTCCCTCCCGTAAATCATCAATAGCAGTCAAATGGTCAATCCACAACCTATCAATCGTTGAAAGATAAACATATTTTTCTATTTGTCTGGCAGTTTCCTCACCAACGGTTTTTTCTCTTTGGTCATAAAGGTCATTAACAATCTTAGTTAAAAATTCCCGGATTGCGTCTTGCTTTTTGCTTTTTGCCAATTCAACTTTCATCTGGTTAACAGATTTTTCGTCAAACGGCACTATCTCGATAAAACCCTGCGAGATTTTTTCGTATTCCGGCTCGGTATAACCTTCCGGGCTATACATTGCCACCAGATTGGTTATTTCGTTTTCAATTTTCGCCAAAATTTCATCTTTTAAAATTTCGCCGAGCGCCTTTTTCCGCAGTTTATAAATTATTTCTCTCTGCTTATTCATCACATCGTCATACTCCACCACTTGTTTGCGCATATCAAAGTTAAATCCTTCTACTTTAATCTGTGCCTGTTCAATTGAACGGGAAACCAAAGCGTGTTCCAAAGGAACATCCTCAGGCATATTAAAGCGGGACATTAAAGAAGAAATCTGCTCGCCGCCGAAAATGCGCATCAAATCATCATCCAGGGCGATAAAAAAACGGGAAGAACCAGGGTCTCCCTGCCGGCCGCAGCGGCCCCGAAGCTGATTATCGATTCTTCGCGATTCATGTCTTTCTGTTCCAATGACATGTAACCCGCCAAATTTGATAACTTCATCATGTTTTTCCTGCCATTCCTCCATCTTTTTTTTAAAATCTTTTTTATCTTTAAAATCAATTTCGGCCGGCTGCATCCCGCCCAAAACTATATCCACTCCTCTTCCCGCCATGTTGGTGGCAATAGTTACGGCTCCCTTCGCCCCGGCTTGGGCAATAATTTCTGCCTCCCGCTGGTGCTGTTTGGCATTTAACACCTGATGGGGCAGTTTTTTGTGATTTAAAAACTGGTCAATAATTTCATTCTTGGCAACCGAAGTAGTTCCAACCAATACCGGCTGTCCTTTTTTATGACATTCTTCAATTTCTTTGACAATGGCTGCATATTTTGCCCTTTGATTTTTGTAAATCACGTCTCCGAAGTCCTTCCGAATCATCGGTTTATTGGTAGGAATAACCGTTACATCAAGGTTATAGATTTTTTTAAATTCTTCCGCTTCCGTCGCCGCCGTTCCGGTCATGCCGGAAAGTTTTTCATACATCCTAAAATAATTTTGGAAAGAAATGGTCGCCAGCGTCTTTGATTCCTGCTGAATTTGTACGCCTTCTTTAGCTTCCACCGCCTGATGAAGTCCTTCGGACCATCTCCGGCCAAACATTAATCTCCCGGTAAACTCATCAACAATTACTATCTGCCCGTCTTTGACAACATAGTCACGATCGCGTAAAAAATGCTCTTTTACTTTCAGGGCATTCTCAATATGGTGAATGGTATCGAAATCTTTCTCATAAAGATTCTCTACCCCGAGTATTTTTTCAACTTTCCTGATGCCATGTTCGGTTAAATTAGCGGTTTTGGTTTTTTCTTCCGATTCATAGTCGGTATCGGGTGAAAGATTACCGATCATTCGGGCAAAATCATAATATTTTTTCGTCGGTTCCGTATCCGGAGCAGAAATAATCAAAGGCGTTCTTGCCTCGTCAACCAAAATTGAATCAACCTCATCAACAATGGCGAAGTGGTGCCCCCGCTGAACCATCTCTGTCGATTCAAAAACCAAATTATCCCGCAAATAATCAAAGCCAAATTCGTTATTGGTACCGTAAGTAACGTCAGACCCATAAGCATCTTTGCGGGGAATCGGGCTTAAATGAGCCAAACGATCATCAACTTCATCTTTTTTGATAAAATTCGGGTCATATAAAAAAGCCTCTTCGTGAACAATGGCCGAGACTCTAAGCCCCAGCATCGTCAGTGCCCGCCCGTACCAGCCAACCCCTATCCGAGTCAGGTAATCGTTAACCGTCACAATATGAACCCCTTTCCCCGGCAAACTGTTAACATAAGCAGCCAGAGCGGCGGAAAGAGTTTTTCCCTCACCGGTTCTTTGTTCGGAAATCCGGCCTTTATGCAAAGTAATAGCCGACATTAACTGAACATCAAACGCCCGCTGATTTACTTTTCTTTTAATCGCCTCCCGAACAACAGCCAAGGCCTCAGGCATTATTTCATCAAGAGACTCGCCTTTACTTAAACGGAGCTTAAATTCCGGAGTTTTAGCCGTCAGTTCTTCGTCAGACAATTTTTCAAATTCTCCCTCAAACGAATTTATTTTCGCCACTACCGGCTTTAAACTATCGAGCTCTTTCTGATTAAGATCAAAAGCCTTTTTCAAGAAATTAAACATCAAATTTGTATTAAATATTAAGTATTAAGAGTAATTATATTCTATTTGAAGCGAAATTTGAAGGAAAAATTACTGGCAAAAAAGAAGCAGATTGGAGACGGTTTTTTTAGACCAAACTTTGGCAAAATGATG
>PEVD01000037.1 GCA_002780305.1 Candidatus Shapirobacteria bacterium CG03_land_8_20_14_0_80_40_19 | reverse complement strand
CAATCAGTAAATTAAATTTCAGCTTCCTTTCCAAAATAACCGAAGGAATTGTTTTTAACGAAGAAAGAAAGAATGAAAAACCTAAAGAATAGTACAAAAAAAGTGCCGGCTGATCCAAACCGTACCATTTTTTAACCCCAAAAGACAGAAAAAACAATATTACCAGCAGTAAACCAACCAAAGTTTCTTGAATCAAAAAAGTAGTTTTTAGGTCATTTTCTTCAAGCGGTTCCTTTTTTTGAATCAGCGCCGCCGCCAAACCGATATCGGAAAAATAATTAAAAAAATTAATAAAAGCGGAAACCAAGAAAAAAATCCCAAAAATACTGGGCTCTAAAAAAACGGTTAAGAGAAAGGTTGAGGCAAAAGAAATAAATTGAATTAAAAAACTGCGCGAAGTCAAAAACAACACTCCTTTAACTGATCTTTTAGCGATCTCCTGCGAATCACCCCCAAGCTCGGTATCATCAACAACCATAACGATATTTTATCATTTATCAATTAATAACCGCTTTAAAATAAACAATTTTATTTTTTTCCGCCAAATTGGGAAATCCATCGTCTTCAAAAAAACATTGTAATGATTCGTCTCCATAAATAAAATTAAGAGCATTGCATCCCGAAAGAGCGTTTTTTGCCTGAGTGCTGGTCCCCCCCCACTCCCTTGAAGGTGATTGATAATTTTGGTCATTTTTGAAAAAAATAATTGACCCTCTAGATAAAACAGGATATTGGCCCCGCACAGAAATAATTAATTTTTGGGAAGCTTTTGCCCGGTTGATCGCCCAATAAGTTTTTGAATAGTAATTTACGGTTAAGTAGGACAAAAGAAAAAAAATTAACAAAAAAAGATATTTTGTTTTTTTAAAATCATAAACCAAATAAGTAAAAAGTCCTGCCAATCCGAAAAAAGGAATTTCCAAATAAAAGGCAAACCGATGATTTACCAAGACAATAAAGGGAGAGAGTGTAATAACAAACCAAAAAATAAAAAACCAAGGCATGTTTTTTAATTTTGACTTGGCGGCTGTCTTTACTAAACCAATAGTTAAATTAACTAATAAAATTATTAAAAAAAGAATTATCAACCTACCCAAGACAGGAGATGCTTGGAAAAAACTTTCATTAATTTTAAAATTATTAACAAAATCAACTAAACTTTCCGGAGCACCTATTCCCCATAAAAAATACCAAAAGTAATTATTTACAATTGATTTTAAAGAAAGACTGATAATATAATCCGAACCGTTAGGTATTAGTCCGAAATACCACCGGGCGAACAAATAACTAATCAAAATAAATACAAAAGGCAAAACCCTGCTAAATTTTAGGGATTTGCGCCATCCCAATAAAAATAAAACAGCCGGCAGGGAAACTGCAGTTTCCCGGGAAAGCAAGGCCAAAACAAAAGTTAGTATGGCAAAATTATTTTTATTTAAATATAAATTAACAGTTAAAAAGAAAAAGAAAGCAACCAGAAGTTCTTCTACCGCGGATAAATAACTTAAACTGGTCAAATGAAATGAAGCCAGTGAATAAATTAAAGTACCGAAAATGGCCATATCCTTTTTTTTAAACAACTTCCACGACACCTTATAGACCAAAAATACGTTAAAAGAAAAAACAGTAAAGTTAAAAGCATGAAATAATCCGTAATTTAGCCCGAAAATTTTTTGTCCCAAATATGAATAGATATTGATACTTAACGGCCGATAAAAACCATACAAATTTGAATTTTTGAAAGAAAAAAAGTTTAATACTGAAATAATATCTTCTACCCGACTCATTTTAAACCGGAAAAAATCATCTTGGGAAAAATATACCCCGAAAGATTGGCGGAAAAGAAAAGCGCAAATTATAAAAACAAATAAAAACCAGGTTTTTTTAAAAACATTTCTCAAGCCGGCAAATTTGAACAAAGTAAAAAATGCCCTTACCGCATCCCCCGCCTTTATTTTTTTACCTTCATTGTAACTTCTGGGTTTCGTTTGAATCGGCACCTCTAAAATTTTATAGCCCAGCTTTAATATTTTGGCAGTAATTTCCGGCTCAATTTCAAAACGGCTGGAGCTCAAGTTAAGTTTTTGATATACTTCCCTGGTCATCATCTTATAACAAGTCTCCATGTCGGTCAGATTAGATCCATAAAGTACATTCGTCAAAAATGAAAGAAAACGATTAATCAGATAATGAAGAGGTAAGGAAGTTTTATTGACTCCCCAAAGTTTAAATTTTAACTCTTTAAGGCGGTTGCCATAAACAACCTGCGTTTTTTTCTGAAGTATCGGCAATAAAAGTCTTTGATAATCATTAGGGTTGTATTCCAAATCCGCATCCTGAATTATTAGAACATCTCCCGTCGCGTTTTCTATTCCTTTTCTTACCGCCGCTCCCTTTCCGCAATTTTTTTTAAAATTAAAGATTTTTATTTTTGTATCTTTGTTTCGAATTTCGTGCTTAGAATTTCGGATTTCCGACAATGTATTGTCGGTTGATCCATCATTTACAATAATAATTTCTTTTAGCGTCTTTTCGGCTAAAACAGAATTTATCAGTTTTTCAACTGTTTTTTCCTCGTTATAAACCGGAATTACCACCGAGAGTTTCATTTTGAAGAAATTTTATTTTTTTTTCTGAAAATTTGGTAAAAAAGCAGGCACAAAGAGACAACAGAAATCAAATTTGCCATAAATCTAACCGGAGTATTTCTTAAATTTAAAGAAATTAAGTGCTCTCCTTGAGAAACCACAATTGTAATCAGGCCTAAAAAATTATCGTGGAAAACTGTAGTTTTTTTGCCGTCAATTTCCACTTTCCATCCCGGAAAATCGTAGACGGGAATCTGTATCTTCGCCTCCTCTGAAACATTAATTTTAAATTGATACCAGTCTGTTCCTTTTTTGACATCATGTGTTTCTGCCTTCCCTTCTTTAATTTCCGGACGGTTGGGAGCTGGTCCGCCAGGAGGGGCCTTAGCAAAAATCGGCAAATAATCAAAAATGGCGTCGGTTTGCAGTTTATTCCAGCCCTTAGCCGAAAAAAGTTTCTCTGTGTCCGTCATGGGAAATATTTTTTCTACTCTGAAAAACTCAATATTAAAACTAATCGTTAAAAACACAAGCAATAGTGAACACAAAATTTGTGCTTTTTTATTCTTGAGTAAATAAACTGTTCCTCCGCCCATAACGGATATTGAAAAAATAACCAAAGTTAAAAACCGCCAGGGAAACTGCAGGTATTCGATCATCGGCAGGTTCTTCCATAGCTGAACGGAACGGGGATGAACCATAAAAAGACTGCCGAGAAAAATAAAAAAGAAAAAATAAAAAAGAAAAAATATTTCTTTTTTTAATTTTTTCTTCCAAAACAAGTAATTACCGCAGATAAAAACCAAAACCGCCAAAATCCAGTGAAAAACACCAACTTGAAAAGGCATACCGGTTTCTTGCAACCAACCACTTGAACCATATCCCCAAAATCTCGTAAATAATAATTTTCCAATTGAGACGAAGTGGGCTAAATAATTAAAATAGCCCATCAACATCGTCTCAACATGAACAAATCTTTTCTCTAAAATTACAGGTAGGGTAAAAAAGGCCGCCAGACCTACTCCAAAAAGTCCCCCAATTATCAAATTAACGATTTTCCCCTTAAGGTCTTTTTTCTTAAGCCAAATTAAAAGTAGGCCAAAAATTCCGATGACCGGAGTAAAAATAAAGGCCATTAAATTATGCGACAAAAGCAGTAAAGCAAACATGATTGCCATCACCGGCACAAATTTTCTATCTTTTCTGTCAACAATTTCATAAACTGCCCAGCAAACTCCGGGTAAAAAAGCCAACGCCCAATGCTCATTCATTGCCCCCCGGACATAAACATCAACCGAATGGTAAGGCGCGAAAATATAAAGCACCGACGAAAGCAAGCCTCCGAAGTCACCCCAAAGCTTCCGGCCGAACAAAAACATTAAAATCCCCGAAATTAGAAAACCGGCCACAAACATCGCCTTGGTCGAGTCTAAAAAAGAAAAACCCATTAAGTGGACAATCTCGCCAAAATAAAAAGGCAAGGGCGGATAGTAATTAAAAAGCGGGTAACCATAACCATAACCCATATCCGGCACCCAACGGCAGGGAAACTGGCCGTCTTTGATACACAAATCCATTTCATAAAGCCGGCCGACTTGAAGATCATCATGAATTGAAAAATATCCGGGTTTTAAAAGATCACGGGAAGCAATAAGGGTAGCTGCCAAAATCAAAACTGCAAAAATCCACTTTTTAAACTTCATATACTGATTATACGGGACTATCTAATTATTTCAAACAAAAGAAGACTCTCCTGTTCGCCCGAAGAACTGACTGCTTTGGGATATTTGTTGATTAATTTTAATCTTGAATCACTGCCTACTTTCAAACGGGTGTCGTTGACAAGCAAAAAAACCCGATTGTCCGCCAATCCGCTCAAAAGTTTTGGAGAAATTTCCGTTACCGGTTGGCCGACACCAATAACAGTTATGTTGGGAATCTTTTCCAAATACATTTGCAGTCCGTCCGGCAAGGTGCCAAAATAACCTTCCGTACCGACAAGAGCTTTTTGTGTTTTTGCCACTCCTTTAAGGTAATCCGCCGCTTCTTTAATCCCGTAACCGGCGGTCCACATTTCCAGATAGCCCCTTCTTTCTTCCTTGGGCAGCCAGGCTTTTTGGGGTGCGCTCACCAGTAAAAATGACTGATACACCGGCAGTAAAAACACTATCACCAAACCGCTAACAACCAACACCTTTCTCTTTGTTCCCCGGCAGAGTTGCTCTAAGGCAATCGCTGCAAAAATCAAAAAAATTGGCACGGTAAATAAAATATATCTGGCAGTAAAAACCTTAGCAATCGCCCCTTGTCCCAACAAAGGCAAAAGCCACCATAAAAGCAAAAAAACTCCTGTTTGAAACTGCTTTTTCAAACACAAAAATATTCCCAATATCCCCGAAATGAAAACTGCCGGCGTTCCCAAAATCCAGTACCAACTGACAACATCTTTCAAGTGACCGATTAGCGGATTAAACGGATGTTTAGTAATCTCACTCAGAGAAAAAACGTAGTCTTTGTTGCGAATGGCAATCATCTGAAATTCCGGACCTAAACGAAGGATATTGTATATAGTAAAACCAAAAACTAAGATTACTCCCCAATAAAACAATATATTCAAAAACAGCTTCGCAAGGCCTCCCCTTTTGAGGCCAGTTTTAAAATCAAACAAAAGACCTGATAAGGGCAACATTAAGGCAAAAAACAGAGCCGGAGATTTGGTAATCAGCCCAAAGCCTAATAAAATGCCGGCAATCATTGCCAAATCCAAACGTAAGTTTTTAATCAACAAAATACAAAATACCAAAAACCAAATACCAAACATAGAAAGCAGTCCGTCTGACAGCGCCATCCGGTCAAAAAAAAGACAAAAAGGTGAAATCAAATATAAAAGTGAAGAAAATAAAGATATCTCCTTTTTTTTAAACAGCAAATAAGACAAAAATCCTACCCCGATCATTGTTCCTAATCCCGCTGTCACAGAAACCAATCTTCCTGCCACCAGCGGATCGGAAAATACTTTTAAAAAGGGAATCACCAGCCACATAAAAAAGGGCTGTTTGCCATCCGTTAGAGGCAAAAACCGAAGCGACTGTACCGCTCTCATTACCTGCGCCCATCTGATATAAATGGCCTCGTCACAAAAGACTGGAATAATAGTTAAATGAAATAATCTTGTTAAAAAATAACTACAAACCAATAGCAAACTTACAACAAGTCTTAATTTGAAATTTGAAATTTGAAATTTGAAATCAATTTTCAATTTATTAATTTTTTAATTTTCAAACATTATAAAGACCCCTTATATCGTTAAGTTTAACCCTCAGTATCTGGAGCAGCATTTCTTTTGATTCTTTAAGATAGCTTTTTTTCTTGCCCTTGGCAATGTCCCGGTCCTTCCAGATAACCGGAACTTCTTTTATTTTATAACCAGATTTCTCTGCCAGAAAAAGCAGTTCAACATCAAAAGAAGTCACTTTCCATCCCTTGACCACTTTTTCTTTTTTAAAAAACTGCAGCATGGGAAAAATATGTCTGGCGACATCCGACCTAAAAGCCTTAAACCCGCATTGGGTATCGTTAATTTTTCGCAGCATTAAAGATTTTCTAAACAAGCGAAAGACATTTGAGCCGATTTTTCTGATTAAAGAAAAATTTTCCCTTTCCATTCCCCTAGATCCGATCACCACTTCGAAGTCTTTAAAAAAGGGTGTCAGTTTTAAAAGCTCTTCAATCGGTGCCGATTGGTCCATATCGGTAAACAAAACGAATTCCCCTGCCGACTGTTTTATTCCTCCCCAAACAGCTGAAGGTTTTCCACCATGAGGATTTTCCACCAGTTTAAAACCTTTCTTATCTTTAATTTGTTTTTTTACTATTTCCCGGCTGTCGTCGGTTGAACCATCATCGGAAACAACCACTTCCCAAGAAAATTGCTGTTTGGTCAAAAAATTATAAACCTCATCTAAAACATTTCTTTTCAGATTTTCGCTTTCGTTATAACAGGGAATAACGATTGACAAATATGGTTTATTGTTCGCCATAATAAATCCTTTCTCTCTTTTGGACGGTTATATCGCCCCAAGAGTAGTTGTCTTTAATAATTTTACCGATTGTGTCCTGCCTGTCCAACCACGCTTGTAAAAATTGCGGATGTTCGCCGTCTTGTTCATATAGAGTATACAGATTTTTTACTAATTTTGTTTCCGGCTCTCGGCCGTACTCTCCCGCCCCATACCAACGCATCAAATAAGAATATGAATAATAAATTTGCGGCGGGACATAAAAATCGGCATTGAATTCTTCTTTGCCTGCCTGGCTGTAAATCCAATCAATCGCTTTTTTCTGAGCTTCCAGTTTAATTCCAATCCCGGCTTTTAAATAATTTCTAATTGAGTAAAGGTTAGAAAAAGAAAACACGATCAGAAAAGCACAAACAATCACTTTGCCGGCCAAACCCTGTTTTGTCAGATAATAGAGGCCAACCGAAAAAATCAGAAAAAAAGCCGGCACAACTCCGGTAAAATAATAATCCCAAACATAACCGTGATTGCCCTGATAAAAAAAGTAACCCAATAAAGGCACAAAAAGCCATAAAAGCAACAATTTGCTTTCCTTTAAAAACATTTTTTTTCTAAACAAAACAAAGGGTGCGGAAAACAAGGCTAAAACCAGCAGTCTTAATTTCCCCGATTGGGGAAAAAGCTTTCCGGCAAATACATCATAATATGTCAAAAGGCGCAGACGGACAACCTGCAAAAACGAAAGCTTAAAACTTTTTTCTTCGACTAAAAACTTCCTAAAGGCGGACAGCAAAATTCCGTCATGCCGGAAATTAAAATAAATCTGCGGTAGTAAAGTCAAAACAAATACCAATATACCCAATACTAGATACTTGATACTGGATACTCGTTTTCTCTGCCAGATTAAAATTACGATTACTGACGGCAGAAAAAAAACTGCCGAAGCCGCTTCCAGCTGCAGACAAAGACCAACCAAAAATGAACTAAGAACTATGAACAATGAACGATGATTTTCAATAAATTCATACAGGCAAAACAGTGCCAACAAAGTAAAAAAGGGCAAAGGATTTGGATTGGCCAGCCAGCGGGAAAAAGTTACCTGACCGTAAGAAAAACCGTACAAAAAGGCCGCCATTAAACCAACTTGCGTTCCAAACATTTTTTTACCCAAAAAGTAAAGCAAAAAAACTGCCCCCACCGCCAGCCAAGAAAGACCGGCCGCGGCGATTACCGGACTGCCCCTGCCCAAAAAATAAAAAGGAGCCAATAAGTAGTAATAAAAGGGGCCCAAAAAAATTCCGTCAATCCCCGTCACCGGCCCGATCAGAAAAAATTTATGATAATGGAGTAAATCCCAAATTATCAGCGCGTCTCTGCCCTGGTCATACCAAAATCCCAAAAGCAGATTTAAGCGGAACAAACGAAAAAAAGCAGAAAAAAGCAGAATTAAAAAAAGAATAAAATATTCAAATTCAAATTTTTTCATACCTCGAATCGGCTAATTTTAATCTGAGTATTTTTCCAAAAGTTTTTATCAAAAACCCGCGAGAGACTCGTCGACGGTCTTTTTTTCTGATTAATTAAATTACATATTTTTGTCCACTTTTTTTGCCTTTTAACAATTTTTACCAGGCCTAAATTATGAGAATGATAGACATTAAACTGATGGTTTCTTATCGTCTGAAAACCACGGCTTATCATTTCCCTCGCCCAATCATAATCTTCACATTCCGGCAAGGACTCATCAAACTGATATTTTTTCCAAAGGTCTTTTCTGATTATGGCATTTGTCGTTGTTATTGGAAAATTTACCCCGTCTTTCTTTAAAATTCTACTTCCCAATATTCTTTCTAATTTCTCCCATACGCTACCGTCTTTCCCTGAACAGTAATGACCATCTACCGCAGCAATTTTGTCTTTGGCCACTAAGGCTGATAATCCGTCGGCTAACCAAGTTTTGGAAATCGGCAGGCAATGACCATTGGTAAACACCAAATAGTTTGTCTTGGCAATATAAGCACCAAGATTGCACGATAAGGCGTGACCAAATTCACTGTCAGGGATTTGCACCAAGGCAGCGACAGGATAGCTTTTAATTAAATCTAACGTTCCGTCCTGGGAGTTATTGTCAATGATTATTAACTCGAATTTTTTTTTCGTCTGCTCACATAGTGAGTCTAATAAATCTTTTAGTTTTCTTCTCTCATTCTTACACCTTACAATAATTGAAGTTTTTATCATATCGCTTCGCAATATCAATAACGGACCAGTTTAAAGAGTTTAGTTCCCCAAGGAAATTCCCACTCTTGCTCAATTTTTGACCAGCCGAAATTGGCAATCTCCGCTTGAGGATGACCAACGGGCTGGCAGTCTTGAATTTCGCAAACGACAAAAAGCTGATCCGTAATCGTTTCGTCCGCTTTTTGGGCATCAATCTCCACCGCCTTCTTCCCCCATTTCTCCAGAAAGTACCGGTAACCGGCGTCATAATTTTGTTTGGCAATCAAGCCCAAATTAAAAGGCTGACTTTGGACTTCACCGGCAATTTTTTGGCTTATTTCGGCCGTTTTTTCCATCTGACAACTCGGCGGATATTTTAGAGGGTTTTCAATCAAGCTTAAAATCAAAACCAATAAAAATAAACCGGTGGTCAAAAATTTCCCCAATTTTTTGAAACGGGACAGAGTTTCCAAAATTACGGCGAAAATTAAAAAAACGGCCGGATATAAAAAACCAAAATAATGGTCATAAATATGCTGTTTGTATAACCCCATCCCCGTTAAACCTATAATAAGCCATAAAGATAATAACAATTCTGTTTTACGAACAATTTGTTTGTCACGGTAAACTAATAAACAAGATATAATAAATACTATCAGGAACGATCCGGTAAATATCGAAATCCAAAAGCCAAAAATCTCATTTTTCCCGGCCAGCAAGCGGGTAACCAAGTTCTGCCAAAGAGGCCAAATTTGCGGGATTGCTTTGTACGCTTTCAAATTAACCGTTGTTTGTCTTTCCGAAAAAAATTTATAAAACGATTTATAATTTATGAAATTATGCCTCAAGTCAAACCAAATTAACGGTAAAACCGTTAATAGCGCAAAACTCAACCCGCCCGCCACGCAAGCCAGCACCAATCGCCTTACCCGAATACGCGACTGATCACTTATCTTGCTGGCATTGCGGGCAGGAGTGCAAAGTAATATTAGTTTTATAATAAAAAATATACCTACAACCGGAACCAACAAAATTCCCAAATAATGAGATTGAATGGCAAAAGAAAGAAGCACGCCTTCAACCGCCAGCCAATAATATTTATCTTTCTGCCAAAATTGCCAAATCCCCCAAATTATCAGCAATGCAAAAAAAGGCATGACATTGGGATTCCAGGAAGAACGGGATAAAACAATGGCGACCGGGGAAACCGCATATAGCAGCGAAGCCGCCAAGCCGACTTTAGGTGAAAACCATTCCCGGCCAAAATACCAAAGAAAAAAAGTTGTCGCTCCGGCAAACAAAGCAGTCCCAATAGAAGGACCGGTTGTCCCCATCAAAATATAAAAAGGCAGCATCAAATAATAAAAAAGCGGGCCCAAATACATATTCCCAATCGAGGTCATCGGCCCGATCAGAGTAAATTTAAAATTTTTAACCATCCTCAGCCAAACCAGCGCATCCCGGCCTTCATCCCCCAGAAAAGTCATATAAGAAGAAATTCTGAAAAGACGCAAAAAAAGGGCTAAAAAAACAATCCCCAATATAAGTTTATTGTTTTTAACCCAAGAAGTTATTTTATCTGCCACCATAATTTTCCCAAATCAACAAAAGATTTAAAAATTACTTTTAAATTTGCTCCCGTTTGTTTGCCTTCTTTGCGTGAGTAATGATGAACCCCGACTTCGGCCACTTTAAATCCGGCCTTTCTTGCTTTTCCTAAAAGTTCGGGTGAAATCATTCCTCCCCGTTGAGACTGCAGTTTGGGAATTCTCTCAATCACTTTCCTATTTACCAGTTTAAACGCACAATCGACATCCCGTACCTTTATTCCCAAAAGCAAATTGGCCAGCAAGGTCCAGCCCCAACCAAAAATTTTCCTGATCATCGAGTCTTGGCGGTTCAGGCGATAACCAACAACGACATCCGCCTTTTTGCTTCTCTCGATCAGTTTGTCAACTTCGGAAAAATCAAATTGACCGTCAGAATCAACAGTTACAATCCACTCAAGCCGGCTGTTATAAAAACCGGATCTTAAAGCCGCTCCATACCCTTGGTTGGGATTGTGAGTAATAACCTGAATAAAAGAATATTTTTCCGCTAATCGTTTAGCAACTTCGCCTGTTTTGTCTTTAGACCCGTCATCAACAATAATCAGCTCGTATTTTTCGGCAACATCCTCCAAAACAGGAATTGCTTTTTCGACCGTGTTTTCCAGATTTGCCTCTTCGTTGTAAGCCGGAAAAAAAACCGATAATTCTTTTAATTTATTCATTCACGCCTTCCAAGAGCAATCATATCATAAATTTGCTATCATCTATTTAGTGAAGATTAAACGGGATTTATTTTTAGTCATTCTTTTTTCGCTTTTAACCACGCTTATAGTTTGGCTGCCTTTTTTATGCAGTTTTAAAGAGGGCATTATTTCTCTTTTCAAAAATTATGATGGGCCGAATTACTTAATCATAGCCAAAACCTGGTACGATAAAGCCCTCATCGGCCGGACTTTTTCTCTTCCGATTCCACTGGAATATTATCCCGCCCATCTTCCGGGCTATCCTTTAACAATTTCTTTGCTTAACACCATTTTAAGGGGCCCTTGGGCAATGCTGACCTCAACACTGCTGGCCACGATTGGTTGCAGTCTTATGTTCTATCTTTTTGTTTTAAAATTTAAACTTTCCGAAAATCCTTTATGGCTGACATTAGTGTTTTTGATACTCCCGGCAAGGTGGGTAGCCGTAAAAGCGGTTGGCAGCCCGGAGCCGCTTTTTATCTTTGCTATTTTGGCTTCGTTTTACTTTTTTAAAAGCGCTTTTGATAAAGTC
This sequence comes from Candidatus Shapirobacteria bacterium CG03_land_8_20_14_0_80_40_19, assembly GCA_002780305.1. Classification (GTDB taxonomy): domain Bacteria; phylum Patescibacteriota; class Microgenomatia; order UM-FILTER-40-11; family UM-FILTER-40-11; genus UM-FILTER-40-11. The sequence continues at coordinate 4,763 of PEVD01000037.1, read as the reverse complement.
GAAAATAATTTACTCTCAAAAAAGAAAATTGTTTGGCTGGATTTACTGCTGGCGGGAATCTTCGGGGCTTTGGCGCAGATTACCAAAAGTCCGGGGATTTTGCTTTTTATAAGTTACTTGAGTTACTTGGGATACTTAGGTTACTTAAGAAAAAAAACAATCATAGGGAGTATAAAACTTTCCCTTCCCCTTCTTCTAATTCCGCTTTCGGCGCTGGCTGTTTTTATTTTTTACCAATTCCGCACCGGCGACTTTCTGGCTTATTTCCATTCGGGAGATAATTTTCATTTAGTTTTTCCTCCTTACCTTGGATTTTTCCCGGAAAGAAGCTGGCTGGGAACTTTTTGGAGCGAAGACATGGTCTGGCAGTATTTACTGGGCGCATTGACGGTTGTTTTTTTAATCAAACAAAAATATTACGACCTTGCTTGTTTTGCGGGAGTTTTCTTTTTGGCAACTACTTTAGTGGCCCATCGTGATTTGGCCCGTTACTCACTGCCGATAATGCCTTTTACTCTTATTGCCTTTGATTCATTTATCCAAAAGAAAGAGTTTAGAATCGCCCTACTGATCATTCTCCCTGCCATATACTTATACGCGATTAATTTTATCGCCGGCAACACCGCCCCCGTCGCCGATTGGACACCCTACTTATAGGTTAAGACTAGGATAAGGCGGCGAGTTATAATTAAGGTAAGGAATAAAAGTGACTGAAGAAAAAAAACAAAAATTGTTAGTTTCCGAGATTTGATCGTATACCAAAACACGTGTAAGGCAATGCTTCTCGTAATGAGGGAGATTGTCCCTAAACTCCCCGAGTCAGAAAAATACGATTTAAAAGATCAGCTTTCTCGAAGTGTCAAAGTTATACCACGTTTAATTGTCGAAGGTTACGCTAAACGTCATCAAAAATTTGGATTCCAAAAATATTTGGATGACGCAATGGCAGAGTGTAACGAATCAATTGTTTCTATCGAACAATGTCACGACATTTATAATGTTGACCCCGAAATCTGTAATAAATTAGTAATAGTCTATGATCAATCTGCCCGTCAAATTTTTAAACTGGCAGAAGCTTGGGACAAATTCGACAAAAATAGAAGAAGAAAAGGTGGCCTCTCCCAAACCCCTTAACTTAACTCGCCGCCTTACCTAAACCCAAACCTAATCATTTTTTCTTCCAAATAAATTTGTTATAGACAAACCAGTTATAAGGAACGGTAAAGCCGAAAATTACCACTACCAGGATAATCTGGCGGTATTGATCCCCAAACAGTTGAGTACCGCCTCCCACCATTAAAGAAGGAACTAAAATTCCCCCAAGTATGGATGATAAATTAAAGGCGATAAATTTAGCCGCTATTTGTTTTGGCGAAGTTATTTTTTCTTTAGCAAATGTCCAAAGATTATTCCAAGTGAAATTGGAAACAATTGCCAATTCCGAAGCCAATGCATTCGCCCAGAAATTGATCATACCTATCGGCCAAGGAAATACCGTTTTGAAAAACCGGCTGAAAATCATCAAGCCAAAAAAATTAACAATAAAACCAAAACCGCCGACAATACCAAATTTAATGAATTTAAGAAGTTTCGGCGATCTTTCAAAACGAATCCTGGTTGAATTTTTAAAAGTTTCAATAATGTCTTTCACAAACTGCCAGGAAAAACCAACCTTGCTTTCGCCCGCTCTTCTATTTCCAAAAACAGCGGGAATTTCAATAAATTTTGCTCCGGTTTTAGATAGTTCATAGATAATGGTCGATTGAATCACAAATCCACGAACATTAATTTTACTCAGATCTACCTTATCGAGGATATTTTTTACCCTAATGGCCTTAAAGTTACCGGCTTTATCCTTCACTTCATGAATTCCCGCCCAGTAACCGTTCAGCAGATCATTGGAAACAAAATGAGTTAATTTTCTAAAACCGGTAAAGGCATCTTTGGCTCCCTTGGTGTGACGGGAGGGAACAACCACATCGTAATCATCATCAATTTTTTTCAGCATTTCCGGAATTAATTCCGGATCCCATTGAAAATCACAATCGTTGGGAATAACCACATCTGCTTTTAATTCTTTAACCGCATGGCCATATCCGGCAATTAAAGAAACCCCCAGTCCTCTTGGAGTTTCCAAAAGAAAAAGATTCTTTCTTGTTTTTGCCAGCTGGCGGACAATATCTCCTGTTCCGTCAGGAGAGTGGCTGTCAACCACCAAAGTCACAAAATCATACTTAGGATTTCCCTGCCTGCCGGCAGGCAGGTCCTTGGCAATTCTTTCCAAAGTTTCCACCATCGGGGTAATATTTTCCTTTTCGTTGTATGTCGAAAGCATGTTGACTACTTTCATAGTTAATTTCTCCTTTGAACTAAATATAACATATTGGTGTGGTAAAATAAAAAAATGCAGATAGACATTGTTACCCTTTTCCCCGAAATGTTTCAAGGCCCGTTTAACGAAAGCATTGTTAAACGAGCCCAAGATAAATCTCTCGTCCAAATTAATCTTCACAATCTGCGCAAATGGACAAACGATAAAAGAGGCACGGTTGATGACCGGCCTTATGGCGGAGGCGTGGGCATGGTGATGATGGTTGAACCAATCTTTGAAGCCCTCCAAACACTAAATCCGAAATTCGAATTTCGAAATTCGAAACAAATTCAAAATTCTAATTTTCAAAATTCAAAAACAGTTTTATTATCCCCCCGAGGAAAGGTGTGGAAACAGCAGTTAGCGCAGGAATATTCTAAATTAGATCATCTTATACTTATTTGCGGGCATTATGAGGGAGTTGATGAAAGGGTAAGAGATTTTATTGATGAAGAAATTTCCATCGGCGACTTTGTTTTAACCGGCGGCGAAATTCCCGCAATGGTAATGGTTGACTCTATTATTAGATTAATCCCAGGCGTTCTCGAAAAACCCGAAGCTGTCCAAAATGAATCATTTTCTAACTATCACCCAACCACTATCACCCATCACCTACTTGAGTATCCTCAATATACTCATCCTGAAGATTTCAATGGCTTAAAAGTACCACCCATTCTTCTTTCCGGCAACCACGCCGAAATCGCCAAATGGCGGGAGGAAAAAGCACTCGAAATCACCAAAAAAAACCGTCCTGATCTCACCCCAAAGTAATGTAATTAATTAAACACTGCGCCTTCAGTAACCAAAATCCCCACGAAAAGTTATAACACACTAATGGTAAAATACCACTATGCAAAACCTCATAAATTTTAAAAAAAAGACTGTTTTAATAACTGGAGGCGGAAAAAATATTGGCAGGTCAATCGTTGAAGTTTTTCTTCATCAGGGGGCAAATATCGTTGTCAACGACATCCTTCCTTTGGAAAAATGCGAAGTGTCCAAAGAAATTCTTTCCTTCCCAAAATTTTCCTTTTCCCAAGGAGACATTACCTCTTTTAATTATCGGGAAAGATTAATTAAAGAAACTTTAAGTAAATTTTTAAAAATTGATGTTTTGGTCAATAATGTCGGCATTGGATCCGGAGAAGGATTTTTTGATATACAGCCGGAAATAATGAAAAAATCAATCGAAACCAATTTGGTTGCCCCTTTTTTCCTTTCACAAAAAGTAGCCAAGCAAATGGTAAAAACAAAAACCGGCGGTTCAATAATTTTTATATCTTCAATACACGCTAAAATTCCTTCCGGGAACGCTGATTACTCTTCTACCAAATCAGCCCTCAATATTTTAGTTAAAGAAATGGCTTTTGAGCTGGGAAGATTTGGAATCAGGGTCAATGGCATTGCTCCGGGTAAGATTGACGCAACTGCTGAGAAAGACAACCGTATCCCCCTGCAAAACATTTCCGGTTTACCGGATGATATCGCAAAAGCAGTTTTATTTTTTGCTGACAGCAACTTCTCACGATATATTACCGGGGAAATTCTCACCGTTGACGGCGGGCTAAGTTTAGATTTTCAAAGATAGACTCAAAGATTGCTTAAACCAAGTAGTTTTTGTATAATACACCTGCCAAAAAAAATGACTAAAGAAGTACAAAAAGAAAGAAAACCGATCAAAGTAATCTATGTGTCTTCTTACATTCCCCGAAAGTGCGGGATAGCTACCTATACAAAAGATTTAACTAACGGCATAAACCAACTGAATCCTTATGCACTGGCGGAAATTTTGGCAATCAACAGAATCGAAGAAAATTTATCCTATCCCTGGGAGGTCAAATTTAAAATTAATTACGACAGCCTGGAATCATATGTTCAGGCAGCCAACTACGTAAATCAATCCGAAGCCGATTTCGTTCTTTTAGAGCACGAGTTCGGACTTTACGGCGGCAGAGGGGGAGATCATATTCTCGCCTTTATCCAAACCTTAAAAAAACCCCTAGCCGTAACCTTTCACACCATGATTGAGGATCCTTCTTCAGATTTCGGCATCGCTCAAAAAAGATTAGCCGATACCGCCAAAGCAAATATTGTGATGATCGAAGACAGCCGGCAAAAATTGATCGAAGAATACAAGATTCCCGAAGAAAAAATTGCCGTTATTCCCCACGGGACCCCCGACCTTCCTTTTGGCAACAATGAAAAATTCAAAAGAAAAAAAAGATTGTCCAATAAAGTTGTTTTGGGAAATATCAATTTACTCTCGGAAAACAAAGGAATTGAGTATTCATTAGAAGCAATTGCCAAAATTGCCAAAGAATTTCCCGAAATCGTATATTTGGTCATTGGCCAAACTCACCCTATAGTTTTACAAAAAGAGGGTGAAAAATAT
>PEVD01000027.1 GCA_002780305.1 Candidatus Shapirobacteria bacterium CG03_land_8_20_14_0_80_40_19 | reverse complement strand
CATACTATCTTATAATTGTCAATAGTCTCGTTTAAATGCACTATTATTCTAATCTTATAGCAAAAAATATATCTTATTTCTTTTTTGCCAAAATAAAAATTGAAGGGCCAAAAAATATTTTGGAAAGCGGTTTTTGGGAAATTTTTTCAAATTTTAAAAGAAGGGCAAGGGGAATAATTTTTTTTAAAGTTTGGTTTCTGAAATTTGAAACGGAAAGCATATCTATAATCTCAAAACCCGATTTTTCAAGGGCGGAAATTATTTTTTTCGGATGGTGGTTAACAAAGGTAATTTTATTTTCCTTAATGCTTTCTTGGCTTCTTTTTTCAACCGGAGACAAATCAGACAAATACTTAAAATTAAACATAAAAAAAGCCTTTAATACGGCCAGAAAATGATTTTTATTGGCAAATTCCAAAATAAAACAACCATCTTTGGTCAAAATTCTAAAAATTTCTACAAAAGAAGGGGTTAAATCTTTTACATGATGAGCAACACGAACCATCAGTGCCGCCTCAAACTGTTCTTTTTCAAACGGAAGAGAAGGTAATGACCCTTGTACAAATTCAATATTGAGGTATTTTGAATAAATTCTCTTACCGGTTTCCAGGTTTTTTTCTGAAGGATCCACAACCACGCATTTTCCAAATTGATTCCCGTATAGACCGCCCAACCTGCCAAAACCCCCACCTATGTCAACCAAGCTTTTTTTTTGAATAATTCTCTTTAAAAAATGTTCAAGCGCCATCCGTTCGCTTTTGTCTTCATACGAACGATTTTCCCAATAAGAAAAATAATCATAAAGATCATAAGGAGCCGGCATATTAAAAATTACCAAGTTCCATATCGGTCAGAAATTGGTTGACTCCAGCACACCAAGAACCATTTGAATTGGGAGTGTATTTCTTCATCATCAAACAGGGATCTTCGCAATATCCCTTAGAACAATAACTAAGGCTGATTCCCGCGGTGACACTTTCTATTGCTTCCGCCCAACCGGTATAGCACTTTGTCCCCTCAGAATGTATACCCCAACCCCAAGCGTTAAAGCAGTTTTCCGGAGAAGATTTTCCTAAATTCGATTCCTGTTGGGCGATGGCGACAATTAATTTGGGGTCAATCCCTGATTTTTCGGCCGAACTTACAATGATACCGGCGTAAGGTAAGAGAGGTGAATTATAACGCCTAAGATATTTCTCTATCACTATGGAAATAGAATTTTCGCCCTTAATATTCGGCAAAATCACTTTTGGGTTAGGGTTTTCGCTTTCGGCGTATAGCCGACCTTCAGGCGAAGGTCTTGAAACAAAATCACCCAGAACCAAGCCGGTTTTGAAAGTATCGGTGAGAAAAAATACGGAAAAAAGCGTTACCGGCGCAAAGATAAAAAAAACCAAACAAAGAATCAATTTTTTAGTCATAACTAGATATTTATCTTTTCATTTTTTAACTCTATTGTCAACAACGTAAATAACTGATAAAATAAGAAAGTTATGCAAGTGAAAAAAACTGATCAAATAAAAAAACCGGAAATTCCGATTAAAGAAAAAACTGATTATTCAGTTTGGCAAAAACCAAAATTTCCAAACACTAAATTTATTAAGCAAATAAGACTTCCGGGCTCGCAGCATCGTGGATAATAAAAACGTTTCTTTTCAGTTGAATAAACTGCCAAAAAAAACCTTTGAGATAACGGCGGTTATTCCTTTTTCGGAAATAAAAAAAACCGAAGAATCAATTCTTGAAGACCAAGGCAAATTGGTTGAAATTAAAGGTTTTAGGAAGGGCATGGCTCCCCAAAATATGGTCAAAGATGTTCTTGGCAAAGAAAAACTTACCAGGTTCATACTTGAAAAGATTCTTCCCAAACTTTTTCAGAAAGCGGTTGAGGAGTTTAAATTAAAGCCGATACTTTCCCCCAAGGTAGAGCTTGTTTCGGCAGAGGAAGGCAAAGATTGGCAGGTCAAATTTCTTTCTTGCGAGGAACCGGAAATAAATTTAGGCGGCTATAAAGAAGAAATTAAAAAAGCCGCTTCCGCCAGTGCAAAAATTTGGACCCCGGGAGACCAAAAAGAAGAAAAACCCCAGGACAAGGAAAACGAAAGAGAAAAGAAAGTAAATACCGCCCTGGAATGGCTTCTTAACAATTTGAAAGTGGAAATCAGCGGTCTTCTCATAGAAGATGAGGTTAACCGCAAGTTGTCAAGCCTGATCGATCAAACCCAAAAGTTAGGTTTAACGGTTGAACAATATCTTGCCTCTTCGGGAAAAAAGATCGAAACCATAAGGGAAGAATATGCCAAACAATCACGGGAAAACCTGATCTTCGAGTTTATTCTGGGCAAAATTGCCGACGAAGAAAAAATCAGTGTAACCGAGGAAGACTTGAACAAGGCAACCCAAAAAGCCCAAACAGAAACCGAAAAAAAGGCGCTGGAAAATCAAAAATATTATCTGGCGGTTTTAATACGCCGGCAAAAAACACTTGACTTTCTGGCAAATTTGTAGTAAAAAGCAATTAACTGTAAAACCTATAATATTTATATGACACAGCAAAATAACAACCAGAAACTCCACCAACCTAAAAAAACAAGTTTGGGAAATGATTCGTTCTTAGAGTCGTTGAGGGGTATCGGCAACAACACGCTTTCTTCGGTCAAAAACGATCTTTTTAAGCCGGGCGTAAAAGATATTTTCGATAATCTTTCACCTTTTTCCAACTTCAAACAAGACCTTCAGCCAGATCTAAGGGAAAAACCGCCATTAGATGATAATTTTGGGAAAGAAAACCATTATCAGCAAAAAAGACAATTCGAAATAGTCAAAAGAGAAGAAAGAATTATTTTTACCAGGGCAGAAAAGGAAACCCAGGCCCAGGTACAAAATCTGCAAACTGAAATAAGGAAATTAGCCATCGCCACCGGAGATCTGACTAAAGAAGTCCAGGTTGCCATAATGCAGGAAGAAGTTAACCCAGGCGTTTACCATGTCAATTTCTTACAAAAACTTTACCTTTGGGTTAAGTCCTTGACCGCACAAGTAAAAGAATCTTCTTATTGTTTATCTGTTTTTAATAAAAAATCGCAGAAAAAAAAGAGTTATTGGAATCAATTTAAAAAATCAGGTTCATCTTTTTCCCTTCATCACGACCGAGCCGTCGCCACCCAAGCGGGATAATCCAGTTTTTGCTTTCACAAATTTGTTTTGTTAAAATGTCCCAAGTAAAGGACTGTTAGCTCAGATTGGTGAAGAGCGCTTGTTTTAAGAAAATATCTAAATACGGGCTGTTAGCTCAGTTGGTTAGAGCGTTCGCTTGACATGCGAAAGGTCACAGGTTCGAATCCTGTATAGCCCACAGAAATGAAGCTTCTTTTTATTAATCAGTCGCTTGGCATTGGGGGAGCGGAAACTTTTAATAAAGAACTACTGTTTTGGTTGCAAAATCACGGCATATCAGTTAAAACTTTTGTTACCAACAAAAAATTTCAAAAAATACTCGAAGACGTCGATATCCATTCCGGTCAAATTCCCTTTGTTGTAGATTTTATCGGAAACCGGAAAGGATTTATTAAGGGTATATTTCTTTTACCGTTAACTTTAATCTATTATTTTCTGTTGGTGTTGTCTCAAAGAAATTCAGACATAATCCTCATGTCGGGGTTTATTGAAAAAATTTTGGTTACGCCGATAGCAAAATTGTTAAAAATTAAAGTTGTATGGATTGAGTTTGCACCTCTTAAATCAATTTTTGATAAATTTTTGGGTCTCAACAAATTAATATATAAGTTAATAGTTAATTTACCGAACATAATTATTGTTCCTTCCAATAATACATTAACTGAACTTTCAGAAGAATTAAATTTACCGAACAGTAAATTTACTCTAATTCCCTGCGCCAGAAATATTGAAGTAAATAATTACTCAAAAATTAAAGTAGAGAAAACCCTTGCCTGCTGTGTTTCCCGTTTGGAAAAAGGCAAAGGCCAGGACTTACTTTTGCAAGCATGGCAAAAAGTGGAAAAAGAAATTCCAAGCGCTAAACTGCGGATTGCCGGAGAAGGCGGTTTTATTGATACTTTAAAACATCTTAATTCTAAATTAAATTTAAAAAATGTCGAATTTGCAGGTTTTGTTCCGGATTCACTAACAGAAATAGCCCAATCAAAAATTGTTGTTTTTCCCACAGTTTGGGAACTGGAAGGTTTTGGCTTAACTGCAGTAGAGGCTATGGCGCTAAGCAGACCTGTTGTTTGTTTTGAGTTTGGTCCACTCACCGAGATTATTGATGAATCAACCGGAATTCTTGTTAAACCTTATGACACTGACACGCTTGCCAATGCTATAATCAAACTATTAAACTCTCCCAGACTAGCTGAAAAAATGGGCAAAGCCGGAAGAAAAAAATATTTAAATAAATTTACCTTTAATATTGTTGGTCAAAAATATATAAATTTAATAAAAAAAGTTTAATTTTATTTGTCTTTCATACTTAATACTAAATACTTAATACATAATACTGTTATATGGACAATACTATTAAATGTCCTTCTTGCGGACAAATAATTGAAATCACTCAAATCCTTAGGGAAGAACTGGAAAAGGAAAACCAGGAAAAATTTCAAAAACAGCTGGCTGAGGCACGAAAATCCGCAGAAGAAAAATCGCTTCTGGAAATTAAAGAACTAAAAACTTCACTGGAAGAAAAAGAAACAAGGCTCTCTCAAATGAGAGAGGAGGAACTGAAACTTCGAGAAACAAAACGCAAACTTGAAGAAAGAGAAAAAGATTTAGAACTGGAAACACAAAGAAAAATTGACGAAGAAAGAAAGAAAATAGAATACGAAACCCAGAAAAGGGCAGATGAACAGTTTAGGCTAAAAAATATGGAAAAAGAGAAAACTATCTCTGACCTTAGAAAGGCTTTAGACGAAGCTCAAAGAAAAGCGAACCAGGGATCACAGCAAACCCAGGGTGAAATTCTGGAGTTAGATCTTGAAAATACTCTGAGAAACTCTTTTCCAAATGACCAAATAGAGCCGGTAGAAAAAGGAATTAAAGGCGCCGATATCCGCCAAGTCGTAAAAAGTCCGAGAGGTACGGTTTGCGGAATAATCCTTTGGGAATCAAAAAGAACCAAAGCCTGGACAAACGAGTGGCTGATTAAATTAAAAAATGATCTTCGCTTTGAAAAAGCAGATATCCCGGTAATCGTCAGCACCGTTTTACCAAAAGAGGCGGAAAATGGATTTGGCTTAAAAGACGGCGTTTGGATCGTCTCTCTCAGTCTGGTTCTTCCTCTGGCCATTATGATTAGAAAAAATCTGCTTGATGTCGGTTATCAAAGGGCACTTTCCGTTAATCAAGGAAGAAAAGCAGATCTTGTTTACGGATTTATTACCGGAAACGAATTCCGCCAGCAAGTTGAATCCCTGGTTGAAGTTTTTAAAGAAATGCAGGATCAGTTATCCAGAGAAAAAATCGCTTTCGAAAAAATCTGGAAGAGCAGGGAAGGTCAAATTAAAAGATTAATTTCCGGCACGGTCAATATTTACGGCGGAGCGCAGGGATTAGTCGGTTCCTCAATGCCACAAATAAAGGGACTGGACTTGATTGAATCGGAAAACTAAAAAAGCAGTTCTAGTTTTGACGGATAAACTGAAATTTTGACCGGTAAGTTGTCTTTAAGTTCCCCGTCTATTTGAGTTCCAACCTGCAAGTCAGATTCCAAATAAAATTCTTTTCCGCTCATTGATTTTATATGGCCAAAATTTAACTTCCCGACAACATGGAAAATAAGTGTTTCCCATAAAGATTGAAAAAAGTTTCTATACTCGACAAAGTATAGGTTTAATAACCCGTCATTGGAAACTATATCTTTATCTTTGCTTAATGGAAAAATTTGCAGAATTTTCGGAGGGGTGTTTAAAACCATCAAAGTGCAAACTTTAACGGTAAAACTTTTTTCATCAGCTTTAATTTTCAGCTCTATTTTTTTTATTTTTAAAAGTTCGGCAAGGGCACTAATCAAATAAGAAAAAATCCCAAAATTTGATTTGTTTCTTTCTTTGGTAATTTTTAAAAAATTTTCCTCAAAACCCAAACCCAAACCCAAAAGAAAAAAGACTTTTTTCCCGTCAAAGTCAGCCACTCCAATATCAATCGCTTTTATTCTTTCTTCAAGAAGAAAATTAAAGTTTTTCATAAAACCGTTTAATCCAAAAGATGCCGCCATAATATTGGCCGTTCCGGCAGGAATTATCGCCAAAGGTAAATCTAACTTTTTATTTAAGATGTAACCCATTGATTCAGAAACGGTTCCGTCTCCGCCGATGCAAATTACCCCTTGAGTTATTTTTAAATTGTGCCCGGGAAGCAAATTGATGGGAGTAGGTTTTTCTACCGCCAGGACATCAAATGTTTTGCCGTGATTTTTTAGAAATACTTTTAAATCGGACAAAATTTTCCGGCCGGATCCTTTCCCGGCCATAAAATTGGCGATAATCTGGAAATCTACTGCTTCCGTCATCTCTCCTAGATTTTACATTATTGTGGGCTTTCTGTATAATCGCAATCAACATGTCATCAAATAAATTAGAAATCATGCGTCATTCAACCAGCCATTTATTAGCTTCGGCGGTCATTGAACTTTGGCCCGATACCAAACTGGCTATCGGTCCGGCGGTCAAAGACGGCTTTTATTACGATCTGGAATTTGCCTCGCCCGTCTCCGACGCCGATTTGCCGAAAATAGAAGTCAAAATGGCGGAAATAAAAGCCAGAAATCTTGATTTTGTAAAAAAAGAGATTTCTTCTGATGAAGCCAATAAAATATTTGTCGACCAACCCTTTAAATTGGAATTGATTGAAGATTTAAAAAAAGAGGGAGTAAAAAAAGTTTTAACTTACTCCACCGGTAAGTTTATTGATTTATGTATTGGACCCCACGTTGAAAATACATCTGATATCGGGGAGTTTAAACTTCTTTCGGTGGCGGGAGCATATTGGCGGGGGAGCGAAAAAAATAAAATGTTAACCAGAATTTACGGCACCTGTTTCCCGACTCAAAAAGAACTTGATGAGTATCTTAAGTTTCAGGAAGAAGCCAAAAAAAGAGACCATCGGGTAATCGGTAAAAATCTAAATCTTTTTGTTTTTTCCGACCTTGTTGGTAAGGGATTACCGTTGTTTACGGAGAAGGGATCCGTTATCCGCCGAGAATTAGAAAGATTTATTGTGGATGAAGAAATCAAGCGGGGATACCATCATGTTTATACCCCTGATTTGGCAAACGTAGCCTTATATAAAAAATCTGGCCATTACCCTTATTACAAAGACACCATGTATCCGGTAATGAAAATTGATGAGGAGGAATTGATTCTTCGACCCATGACTTGCCCGCATCATTTCCAGTTGTATGCCAGTAGGCCAAGAAGTTATAAAGAACTACCGATAAGATATGCCGAGTTGGCAAAACAATTTAGATACGAAAAATCAGGTGAATTAACCGGCCTAATGAGGGTTAGGCTTTTTTGTTTAGCCGATGCCCATATCATCGCCCAAAAAGATCAGGCGGTAACGGAAATTAATAACGTTCTTGACTTAATTGAAGACGTAGCTTCTGAATTGGGACTACAAAAAAGTACCAATTATCGTTATCGATTATCGCTTGGAGACAAGGAAAATGAAAAAAAATTTTACAAAGATAACGAATCTTGGGATTTTGCCGAAAATGTTTTAAGACAAGTTTTAGTCAATCGAAGCGCGCCATTTTATGAAGAAAAAGGAGAAGCAGCTTTCTATGGACCTAAGATTGACATTCAAATGAAAAATTTTGCCGGAATTGAAAACACCGCTTTCACTGTTCAGTATGACTTCGTCATGCCAAAAAGATTTAACCTGACTTACATTGACGAAAAAGGCAAAGAAAAGGAACCGATAGTAATCCATCGTTCGTCCATCGGCGCCATTGAAAGAGTAATGGCCTTTTTGATTGAGCATTATGCCGGGGCGTTTCCGGTTTGGTTAGCCCCCGTGCAAGTAAAAGTTATTCCTGTTTCCGAAAAAAGTTTAGAATATGCTAAATCTGTCGCCGAAAAACTGCAAAATGAAGAAATTAGAACAGAATTAGACGACCGAAATGAAAAGATGCAAGCTAAAATAAGAGATGCGGAAATGGAAAAAATTCCCTACATGCTCATTATCGGCCCAAAAGAAGCGGAGGATCAAAGTGTCAGTGTAAGAGTCAGAGGAGAGAAGGACTTGGGAAAAATGAGTTTCAATGACTTCCTTCAACTTATTAAAGAAGATATTGCGGACAAGAGGCAAGTTTGATATAATTTTTGGCATCTAGTGGCGAAGTATTACAAAATCAATCAATTCATACAGGCAAAAGAGGTCAGGGTTGTTAGTGAAGAAGGCAGTCAGGTCGGCGTCATGCCAATTTTTAATGCGATTCAGAAGGCAAGAGAAGCAGGGGTCGATTTGGTGGAGGTCGCTCCGGGAGCAAAACCGCCAGTATGTAAAATAATTGATTTTAAAAAGTTTAAATATATCGAGGCCAAAAAGGAACAAGAGGAAAAAAAGGCGCAAAAAGGAGGAGACATTAAAGAAGTTCAACTTTCTCCTTTTATCGCTAAAAATGATTTTCAAAACAGAATAAAAAAAACCCGTGAATTTATCGAAGAAAATAACAAAGTAAAAGTCAGAGTCAGATTCAAGGGCCGGGAAATGAATAAAAAGGATTTTGGTTTTAGATTAATTGAGGAAATGGCTCATGAACTTGAAGGGATAGCGGGAAAAGAAAATGAAGCTAAATTTTTCGGCCGGGAGATATCAGTTATTTTCGGCCCGCAAAGAAAAAAATGAACAAACTAAAAATAAGAAAATCAGTTTCACGCAGGGTCAAGATTACCGCCAGCGGTAAGGTTTTGCATGCGTCAAATTTTAAAAGGCATCTCCGAAAAAATAAGTCAGCCGGTCAAAAAAGAAGATTAAACGGGCTTAAGTCTTTTGACAACACCAGAAGTAATAAAATTAAAAAATTCCTAGGAGCCGCATGAGAGTAAAGACAGGATTCGCCCGTAAAAGGGCGCACAAAAAGATATTGGTTCAAAACAAGGGTTATCGGATGACAAAACGCCGTTTGGTTAAAGTGGCCAAAGAGGCACTTCTTCATGCCGGAGCCTATGCTTATAACGGCCGAAAAGAGAGAAAACAGCAATTTCGAAGGCTCTGGATCTCCAGGATTACCGGCGCCCTCGAGGGAACCGGGGTAAAATACAGCCGTTTTATCAAACTGCTTAAAGATAAAAAAATTGACCTCGACCGGAAAGTTTTGGCCGAAATTATTCAAGGCGATCCGGCCATTTTTCAAAAAATTATTGAAGAAGTAAAAAGGTAACTGTCAACAAATCTTTCTGATATTTTTAACTCACAGGTCATGTTTTATTCTATATATTTGGCAAATTCTTGTGCATATGCATTAATAATTGTATGAATTTAGGTGAAAGAATTTTGGAAAAAGCAGTCGATATTGCACTTGTTGGAATATATTTTAATATTGAGATTTTTGGCGCAAAAAGAAAAGACTGGAAAAAATTAGAAATATATGTCGAAGACGATTTCGAAGAACTTAACTATGAAACCATTAAAAGATCAATTACGTACCTGAGGAAAAAAGGTTTAATTCAAACCGTAAGAGAAAAACATCTCTTGCCCAAAATAACCAAGGAAGGACAAAAAAGACTCTCCGTAATACTGCCACATTACGACGAAAAAAGAGAATGGGATAAATGAGTTTATCTCATCACTTATGACCTTCCTATAAATAAAAATAAAGAAAGGAATTATCTGCGTTTTTTCTTGAAGAAAATTGGTTGCGGCAAGAAAAATTTGCTGACGAGGAGAGGTTAAACGATTCAATCTTGATATCGTCTTTGGGAAAAGACGGAACAATCGGAAATCAAGATTTATCCGACTTGTTAGTAAATGTTTATAAATTAACGGATTTAAATGAGAAATATAAAAATTATATTCTTACGGTCAAAGAAAACAAATCAACAAAGGAACAGCTTATTTTTCATTATTTAAACATTTTAGGCAATGATCCGCAATTACCGTTTCCGCTTTTACCCGAATGGTGGTTGGGCAATACCGCCTTTAAACATTTCTACAAAATCTCCCATTAATTATTGAACAATTTTAAGTGCATATGCATTGTTATTTTGTACACTTGAACTTTCTTTTATCCTTTGTTATAATTCTTTTAACAATTTAATAAAGGCTTTGATGGGGAGATGTTCGCCCCGGAGCTGGTCGGCCGAATCCCCGCCAGGCGGCGGGGGATTAAGCTAACCCGGGATTGCCCGTAATCGCAAAAAAGCGTGTCGTTCGCAAAACGGAGCGCTCACGATCTAGGTAAGGTGGTACAACGGTTAAAAATTAAAACCGTCCTTTTAAAAGGACGGTTTTTGCATATATGACAGAAAAAGATACCGGCCGACAATTAAAACACGAGGAACAGATTGCCCTGGGATTAATCGGAGCCCTAAGAAAAGAGGGGGCCTGTGATTTAGAACTACTTGATCAAATTTTTAGAAATTTAAAATCCGATAATGCCTTTTGTATCGCCCTAAAATCAGCCGTTGCCGACAGTAAGTTACCGGATAAAAATATATATCCAAAATAAAATTATAAACCGGAAATCCAATCTAAATATGTGCTAAAATTTAATAAATGCTGAAAGACCAAATAAGAAATTTAAAAAACGAGGCCATCGGGGAAATTTTGGAGGCAAAAAATCCGCAAGAGTTGGAAAGAATCAGAGCGGGTTTTTTGGGCCGGTCGGGAAAAATAAACCGCCTGACGAAAGAAATTCCCAAACTTTCACCTGAAGAAAAAAAAGATCTGGGCCAAGCGATCAATGAGGCAAAAATTAACATTGAATCAGTCCTTCGGCAAACTCAGGATAAACTATCTGTCCAAAGCGATAATCACCAAAAATGGTTTGATGTGACCGCGCCGGGGATAAGACCTCCCGAAGGTCATCTGCATTTGGTTACCGAAGCAATCAGAGAAATAACTTCCATTTTTACCAGCCTTGGTTTTCACCGCGCCCGATATCCGGAAGCGGAATGGGACTGGTATGCTTTTGAAGGGTTAAATATGGCCGAAAATCACCCCGCCAGAGATGAATGGGAAACTTTTTTTATTGAAAATCTGGAAAATAAAAAACTGGGCAAGGGCGTGCTTACGCCCCATACCTCTTCAGGCCAGCTGCGGGAAATGGAAAAGTATCCCCCCCCAATCAGAATGATAAATATTGCCAAATGCTACCGCCGCCAATCTGATATCTCACACGTGCCGATGTTTTATCAATTCGAAGGTCTGGTTATCGACAGGGAAATATCCATTACTCATCTTAAAGGTACTTTAGACTACTTTGCCAAAAACTTTTTCGGCCCCAACAGAAAAATCCGTATTCGACCGTTTCATTTTCAATTCACCGAACCGTCATTTGAAGTCGATATTTCTTGCGGTCTTTGCGAAGGAAAAGGATGTAAATTCTGTAAAGAAGGGTGGCTGGAATTGGGCGGTTCGGGCATGGTCCATCCAGCTGTCTTAAAAAACGGTGGCATTGATCCCCAAAAATACTCCGGCTTTGCTTTCGGTTGGGGGGTCGAGAGAACTTACATGATGAAAGCAGGATTAAAAATCGATGATATTAGAATGCTTTACGGTAACGACCTAAGGTTCCTAAAACAATTTTAATTAAAAATTATGAATATCAAAATATCCGACTCCTGGCTTAGAGAATTTATTGACACAAAAGCTACCTCGAAACAAATCGCGGATTGTTTGTCTCTGTGCAGTCAATCGGTGGAAAAAA
>PEVD01000002.1 GCA_002780305.1 Candidatus Shapirobacteria bacterium CG03_land_8_20_14_0_80_40_19 | reverse complement strand
TACCTTAAAAGTTTTTCTTTCTTTAAATTCCATATCTTTCCCTTTGTTCCATCGGGAAATCGGGCGCAGATAACCGACAATTCGAGAATAAACTTCTGTTTCTTTACCGCACTTGGGGCATTTTTCCACTTTTCCTTTTAACCGGCCATGGTTCATACAAACCGAGAAAGTCGGGGTAACGGTAAAATATGGCATTTTAGTCGATTCGGCCACTTTTTGCACTAAGGTTCTGGCCTGCTTCCAATTGTCCATTTCCTCTCCCAGAAAGATATGGAAAATTGTCCCGCCGGTGTAACTGGTTTGCAGATCATTCTGCCGTTCCAACGCCTCCCACAAATCATCGGTATAGTCAACCGGCAGCTGGGTTGAATTCGTCAAATAAGGAGTTTCTTGGGAACCGGCCAGTTTAATCCCCGGACAATACTGGGCATCCCGCAGAGCAAACCGGTAAGAAGCCGATTCTGCCGGCGTTGCCTCCAGATTGTATAAATGTTTGGTCTCTTTCTGGGCTTCAATCAACTCGACTTTAATAAAATTCAAAGTATTAAGCATTAATTTCTGACCCTCCGGAGTGGAAATATCTTTGCCGATCAAATTCAAACATGCCTCGTTTCCCCCGCAAACCCCCACGGTAGAAAAATGATTTCGGACAGTTCCCAAATAATGTTTGGAATAGGGCATTAAGCCGTCAGCCATACTCTTCTCAACCACTTTTCTTTTTATTTCCAGCGAATCTTTGGCAATTTTTAAATACTTTTTAAGCAGTTTCTGAAAGCCCTTTTCGTTTTTACCCAACCAAGCCAATCGATTTAAGTTGATCGTCACCACTCCAACCGAGCCGGTTGAGTCACCTTTTGCCCACAAATTTCCCGGCTGATGAATCAATTCGTTGGTATTCATATTAAGCCGGCAGCACATGGCGCGGATTGAACCCGGATCCAAATTACTGCCAATATAATTTTGGAAATATGGCAGACCGAACTTGGCGGTGACTTTAAAAAGCAATTCCTGATTTTCTCCATTTGTCTCAAAAAAATCTTTGGTAACATTGTAGGTTGGAATCGGAAAAGTGAAAGGCCGGCCGTTTTTATCACCTTTAAGGGTTACTTCTAAAAACGCCTTGTTTATCATGTCCGCCTCTTTTTGAAACTCTTTGTATTTTTCTTTTCTCGTCCGGCCGCCAAATATCACGGGTTGGTCGGCCAAATCTTTGCTGATTATCCAGTCAAAAGTCAAATTAGAAAACGGCATTTCAAAACCCCATCTTGAAGGCAGATTAAGCGAGTAAACCAGTTTTTGAATGTCTTGATAAACCGAGGCGTAACTCAGACGGTCAAAATGGACAAAAGGGGCCAATAATGTATCAAATGAAGAAAAGGCCTGCGCACCCGCCCACTCCTGATACATAGTTTTGATAAAGTAAACCACATGCTGGACCGCCACGGAAAAATGACCCGCCGGCCTGGTTTCGATCTGACCCGGCACCCCGCCGAATCCATCCATCAAAAGCTTTTGCAACGACCAACCGGCGCAGTAACCAACCAGTGAGTGAGCCAGATCATGAATATGAATAAAACCGCGGTCATGGGCCAACCTCGCCTCGTTACTATAGATATTGTATAAAGCATACTTTCCTAAAACCGAAGCGGAAGTATGAGAAATCAACCCCGAAAGTGAATAATTTGAGTTAGAAGTCGCTTTAACTTTCCAACCATCCTGGCGGATATATTCATCAACAAGGGCGGTAAAATCGAGCGTTCTTTTCCTGGCCATTAGTGAAAGTAACTCTAAAATAAAAAAAGTATTTTGTAAATATCTACTTTCTAATTTTCTCGACAATTCCGTCGGTTGAGATCCATAATCCCAACTTCCGAAAAGTTGACTGGTCGGCGGAAGACGGCAGGTGGGTGGTGTGCATAAAACAACCGCGCAGTTTACCCAAATATTTTTGCGCCTTTTTTGCCAGTGGATTGGTTTGGCCGGAAACCGCCAGCGCCAAAAGAGCTTCGGTACAGTTTAAACTGTGAGAGACCTCATTCATTTGTTTTTTTAATTGATTGACTTCTTTTATGACAGATTTGCTAATCAAATCCGTTCTGTCTGAAATTTGCGCTAAATATTTAACCGCGTTCAAAACCACGGACGCTTCCGCGTGCAACAGAGGTGAGTTTTTACCATAAACTAGACGGTTGTCGGCCAGCTGGATCGCCGCCCCGCAGTAAATTCCTTTTTCGCCCTTACCCTTGGTTTTTCTTGCCTGCTGCCTGGCTTTTCTGGCCACGGTGACCGGCTTAAGATATTCCTCTTCAATACCGACTTTTTCCATTATGGCGTTCATCCGGTTAAGTGTTTCTTCGTCAACCAAACCTTTCTTATATTCTTCTTTGTAACGAAAATGGTAAAAAACAATTTCTCTTTTAGCTGCACCTTGAACAATTGCGTCATTATTGATCCCCTCTCTTAGCATATTAAAACCCATATCCGTCGGCGAAGCGTAACTGCGGCTGAAGTTATTTTCCTGCAGAATTTTTGCAAAAATCTCTTTAATTATCGGAAAAGCTTCCACGTCCCGATTATAATTAACCGCAATTTTGCCGTAAGTTTTTAAATGGAAAGGGTCAATCACATTAAAATCGCCCAAATCCGCAGTCGCCGCTTCATAAGCGATATTAACCGGATGTTCCAGCGGCAAATTCCAAACCGGAAAAGTCTCAAACTTGGCGTACCCGGAATTTATTTTTCTTTTGACATCGTGATAAACCTGGCCCAAACAAGTAGAAAGTTTACCTGAACCCGGACCGGCTCCCCAAACAACGACCAATTTTTTCTTAACATTAATATATTGGTCTTTATCGTATCCCTGACTGCCGAAAATACAATCAAGATTATTAGGATAACCTTCGATTTCAAAGCGTCTATAAACCGGTACTCCCTTCCTTTTCAAGCGGTTCTCCAATATCACCGCTTCGTTTTCACCTTCAAAACGGTTAATCACTACGGCGGAAACAGGCAGGCCAAAAGAGTCCAAATCTTCCAGGGCTTGTATCGTTGATTCCCCATAATCAAAACCAAAATCGCCTCTGATTTTACCATTGCTTAATTGTTTTGCCGAAATACAATAAATAATTTCCAAATTCCTTTCTAAGCTCTTTAAAAGCGTCAATTTAGCGTTAGCGTCATAACCCGGAAGAGTTCTTGAGGCATGGTAGTCCCAAAGAAGTTTTCCGCCAAACTCCAGATAAAGCCGGCCGGAAAATTTATCAAGGCGCTGCTCAATCGCCTCTTTTTGAACTTTCAAATATTTTTCGGTATTAAACCCAAAATAATCCATCAATGCGGAATAAGACCGCTTCTCCGATTCTAATCCTTTGTAAATCATAAAGTAAACCGTTTTTACCCCTGCTTCGCGGGTTTTCGCCACGAAGCAAAATCACATTTTGGGTAGTTAACACAGCCGTAAAAACCCTTGCCTTTTTTAGTTTTTTTGTAAACCACGTCGCCCCCGCATTTAGGACATTTAAAACCTTCCACTTTTTGAACAAAAGGCGCGCGCCAGTCGCACTCCGGAAAACGGCTGCAGGATAAAAACTTGCCAAAACGGCCGACGCGGATAACCACACTACCCTGCTGGCATTTTGGACAAGACTCACCGGTTGCTTCAGTCTGAACCGCTACCCGTTGAGCGACCCGATCCACCCCCTCAAGTTTTTTAATAAAGGGATAGTAAAACTCGGCTAAAACCGGCACTCTTTTTAACGTCCCTCCGGCAATTGCATCAAGATTATCTTCCATCTTCGCCGTAAATTGGAAGTCAAGAACATCGGCAAAATATTCCATTAAGAAATCGTTAACGGCAACTCCCAGCGGCGTCGGAAAAAACGCTTTGTTTTGTTTTTCCACATAGTTCCGTTCCTGAATCGTCGAAATTGTCGGCGCGTAAGTTGACGGCCGGCCGATACCCAACTCCTCCAGTGTTTTGATCAAAGACGCTTCGTTAAAACGAGGCGGCGGAAGTGTAAATTTCTGCATTGGTTTTAATTCCAAAAGTTTTAGTTCATCACCGATATTTACTTCCGGCAGTCTTTCAATTTTGTCCCCTTCTTCATCTATTTCTTCAACCTGACCGTAAAGAACTCTCCAGCCGTTAAACTTCTCAATCGCCCCTCTTGTTTCCAATAAATAAATATTATTTTCATTTACCGCTTGAGTAGTAACAACCGTAGATTCCACAATTGCCGGGTTCATCTGACAGGCAACAAAACGATTCCAAATTAAATCATAAAGTTTTTTCGCATCCCCAGCCAAAAAATCTTTTTTCTCTAATTCGGTCGGTCTGATTGCTTCATGCGCTTCTTGAGCCGACCTGCTTTTCGTTTTATAGAATCTTGGCCCCTCGGGCAAATATTCACTCCCAAAATTACTTCCAATGTAATCACGGCATCCCATCACCGCTTCCTCCGCCAAATTGGTTGAATCGGTCCGGTGATAAGTAATCAACCCTTCTTCATAAAGTCCCTGCGCCACCTGCATTGTTTTTTTTGAAGACCAACCCAGCCGGTTAGAAGCCGCCTGTTGCATCATCGAAGTAGTAAAGGGCGGATAAGGATTTCTTTTGACTTCTTTTTTTTCAATATTAAAAATTTCATAACCGGCTTTCTGTAAATCAGCCACGATCCCGTCCGCTTCGGTCTGATTTCTAATCTCAAGTTTCTGGCCGTTTTTCTTCGCCAGTTTGGCCAAAAATTTCGGGGCATCGGGCATTTCTCCCCCAAGAAACTTTTGCAATAAAGTTTCAACTTCCCAATACTCAATCGGTACAAATTTTTCGATTTCTTTTTCCCGCTCGACAATCAGACGAACCGTTACCGATTGAACCCGCCCGGCCGAAAGCCCCCGACGAATTTTTTTCCAGAGTAAAGGTGAAAGTTTATAACCCACCAGCCGGTCTAAAATCCGTCTGGCCGTTTGAGCCTCAACCAAATTCATATTTATTTCACCCGGATGGGCCATTGCCTCATCAATCGCATGTTTAGTAATTTCGTGGAAAGTAATTCTTGACGGCTTTAATTTCGAGCCCATCACCGAGGCAACGTGATAAGCAATCGCTTCTCCTTCACGGTCAGGGTCAGTTGCCAGATAAATTTTTCCCGCTTCTTTTGAAGACTTTTTTATCCGGTCAACCGTTTCCTTCTTTTTGGCCGAAACGACATATTCCGGCTCAAAATCCGCTTCCACATCAACTCCCAGTTTTTTCTCCGGCAAATCCCGGATATGCCCCATGGTTGCCAAAACCATAAAATCCCCGCCTAAAAAACGGCCCAAGGTATTGGCTTTAGTTGGTGATTCAACAATTATCAAGTCCATTCTTTAAATTCTTTCACTAAACCCCCAAAAAATGCAAGGAGGAAAAAATTTACTTTCGCTCATCTAAACATTCTACTCCACTTTATCAAATCAAATTTATAATTATATTTCGTGCTTAATTTTTAAACTTTCGTGCCTGGTTTGTTTATTACGCTAGCGTAATAAAATATTCAGGCATAAAATGTTTGAAGTTGGCCACGATAAATAATTTAAAACCTTAATTAAGAAGAACATCGAGGGCAGTTTTGTATAATATTTCCAATCCTTCTTTTGTTTCTTTATGATAAAAGTCTGGCGACCATTTAAAATCCGCCAAACTGTCGCTAACGGTAAAAATTGCCCCCATCTCAACTTTCCGGTAGCCGGCGACCACAAAAAGAGCGGCGGCTTCCATTTCCACCGTCAAAACCCCTTCTTTTTGATACTCTTTGGCTTCAGCAATCGTTTCCCGATAAGGAGCATCAATCGTCCAACTTGATCCAACTTGATATTTTTGGCCCAATTTTTCTAATGATTTTTTTATTTTTTCAACCATCACCGAAGAAGCAAAGGCATATTTTTCCGAGCTTAAATAATGATGAGAAACTCCTTCATCCCGGATCGCTTTATCGCAAACAACAATGTCACCGATGGCAAGACTTTTTTGTAAAGTCCCGGCTGTACCGATGGAAATATACTTTTTAACCCCCCAGGCGTTCAGTTCCTCCAGGGCAGTTATTACCGCCGGCGCCCCGATACCCAGTTTGCCGACAATGGCAATTTGATTATTAGTCTCCTTTAGTAAATACATTTCCCCCATGACCGTTTCCACTTTGGCAACCCGGTGATTTTTTATGACATAATCAAGCAGGGTTTTTTGATAAGAAAAAATTATTCCCGAAGGAGTGGAAAATTTTGGATAACGGCCGGACGCCCTTAAATAACCGACAAACTCCCCCGGCGTAAATATCGGCTCCTTGTCTTGTTTGTCGGCAAAATTAGGAAACATAACGAAAATTTTTAATTTGAAATTTTAAATTTGAAATCAATTTTTAATGTTTAAATTTTAAATAATTCGGGTTTGGGATTTATTTAGAAATTAGAAATTAGGATTTAGAAATTAAGTTTGTAACTCCTCAATAATATCATTTATGTTGCTTACCAGTTTAGCACCTTTTTTGATTAACTGGGCAGTACCCTGGCTTAAAGGCGAATTGATTGGACCCGGCACCGCAAAAACTTCCCTACCTTGCTGCGCCGCACACGACGCGGTGATCAAAGAACCGCTTTTTTCCGCCGCTTCAGTAACCACTACTCCCAAACTCATGCCGCTGATAATCCTGTTTCGGAGGGGAAAATTTTTTGCCGCCATCGGGGTGCCGGGCGGAAACTCAGAAATCAGCATGCCACCCGACTCGATTATTTTTTCCGCCAGCTGCCTATGTTCCGACGGATAAACCATTTCCAGCCCGCAGCCCAAAACCGCCACTGTTAACCCCTTATTATAAATAGTAGTCTCGTGAGCCACCCGGTCAACCCCCCTGGCCAGTCCCGAAACTATTACCCAACCCTTTTCAACCAACCCTTTGGCTAGCATTGCCGTTACCTGTTTTCCATAAGCAGTTATTCTGCGGGTGCCGACGACAGCAATCGTTTTTCGGTCAAAAATACTAAAATCATTTTTTTTCTTAGTTTTAGCGTAAATTACAATTGGCTTATCTTCAATATTTTTTAATAATTTAGGATAATTTTCTTCATCATAAGCCAAAACGTTTATCCCCAACCGGTCCAACCGAAGTAAATACGAAGAAAAATCAAAAGACTGCCGGAAATCTAAAAAATTGTTGATGATTTTTTCCGAAAGTCCGGTCTCTTTTAAATTTTTTTCCGAGGCCTCAAAAACGTTTTTCGCTGAGCCAAAATAATCTTTCAAAAGTTTAAACCGCACCGGTCCAATCCCCTCAAAAACTGAAAATGCAATCCAATACTTCTTCTCCTCAAGGTCCATATCTTAATTATGCCCCTCCGCCCAAAAAATCACAAACTATATCTACCCCTAAAATATTCCTTCAAAATTTCCTGGATATTGACAACCGGAAAATATTTCTAAATAATGACGGTAATGAAAACAGTCAAATCCCCTCCATCAACAAAGCAGGATATTGATAACCTTTATAAAAAAATTAAAGGTGAATTTGCCACTAAAGATGACTTAAAGGCTTTTGCAACTAAAGATGACTTAAAACAGGTGAAAGATGAAATAGTTGAAATGAAAGATGAAATAGTTGAAATGAAAGATGAAATAATGGGCGAGTTAAAATCTCAACAAGAAAACCAGAAAATCCACAATTATTCTCACTCAAGAATAAATGATGATCTTGATGATCACGAAACAAGAATCCGCAAACTCGAAAAAACTTCAGCAACGGCTTGACAAAATAAACAATCAATCGTGCTTCCGTCCTGGCAGTCCTTCTAATAAAAGGAAGCCAGCATCGAGTAATTGGAATGGCAATAAACACAGAAAAAGCAAAAGAAATGATTGCCAAAGTCGAGGATTTAGATGTAGTACTTCTTTGTGGAAATTTAAACCTAGATGGAAGTCTTGCAGAAAAAATTAAAGAAAAATTTCCAAAGGTTGATGTAATTAACATTCCCCATATTTCCACTCTTGGTGGCATTTACGAAATCACCGAAGCAGTCACAAAGGCGTAGTCTTTACTCCCTAAAATATTCCTTCAATATTTCTTTCGCAATTGGGGCGGCGACGTAGGAACCTTCCCCGCCTTTTTCTACTAAAACTGTTAAAACAATTTCTGGGTTATCTATTGGCGCAAAGACGGTAAACCAGGCATGAGTAGTTTTACCATCCCCCGTTTCCGCCGTCCCTGTCTTGCAGGCAACCTGCCTGCCGGCAGGCAGGCCTGGGATTTGAAAGTCAAAAAACGGCCAGCCGGTGCCGCCGGCGGAACAAGCCCCAATCATGCCCTTTTTGACAATCTCGATATTTTCTTTATTAATTCCCAAATCAAAACAGTCTTCTTTATAGGGAGTATTTTCCGCTCCTACCCGCAATATTCTTGGAATGCACATTTTCCCCCCGCTGGCAATAACAGAGGTCATTTGATTAACTCCCAAAGGTGTTAAATCCAAATCCCCCTGCCCGATCGCCAAATGATAGGTATTGCCTAAAAACCATGACTCACCCCTTATTTCCTGTTTCCACTCCGGCGTGGCGACAAAACCCGCCGATTCGCCGGGCAGATCAATCCCGAATTTTTGATCTAAATGAAATTTTTTAATCCAGGAAATTAATTTTTCTTCCCCCAACCTTTCTCCTAACTGGTAAAAAAAGGTGTCGGTTGATCGGGCCAATGCCTTGATAAGATTAATTTCTCCTTCGGTCTTTCCGTACTGGGTAAAATACCAGTTAGAATATCTATAATCATTAACTACAATCACCCCCGGATCGTTAATCAATGAGTTTTCAGATATTTTTCCTTCCTGCAGCCCGGCAATTGAAGTAACTATTTTAAAAGTAGATCCCGGGGCAAAAATGCCGGAAATGACTCTATTTAAGAGGGGAAGATTTTCTTCATCAGAAACCGCCCCAACCACTTTGTCGGGATCAAATGAAGGAGAAGAATACAAAACTAAAATTTCCCCTGTTTGCGGACGGCTGGCAATAACTGCCCCTTTTTTCCCCGCCATTTCTCCGGCCGCTACTTCCTGCAAATCTCTGTCAACCGCCAAAGTAAAACTTTTTCCGGATTGGGGCAATACTTTGTTAATTCTTCTGACTATTTCACCCGCCGTATTTACTTCAACCAGTTCACCGCCATCTCTACCTTTAAGTTGTTTTTCGTATTGCATTTCTACCCCAAACCGGCCGATTAAACTACCGGGACGATAACCTTCAAGTTCCAACTTTTTTTGCTTTAGTTCCTCAAGACTAACCTCTCCCAGATAGCCTAATAGATGGGCAAAGATTTCACCGGTTAAATAATTTCTTCTTAAAGAAATTTCTACCTCTTTTCCTTCAGCCTGCAAAGTGAGAGCTTCTTCCCGGCCCATTTTTTTATCTTCCGCCCCGGATTTAAGATGAAAGATCGGCTGATTTTGCACCAGGGGTTCTCCATGCCGGTCAAAAAATAGTCCTCGCTGGGCCGGAATTAAAATTTTTCTTATCCGGTTGTTTTCCGCTAAAAAGCGGTTTGTTTTCCCCTGGACTATTTGCAACTGGAAAAGACGCAAAATCAAAACCAAAAAAAATAAAATCAAAAAAATAAAAATAAACTCCGGGTTATGTTTTTCTTCCATGCCAAAAAACCATATTTAGAGCCAAAACCCCAAGAACCACCACCAGCCCGGTTGACCCCAACGGCCTAAGCTGCCACAAATCCCAAAACAAACTAATTGGTAAAATCAGCCAAATCATTTTAATTTTTAATTAAAAAAATTGTTTCTAATTCTTGTGGGTTATACTGTCTTTTAACCAAGGCTGATTTAAACATTTCCCCCTTCCTTTCAACAATCTCTTCTATTACCCCGACAACTAAAGTGCTGCCCAAAACTTCAACCTGAACTATGTCCTGAGGTTTAATATTTTCCGATAAAATAATTTGGTCAATTCTCATTCCCCCCTCGCCCTTACCGATCAAGAGTCCTCTTCCGACTAAAGAACGATTTTCTTTATCAATAATACTGACAGCCAGTTTTTCGTCAACAAAGGACGGCAGGTGAATTTTTGAGACTGATTGGCTGACTTGATAAATTTTACCTAAATAAGTATCTCCGGTTATCGCCATCATTCCCGGCCTGAGATTATCCTGCTCACCCGCGCTGATTAATAAAGTTTCATTTTCCGCACCGATTACTTTTATGGTTTGAAACTTCCAGGCTTTGGGCAAGGGAGAAGAAAGCAACCTTTTTTGCTGGCGGTTTTCTTCTTCAAGAAAAGCGATTTTGGTTTTAAGTTCGGTTATTTCCTTTTCTCCCGCAAGAATACAACCGTCAGAGTTTTTTTTAGCCGATAACTTTAGGTCAAATATTTTCTGGCGGATAGGAATAATTAATTTTTTTTCCGCCAGATTTCTGATTGGTTTTAAAGCCCCGGTCAACCCCAAAAGAAAAATAACCAGTAAAACAATTAAGGGAGGATAAAAAAATTTAGGAATTTTCATTTTACTCCTCCGGTGACTTTAACTTTTTGCAGCAGTTTTTCGTCTTCCAAAACCCTGGCGCACCCTTTAACCACCGCCGTCAGAGGATCTTCAACGAGGAAACAAGGCATTTTAATCGATTCTGTAATTAATTGGGCAAAACCAAGGAGTAGAGCGACTCCGCCCGATAAATATATTCCTTTTTGAGTTAAATCACCCAAAAGCTCAGGTGGAACTTCTTGAATAATGTCGGAAACGGCAGTGATAATTTGATTAACCAAAGGTACCAGCGCTTCCCTAATTTCACTTGAATTTATCCTCAGCGACCTGGGTAAGCCAGTCCCCAAATCACGTCCACGGACTACCATTTGTTTGTCATCAACCCCTCTTTGACCAATGACCGAACCGATTTGCATTTTTAAGCTTTCGGCTGAAGGCAGACCGATTAAAACCGAATATTTCAGGCGGATATAATTGATAATCGCTTCATCCATTTCGTCTCCGGCAATGCCAAGAGATTTACTAATCACAATCCCGCCAAGTGAAATAACCGCCAGTTCCGTCGTTCCCCCGCCAATGTCAACAATCAAAGCCCCGGCCGGATCAAAAATCGGCAAGTTCGAACCGATGGCGGCCGCCGTCGGTTCTTCAATCAAATAAGCCTTCCTCGCCCCGGCGTTAAAGGCGGCATCCTGAACCGCCTTCCTCTCTACTTCGGTTACTCCGGTTGGAATGCCAATAACCACCTTTGGCCGGGGGATTTTAATATGTAATCCTTGAGACTGGTGCAAACTCTTAATATAATAGGAAAGCATGGCAACCGTCGCATCGTAATCGGAAATTACCCCGTCCTTGAGTGGTCTGATTACCTCAAGTTGCCCCGGGGTGCGACCGGTCATTTTTTTGGCCTCGGCGCCAACGGCAACTATTTCTTTTGTTTTTTTGTTTCTACCCACGACTGTTGGTTCCCTAACCGCCACTCCTTTACCGACAACATAAAAAAGGGTATTCGAAGTACCCAAATCTACCCCTATATCATAAGTAAAGAAGTTAAAAAACTTATCAAGCAGCATTACTAAAATTTTACCACAATTCTATCTTGACTAATATTTTAATTAATGACATTATTCAATTAATGATCACCAAAAAAGATTTAGACAGTACAATTGATGATGCGGTTGGACAGATATCTGGTGCTATCGTCAAAACGCTTGAAAATTTTGCTACCAAAGAAGACCTGAAAAACTTCGCTATCAAAGACGATCTTAAAAACTTTGCGACTAAAGACGACTTTAAAAGTTTTGCTACCAAAGAAGACTTAAAAAGTCTGGCAACCAAAGATGATCTTAATAATTTTGCCACTAAAGATGATTTAAAAGAAGAATTGAAAATAACCAATCGGAAAATCGATATTTTATATAAAACCGCCCCCACTAAAGCAGAAGTTAAAGAGCATGGAAAAAGAATCAGCCGTTTAGAAAAAGCTGTCTTTGCCACTCCGTAAATGAAACCGGACAATTTTCTGCAA
>PEVD01000055.1:4633-12668 GCA_002780305.1 Candidatus Shapirobacteria bacterium CG03_land_8_20_14_0_80_40_19 | reverse complement strand
TCGGTTGCATCCGCCGCCAAATGATAAATTATTTCCGGTCTTACTTTTTCAATATAATCTTTTGTTTTCCTTTTATTGACAAGGTTTAATTTGTTAAATTTACACTTGGAATTTACATTCCGCCAATATCCGCCCGACAGGTCATCAACACTATAGACCGTCTCGCCTTTTTCTATCAACAAATCAACGACGTATGAACCAATAAACCCGGCGCCTCCGGT
Organism: Candidatus Shapirobacteria bacterium CG03_land_8_20_14_0_80_40_19; assembly: GCA_002780305.1. Lineage (GTDB taxonomy): Bacteria > Patescibacteriota > Microgenomatia > UM-FILTER-40-11 > UM-FILTER-40-11 > UM-FILTER-40-11. The sequence continues at coordinate 12,447 of PEVD01000055.1, read as the reverse complement.
AACCAAAACTTTCATTGCCGTTATTATAACCTATTTAAAAAAAGAGTAAAATTAGTTAAAATATTTTTAATTATGCATTTAACCAGAAAACAAAAAAGACAGGTTGAAAAACTGTCTAAGACCAAGAGTTCACAAGAGATTGCCGGAATTTTAAATGTTTCTGAGGAAGCGGTGATAAATTGTCTTCCGCGGAATTTTAAAAAAAGGGCTCTCCAAAATTTCCAACCCGGCAAAACCCAGGAATTTGCCCTTAAAACTTGGTTTGGGGAAAATTATTTAATCTTAATTTTATTGGCGGTTTTGGTTTTTGCTTCTTACTTGAACGGTCTAAAGAGTGAATTTCTTTCCGACGATATTGCCACCATTAGGGACAATGCTGAAATAACAACGACAAAATTTGCCTTTGCCGCTCCTTTTATTTTTTTAAGAGGCTTTTTGTATTTTGTGACAGCTAATATATTTGGAAAAATACCAGCGGCCTTTAGATTTCCTAATATACTGTTTCATATTGGAGTTACTTGGCTTTTTTATTTTTTAATCTGCAAAACCGTTTCAAAAAGGGTTGCTATTTTTTCTTCGGCGGTTTTCGCCGTTCATCCCCTATTAAGCGAATCAGTTACCTGGATTTCCGGCGGATATTATCCAATGTATGGGTTTTTTGTCCTTCTTTCTCTTGTTTTTTACTCCCTCTCAAAAAAAACCGATAAATTATACTATTGGTCCTTGACCGCTTTTTTACTGGCATTATTTACTTCGGAAAGAACCGTCTACCTGCCGGGGGTTTTAGTTGTTTGGGAAATTTGCTTTGGCAATATTAAACAAAACTGGAAAAAAACAATCCCTTTTTTTGGCCTGGGCATGATTTGGGGGCTATTTTTTATCTGGGGGCGAATAGGATACAGGATAAATGAATTACAAACTTCATATTATCAAAAAAGAACCAGTCAAAACCCTTTTTTTCAGATTCCCGTAGCAATTTCTTCATACTTTGAATTAATTATCTGGCCCAAAGCGTTGACTCTTTATCACTCGGAAATGAATTTCAGTAAAATTAATTTTGCCGCCAGGTTTACTATCACCACCGCCTATTTTGCCTCACTTATTTATTTTTTTAAAAAAAACAAGATTCTCTTTTTCTGGCTGGCCTTCTTTTTTATTACTCTTTCACCTTTTTTGACTCCTCTTGGCATTTCATGGGTCGTGGCTGAAAGGTATGTTTATTTGGGTTGTGTGGGTATTTTTATTGCTACAGGCATGTTGCTGGAAAAGATCTTACGAAAAATTAGTAAAAACTCCTTTTTGTTTTATTTTTTAACCGCCCTTTTGATTATCCCTCTGCAAATCCGAACAATTTACCGCAATGTTGACTGGAAAAATCAGGATAATCTCTGGTTGGCGGCAGAAAAATTTTCTCCTTCCAGCCCGCAAAATCACAATAACTTGGGCGATCTTTACGCCAGATGGGGCCAACTAGACAAGGCCATAAAATATTTCAAACGGGCAACCGAGCTCCAAGTTAATTACGGCGACGCTTTTCATAATATGGCCAATATTTATGTACAAAAAAACGATTTTGCGGCTGCGCTCTTTTACTATCAAAAAGCAATCGAGTTCAATCCAAACATCTGGCAATCTTACCAAAACATAGGGTCAATTTACTTCCAACAAGGAAGGCTTGACCTGGCGGAAGAATCATTTAAAAACGCTCTTAAAATTAATCCGCAAAATCCTTCTCTCCACTATGCTCTTGGGGCAACATATGGAAATCAGAAAAAAACTATTGAGGCGGAAAATGAATTCAGAACATCACTCCAGTTTGATCCAACAAACATCCAGGCACAGCAAGCCCTTCAGCAACTTTTAAACCAACCTTAACCGCCAACATAAACTCTTTTTTGGGAATCTACCCGGCGGGGAATCGTTCTAAGGCCTTTCTTGAAATAGCCAAAGGGAAACAAAAACCCATAAGTCAAATGGGTCGCAATAATTGCCAAAGGCACCAGTATTAAAAAAAGAAGATTTTTCCCGACAATTGCGCTATCAAGTCCGGATAAAACCAACATGGTTATATAAACCGCAATAAGAGTAAAATAAAAAGGTTCTAAAATCGGGAAAAACAAAACCAGCACCAGCCCCACCAACAACCCATAGGCAAACAAAGATGGAATTAAATAACCAAGACGAAAAGACGTTTGGGGAAAAACCCGGGCAAAATAACCCCTTCTTACCGCATAACGGCTTATCTGTTTCAGATGAGGCCCAAAAACCGCCCGGCGATGATGAAAAACCAAAATCTTCGGGTCGTAAATAATCTTTCCGCCTGTTTTGGTCAAATCCAAACAAAGTTTGGTATCTTCACCCGGCCAATGATTAATGTCAAAGCCACCTACTTTTTCAAAAGCGGCCTTTCTAACCAATAAATTTACGGAGGGAAAATCATCAACCTCCCTTCGGGGCATAATTTTATTCCGGTAAACACCGGCACCGCCGCTTCCCAACCGGCTGGCCCATACCCACCCGGAAGCCTTCTGATAAACACTGTCTTGGAGAGGGGTAAGTGTTGGACCACAAACTCCAACGAACTTCTCATTTTCTCCAAAAACTTTCAAGGCATTTCTAAGCCAATTTTTATCAGGATAAGAATCGTCATCCAAAAAAGCCAAAATGCTCCCCTTTGCCTTTCTAGCCCCCAAATTTCTTTTAAATGCGGGAGTAGGGTTACCGCTGAAATATACTTTCGTTCCCCTTAAACTTTCTTTTTGGTCGGTTATGATAATAATTTCAAAATCTTTTTCTGACTGGCTTTTTAGAAAAGAAACGGTTTCCTTAACGTATGGAGTAATGGTTCTCACCGGAATGATAACGGAGGTTTTCATTTTAAACCGCCACACTTATTTTCATTTGCAAGTCATGGTCATAAATCCATTTTTTTCTATTCCTGCCCGAATAGTAATTTATAATTTTTAAACGGTAAAAAACGGCTAAGGTGTCCATAAGCATACTTATCACCGTGGATGATCTGATGCTGGAATATTTAAATTTTCTTGCGTCCATTTTTACCGGACCGTCATGGATTTTTCGAAATCCCAAAAACCTGGCAACAGACAGCATCTCAATATCAAAGGCAAAACGTTTAACCATCAGCCGAGGCAAAACTTTTTCCAAAACTTCTCTTTTAAAAATTTTCAAACCCCTCTGACTGTCTGTAATCTTTAAGCCAAAAATTAATCTCGTCATCCAGTGATAACCAATACTAAAAATTTTTCTCTTTAAGGGATAACCGATTACTTTTGAGGCTGAGTGCCTGATGGAACCGACAATAATATCTGAGTCGTACCACCGCATATGTTCCAGAAGTAAGGGAATTCCCCGAGGGTTTATATCCATGCCGGAATCAAGAAAGGCGACAATATTTCCCTTTGAGCGGGCCATGCCGTAGCGGACAGCGTAACCTTTGCCATGGTTTTCCCGGTAAAGATAAATTTTAATTTTTGAAGAACTAAGGCGGCCCGCCCTTTCATAAGTCCGGTCCAGCTTGCCGTCAACAACGCAAATAATTTCATATCTGCAGTTCATTGTTTTTAAAACAGATTCAATGTTCTTCAAATCTTTAACAATCGTTTTTTCCTGTTTATAGGCAGGAACGATTACCGAGAGAAAATCTTCTTTCATAAGTTAAAACCTGGCATTTTTAAGCACGTCTTGACAGCCACAAGTTCTGCTCTCTGGCCAATCTTTAATAATTTCCATCATTAGTTTCTTAATATTACCCATATTTTCTTTAAAAACAAGGACGATTTTTTCAACCGAGACCGGTTTTACCTTTCCTTCAGCGACAATTCCACTATCATAATCGGTAACCACACCAATTGCGGTGTAACAAAGTCCCTTCTCTCTGGCCAGAGCAATTTCCGGATACTCGGTCATATTGATGGTGTGCCAGCCCATTTTGGTATACCACATTGACTCTGCCGCCGTAGAAAATCTTGGCCCTTGAATCACTACCACCGTTCCGGAGTCATGGACTTTTAACTTCATCTCTTTGGCTTTTTTTACCGCTAATTTTCTAATTTGGGGACAGTAGGGAAAAGCGGTTGAAACATGAGTGACTATCGGACCGTCATAAAAAGTGTCAATCCTTCCTTTTGTCCGGTCAATAAATTGATCCAAAACAACAAAATCGCCGGGCCGGTAATCTTTTTGTAATGAACCGACGGCGTGAGAAGTAATAATTCTCTCCACTCCCAGTTCACTCAGCGCCCAAATATTCGCCCGGTAGTTGATTAAATGAGGCGGGATGTCATGATTTTTATTATGCCGGGGCAAAAAAGCCACCTTCCGGCCGGCAATTTTTCCCAGTCCAATTTTGTCTGAAGCTGCCCCATAAGGAGTCTCCACTTTAATCTCTTTTAAACTGCTGGCCAAATCATAAAAACCTGAACCGCCGATAATTCCGATCGTTTCTTCTTTAATCATTATGCTACCCAATTACCATTAAAAAACAAAAGGACAGAAAAAATTGCCGATAAAATAAAAATAGCCTGGATAATTACCCTTGCTTTAGCGCTTTTTACCATCCCCAAACAAATAAAGCAAGGAAATAAAACCAAAACATAGCGGGGCAGGGAAGAAAAGGTCCCAATAAGGGTCGGAATTAATAATGTCAAAACCGAAAAGACTAAATATGACATTCTGATTTTAATTAAATAGCTTTTTATTAACAAAAGAATAAATCCGGCCACGGCTAAAAATTCAAGCCAAACAGTAAAATAAAGCGGGTCAAATTTACTTGTTAGAATCATTTTCAAATAGCGGAAAAACACCTGATACAAAAGAACTATCTTTCCACCCGACCGGATAAATATCAGCGGATCCTGAAAGTTAATTTTTAAAAATCTCATATATGAAAGCAGGCCCAGGGGAACCAGGAAAATAAACAAATTTGAAATTTGAAATTTGAAATTTGAAATTTTTTTCTGCTGCCACCATTCGTAAATAAGGGCCGGGAAAAGGAAAATCCCTATCAGTCTAGTATTGGCCGCCAGGGCACCCAAAATCCCCGCCATCAGCCAATTGCCTTTTCTGGCGGCATAAAAACTTCCCAGAATAAAAAGCAAAACTAAACTCTCGGTATAAACAAAACCAAAAAAGAAAGAGGTTGGAAAAAACATTAAAAAAAGCAGTGTTCTTTGGGCAATTTTATGATCAAAATCCAATAAAATCAACTTGTAAAAAATAAATAAAAGTAAAAACAAAGAAAGATGGGAAACAAAAAGGCCGGCCAACAAATCCCGGCCCGCAAAATTAGGAGTTAATCCTTTTATTATTTTTGGATACAAGGGGAAAAAACCCCACTGATTAACTCCATAACCTTTTCTGGCAATATCCAGATAATGAATTCCGTCAAAGTTCGCTCTTTTCCAAAAAAAAGGCGGGTTTAAAATTACTTTTTCGGCATAGTTAAAATCTCCCCGACGGGAAATAAAAGTAAAGGTAGAAACAAGGTCCAACAAATTAACAATCGTTGTCCAAACTAAAAAAACCAAAAAAACAAACTTAATAATTTTTTTGTTATTTTCCCAAAACTTTTTCATAGATTTTAACTGTTTCTTGAGCCGTTTTGTCCCAAGAAAATTTTTTACTTTGCGTTAAACCCATTTCAATAAGCCTGTTTCTTAGGTCCTGATCTAAAACCAGCCTCTCTATTCCGCGGGAAATTTGATCAATGTCGTTGGGGTCGACCAAGACCGCCGCCTCTCCGGCCACTTCCGGCAGACTGGAAACATTACCGGTCAAAACCGGGCAACCGCAGGCCATCGCTTCCAAAATCTGCAATCCAAAACCCTCATAAAGTGACGGCTGACAATAAACAACCGCCAAATTATAAAAAATGACCAGGTCCCGGTCAGAAACAAAACCAAGAATCTTAACCCGGTCCTGGATTTTTAATTCTGCCACCAAGTCTGTCAGTTGCATTACCTCCGGCTGGTTTGAGCTTTCAAAGGCTTTGCCGATTAATACCAAATTTAAATCAATCCTTGCCTGGGCAAAGGCTTTCAAAAGATTGGGTAAATTTTTGTTGTAATTAACATCTCCAACGTACAGCATAAAATCATTTTTAAGACCGAATTTTTTAAATAAACTTTCTTTCTCTTCCTGATTTATCTCAATTTTCCGATAGTAATCATCGACAGCTAAATAGACCTTAAAAATCTTTTCGCTTGGGATTGATAAAAATTTGACGATATCTTTTTCTGAGCTTTCCGAGTCAGTCAAAACCGCCGACACGCTTTTCAAGGAAATTTTTTGAATGAAAAATTTAATTTTACCCCTTAGCCCGGCGGGATAATTTTCCGGAAAAACAAGCGGAATACAGTCGTGAATCGTCACCACCGTTTTGACCTTTTTGATTAGCGGCAATGTCAAAAAGTAAAAATCAAAAAATGGATAATGAACAATATCCACTTCCGGCTTAAAATTTTTGTCCGAAAGCTCTAAAACATCCAGTTTTTTGGTTTTTTTTAAAGCCTCGATCAGGCCGACAGAGTACCGGCCAATTCCCCGAAATTTGCTTGCTTTAGATAAAGGGGAAGTGTCAATCGCAATCTTAATCATAAATCATATATAGAAGTTCTCATCTCCCAATATTTTATAAAAGCCGAAGCCTGGTGAAGACCGGAATAAACGGCAAAAACAAAGCCGGGGAATCCGTCCAAAAAACCCAAATGACGGAAATAGAGGGAGAAGAAAATCCCCAAAGGTTTGAAGAATAAATATCTAATTTTAGTCCCCAAACCAATAGATAAATTTTTTTCTTTCATTTCCAGTGCCGTCAGAGTTGAATACCGGTTGTCCTTGGTAATATAAACCGAGAAGGAAGGGGTGGGCAAATGAATCATCGGATTTTTTAACCAACCAACACTGCCATCAACCAAAATCTGCTCATGAACACTTTTGCACGGTAAATGAGCTTTGCCCTTTTTAAAAAGCCTAATGACCGGATCGGGAAACTGACCGCCTTTTTTAATCCACCTGCCCAGAAACATTTTTTTTCTTTTTATCCAAAAAGCAACGCAGTTGTTGGGTGATGGGTGTTGGGTGATAGAAGCAATTTCTTGGGCAAGCTCCGAGGGGATAATTTCATCCGCATCCAGCTGCAGTACCCATTCTCCCTGACACTCATCGATTGCCTGTTGTTTATTGATGTGAAATATCGGCTTATTATCGGTGAGAATTACTTTCGCCCCAAAAGACTTGGCAATTTCAACCGTTTTGTCACTCGAACTGCCATCAACAACTACGATTTCATCCGCCAACTCTTTAATACTACTTAAACAATCAGATAAACACGACTCTTCGTTGAAAGTCGCTATCGCAACCGAGAGTTTGATTTTTGAATTATGAATCATGAACTATGAACAATGCAAATAATCAGCGCCTTTAATTATACCTGTTATAAGCTTATGAACGATAATTGTTTGATTCCAATTTTGAGAAAAATTTTCAGAATTTACATAAAGTAAATCTTTGCAAACAATTAATTGATTCTGCAACTCCGTTAACGAGGCTTTCGCCATATAATAAAAGTTTATTTTATCTTTCACGCCAATTCTCGTAAACCCTTCTGCTATATTTGAAGTAATTGAAATTACTGCCCTGTTCATTTGAGAAACTAAGCCAAACTTTTCATTAGCGGGAAAGGACGATGTAACTTTATAAACAGACAAAACTAACTTATGCCCCTCTTTCCACGCATTTAAATCGGTGAAACTTACTATCTTACTATTCATTGTTCATCATTCATCATTCACTGT
>PEVD01000055.1:0-4623 GCA_002780305.1 Candidatus Shapirobacteria bacterium CG03_land_8_20_14_0_80_40_19 | reverse complement strand
TGAAAGCTTCTGTTTTTCCATCTTTAAAATAAATCCGCTTACTAATTGTAGCAGAATCAGGAATCTCCCCGGGAGCACCAATAATCAGACAATTCGGTTCTTTCAACTTGTTTTGATCAACCGGCCCAAAATAATAGCGGCTGAAATGATCAACCGTTGAAAAGCCGAAAATGTCTATTTCGGTCAGTTTGGCTTCCTTCTGAAAATCCGCCGGCGGGTATTTTAAATAAAACGCCAGTAAGATATAAGGCTGGTCATATCTGTTTGTGACATAAATTCTATCAAAATTATTTTGTTTTTCCTTAAGATATCCTGTTAAATCTTTAAACCCATACTCCCAAGCCGCCGGATAAACTTGCGGATAGTGAACGTAATACTGGTGCAGATAAAAAGCAATGTTCCAGCAATAAGCAATAAGCAATAAGCCATAAACAATTAACGCTACTTTTTTAAAAGCAATTTTCTTAACCAAAATTAAAAGATTGGAAATACCATACCCAGTTATAATCACCAGTGGTATTACCATATTTAACGATCTTATGGCATGCGGGGATTGGAAAGTCAAAGAAGAAGCAAAGGGGGCAATTGCCAACCAATAAACTATAAATTGCCAGTTTTTCGGTCTATTTTTTAAAAAGAAATATATTCCCAAAATTAAAAAAGGGATTTCAAGTAAATACATCTGTCCCATTTCCGGAATTTTGTTTCTCTGAATCTCATCACCGGAAATAAATAAAAAATCTCCGGAATAATGGCGCAGTAGATTGTCAAAAAAAAGCAGTCCATATTCAACAACCTTGTTGTGAAATATTTTTGGCATAATTCCAAATGGGTTTTCGTGTTGGCCTCTAAGTTCATTGACCCGCCAAAACGGTCCCTGATCGGCAAAAATACCCACTCCGGAAAAACGGGATGTCCCCGCCCCCCCTAAAAAACCCAAAGCCAGCGGAATGCTGACCAAAAAGGCAACGACAATCGCAAAAATTAAAGATTTGGCGTTTCTTTTCAGAAAAATTTCTCTCTTATAAAAAACTGCCAAACCCAAAAGCAATAAAGGCGTAATCAATCTGGCGGAATGATAAGTGTACATTGAAAAAACAAAGCACACGGCACAAAAAATGAAATATTTTGGTTTTTCCAAAGACCGATAAAACAAATAAACTCCCAATAGAATAAAAAACACTGCCGTATTACTCTCCCAGCCCCCCCGGGAAAAATGCAAATGCCAGGGGCTGACAGAGAGCAAAAAAGCAGCCAAAACAGCAAAATCGGCAGAAATAATTTTTTTGACTAAAAAGTATAATATCAAAACGGTCAAACTACCTAATATCGCCGATGGCAACCTTACCGCCAATTCGGTCAATCCAAATAATTTGACAAAAGGTAAAACCAAATAAAAATACAACCCGGGTTTAAAATCATTAAAAGATTGAAAGTTTATCGGCCAGGGGTGACCAAACTCGTCTTTGCCTGTTTGCAGAAGGCTGTAAGCGTTATAGCCAATCGCCGCTTCGTCCGCGTTCAAACCGGCTGGGTACTCGGCCACTTTATAAACCCTTAAGAAAAATCCCAGCAATAAGATAAAAATTAAAAATATTCGTTTCGTTTTCATTTTGTTCCTACAATTCTAAAAGCGGTTTTTCCGTTTAAAAATTCTATATTTTCCAGAAGAGTAATATCTTTCTGCCCGACAATATCGGAAATCGGCAGATCAAACTCATCCCCCACAAATAGAGAATTGGCAATCGACCTATCGTCTGGAAAATATAACTTTCTAAACTCTATATTATCAATTTTATCCACTTTGCCGACATCACCAAAAGGATTTTCCTTCAAAAGGGCTTGTTCCTGATATTTTTTGGGGTCATATTTTGTATAAAATAAATAAAAAATATGGGGCTGGCCGTATTTGTCGGTAAAAACAACTTTATTTTTTTGAGAAACCAAAGACTTTACGGCAAAAACCGCCTGTTTATAACCATAAAGCCGGTTTTCCGAAGTGTATTTAGGGTCATGAACCATATATAAATCAACTAAACGAACAAAGAGTAACAGGTAACAGGTAACAAGTAACAAGTAACCGAAACTCTTAATCAATTTATTTTTATTTTTAAAATAATCAAAAAAGGCAATCATCCCGATCGAGACGACAAAAACTAAAGGAATAACCATGGTAAAAGACCTAACTGAAGAAATGCTGTCGCGGGTAAGCGCCGCGGGAATGGGGGCGATTACCAACCAGAAAAGCATAAAATTACCCAAAAAAGAGCGCTTTTTTTTAAATAAACTAAAAAAACCCAAAACCAAAAAAACCAGATCAAAGTAGTACATTACACCCTGATAGATAATTCCGTTTCTCTGGTTTGACCAGTCCCCGCCAATAAATAAAAACTTGCCCGAAAAATGATTGAAATACCGGCCCAAAACAGAACGGACAAAAAATACCGGTGTCCCATGGAAAAAGCCAAAAACCAAATCTGAATTTTTATCCTGAGTTAGAAACATTTGTGTTTCCTGGTCAGAGCGGGGATAAGAAAAAATACTCATTGCCTTAACTCTTCCACCTTTCCCCGCCAGGACAGTCAATAAATTAAAAAAAATAAAAAAGGCGACAATCAAAGCTGTAAAAGAAAAGACGGCTTTTTTGTCAGCGCGCAAAATCTTTCCCTGAAAAAAGAAAAAGAACCCTGCCAATAAAACCGGCAGTAAAAACTTGGCCGATTGATAAGTAACAAGAGTCAAAAGAAAGAAAAAAGCGGAAAAATAAAGAAATTTTTTCCTTTCGGTTGATAAAAATTTCAAAAGTAAATAAAAACCGGCCAAAAATTCGGTAAGCATAATATTCAATTCCCAGGATCCCCGGGAAAAAATCAAATGCCAAGGACTGATGGCGAGCAATAAGGCCGCAACAAGGGGAACTTTAGATGATTCTTCCCCCAAAGATTCTTTTATAAAAAGATAAAAAATCAAAACCGACAAACCTCCGAGAAAGGCAGAGGGAAAACGAACCGCAAATTCATTTAACCCAAAAATTAAAACGGAAGGGATAGCCAAATAAACATAAAGCCCTGGTTTGTAATCTCCAAAGGACTTGAATATCAATGGAAGAAATTTGCCGTATTCATCTCTGCCTGTTTTTAAGATCGAATAAGCATTATAACCCAACGCCGCCTCATCCCACAAAAAACCGACCGGGAACTGGCCCAATTTGTATACCCTTAAAAACAAAGCCAAAACAAAAATTAATATCAAAATATATTTTTTCATTTTTCCAAAATCTCAAAGCTTGGTGTTCCGTCTAAATAATTAACGGTTTTAATCTTACTCCACCCCTGCCTGCCGACAGGCATAGCTTCCGGATAATTCCCGGGACTGGAAATCAACAAACACTTCTCACTTCCCACTTCGCATTTCACACCCCCAACCACTTCCCAGTCATTTACAAATTCAAATTTATCAAAACCATCGACCCAATACCAATTGGCATGATAATCCCATTTCCTATTTGAATCATTTTGGTATTTTTTTGGATCATATTTTAAATAAAAGAGAAGGAATTCATGAGGCTCTCCATAACGCTTGGTGATAATAATCTTGTCGTATTTGTCATAATTAGTCTTAATAAAATTCACCGTCTCTTTATAACCGTATTGCCATGCCCAAGAATACGCATTTGAATAAATCTTCCAATAATCATTCCACCACCGGCAGAAACTAAATAGTATTGCCATTATAAATATTCCATAAAGAAAATTTCCCTTAAACCTTGATCTGTCTTTCAAAAAATCCGAAAGTGTTTTCAAGCCAATCGCACTGATGATCATCGGCGAAGGTAAAATAAGAATTGTTCTTAGAACATGGGGGGCATCTTTAGTAACCGCTGAAGGAATAAAACTTAGGAAAAACCATAGGCAAAGAACTCTTAAGGAGTTTGTTCTAGAAAATAAAACTTTTAATAAACCCAAAACTAAAAACGGCGCTGTCACCAGATATAAAAGTTCGTGATTGGGCAATGAGAACTGATAGTGGCTACCCCCATAGAAAAATAAATATTTTGGCGATAAATTTAGGAGATAATTTCCGGCAGCCTTGTAAACAAAATAACTCGGTTTATTGTAAATCAGCCTGGCAATATTGTCCGGAAGTTTAGCGGAATTTCTTTTTTCAATTATTTGATTAACCACCCCTTGATCGACTAGAGATACCGAATTAAACCTGGCACTGCCCGATTTATTTAATAACTGAAATATTAAAGGCGTAAGAAATATCAAAAGAATTATACCGGGGACTAAAAGTTGTTTTTGGCTTTTCTTTTTCCAAACAAAATAAAGTAATATCACGAGGAAAAAGGGTACTAGTATCCGGGCGGAATTGTAAGAATACAAAGAAAATCCCCAAAATATAATTGTCCAAACGAGCCATTTTTTGTCCGGTTTATCAAGCCAAATATAAAAAAAGTAAATTCCAAGAGCAAACAAAAAAGCGCCCAAGTTTGCTTCAACCGCAATCCGGGAAACAAAAAGGCTCCAAGGAGAAATGGCAGTCAGCAGTCCGGCGAACATGGAGATCTTTTTGTTTCCTGTCAATTTTTGGGTGAATAAAAAGGCAAGTAAAACCAGGCCT
>PEVD01000021.1 GCA_002780305.1 Candidatus Shapirobacteria bacterium CG03_land_8_20_14_0_80_40_19 | reverse complement strand
GAAAATCGTGGCCTGAAAACCAAGTCCGAAATAGATGAATTTTTAAACCCCAAACATCCAATCTGTTTTACTGCCAAAGATTTAGGCATTGATGAAAAAGAATTACAAAAATCAGTAAAGCGTATTAAACAAGCAATTAAAAACAACGAAGCAATTATCGTTTATGGCGATTACGATGCCGACGGGATTTGTGCCACCGCAATCTTATGGGAAAGTTTATACAAACTGACCAAAAATGTCCTGCCCTATATTCCGGAAAGAGTCAGCGAGGGTTATGGTTTGAATAAAAAAGCAATTGAAAATTGTAAATTGAAAATTGAAAATTTAAAGCTGATCATTACCGTTGATCACGGAATTACGGCTAATGAAAAAATTAAATATGCCAAAGAGTTGGGGATTGATGTCATTGTCTGTGATCACCACGAACTGGGCAAGGAAATACCCCAATGCAGTGCGGTAATTCATACCGATAAAATCTGCGCCGCCGCCATTGCCTGGTTTCTGGCAAAAACCATTACCAATCACCCAACACCTAACACCTATCTCGATTTGGTGGCCATTGCCACTATCGCCGACTTGGAACCACTAATCGGCATAAATAGAAGTTTGGCGAAATTCGGGCTTGAGGCATTAAGAAAAACCAATCGGTGTGGACTGCTGGCGATTTTTAATGAAGCAAGACTGAAAAAAGAAGAAATTGATACTTATCATGTGGGTTACATTATCGCACCAAGGTTAAATGCCATGGGCCGGATGGAACACGCTCTGGAGTCGTTAAGGTTACTTTGTACAAACGATTGTGATAAGGCAAAAAGTTTGGCCGATAAATTGGGTTTAACCAATAAAGAGAGACAGCTTTTAACCGATGAAACTCTTAAACAGGCGAAGTTGCTTGTCGCCGGGATGGAAGGACAACTGCCGAAATTTTTGATTGTTGACAGCGATCAGTTTCAGGAGGGGGTGATCGGGCTGGCGGCGGGGAAGCTGGTTGAAGAATTCTATCGGCCATCGCTGGTTATTTCCAGGGGGGAAATTTATTCTAAGGCCTCCGGCCGGTCAATAAGCGGTTTTAATATTATTGAAGCGATTAGGGCGCAGGCAGACTTGCTGGTCGATGCCGGCGGTCATCCGATGGCAGCCGGGTTAACGGTTGAGACGGTTAAAATTGATCTTTTAAGACAAAGATTGATGGCGGAGGCGGAAAGACAAATTACCAAGGGAATGTTGCAGAAAACTCTTTTTATCGACCTAAAACTGCCGATATCGGAAATATCAGACGGACTTTGGCAGGAAATTCAAAAACTTCAACCTTTCGGCTTGGGGAATTATGAGCCAAATTTTAGCAGTAAGGTAATAGTGAAAAGTTTTCGTACGGTGGGAAACGAAGGCAAACACTTAAAATTAACGCTATCACCCAGCACCCATCAACTATCACCTCTCTTTTCTGCCATTGGTTTTGGGATGGGCCATATGGCCGGCAGTTTAAAAGTTGACCGGGAAATTGAAATAGCTTACAGTCTAAGCCTAAACGAATGGAACAACCGGCAAAGTATCGAACTGAAAATAAAAGACTTGACAGAATGAAAGACCTTGACGTGCTTATCGCGAAAATTAAGGATTATAATTTTAAAGCCGATTTTGATTTAGTCAGAAAGGCTTACGATTTCGCTCAAATTGCCCACGCCGGTCAGCAAAGAGCTTCCGGAGAACCTTACTTTGTTCATCCTTTTAATACCGCGATGATTTTGGCGGATTACAAAATGGATATAAGTTCGATTGTTGTCGGTCTTTTACACGATACTGTCGAAGATGCCGGTGTTTCTCTGACGGAGATAAGAAAGGAATTTGGACCGGAGATTGCCGGATTGGTTAACGCAGTGTCAAAAGTAAGCGGGATTAAACTGCGAGGAAGTTCTGAAGAAATTTTTGTCGAAAATCTGCGCAAAATGATTTTAGCAATGGCGAAAGATCTGCGGGCGATTATTATTAAGCTTTGTGACCGGCTGCACAACATGATGACCCTGCAGTATCTGTCGGAAGAGCGTCAAAAAAAGATCGCCAGAGAAACATTGGAAGTTTACGCGCCGCTGGCAGGAAGGTTGGGTATGGGTGAGACAGAGGGTCAGCTGGAAGATTTGGCTTTTCCTTATATTTACCCACAGGAATACCAGTGGCTGGTTGAATATTCAAAACCGTATTTTAAAAAAACGGAGGAATTTTTGGAAAAAGCGACTCGGGTGGTTTATAAAGCGCTGGCGGAAGAAGGCATCAAAGCCAAAGTTACTTTTCGGAAAAAACATCTTTACAGTTTGTGGTGTAAACTGCAAAGACCGGAGATTGAAAAAGATATTACTAAAGTTTACGATTTGGTGGCAATGAGGGTTTTGGTTGAAGAGGTTAAAGATTGTTATACTTCCTTGGGAGTTATTCATTCAAAGTGGAGACCGGTTCCCTGGATCGGAATTCGTGATTTTATTGCCCTACCAAAGCCAAATGGTTACCGGTCCATTCATACCAATGTTTTTTCTCTTCATGAGAGGATTTTGGAAATTCAGATCAGGACCTTTGAAATGCACGAGCAGGCAGAAAATGGGATTGCTGCTCACTGGTTTTATGTGGCAGAAAAAACCAAAAAAACAAGCGATGTAAAACTTGATAAAGGGAAAATTTTTGCCCTGGGGGAAAAATTTTCTTGGGTTAAACAACTGGTCGCCTGGCAAAAGCAGCTGATTGATTCCCGTGAGTTTGTAGAGGCGATTAAATTTGACGCTTTCGCCCACCGGATTTTTGTCTTTTCACCAAAAGGGGATGTTTTTGATCTGCCTTTTGGGGCAACACCGGTTGATTTTGCCTACGCGGTTCATTCAGATTTGGGCGATCAAACAATGGGAGCAAAAGTCAATGGCAAAATGGTGGGCTTGGATTTTAAACTGAAAAGCGGGGATATGGTGGAAATTTTAAAAAAAGAAGGTAGCAAGCCTACTGCCGGCTGGCTTGATTTTACGGTAACTAATTTGGCAAAAAGA
>PEVD01000043.1 GCA_002780305.1 Candidatus Shapirobacteria bacterium CG03_land_8_20_14_0_80_40_19 | reverse complement strand
CCACCTTGGAGGTGGAATACTCTTGACACCTTATTGGTAATATTGTCTCAATTAAAGTTTTTCGTGAAGCGAAGTTATTTCTTTATAGACAGCTGAGAAAGTAGCACCATAAGCATCTTCCTCTTCCTTAAAATGAGTTTTACTAAACATTTCAAATGGTTTACCTTCACCTAAGTAGTAATCTGAGAGAGCGAGCCAGCCGGGATCAAGGGAAGGAAAGGGAATAGAATGTTCTTGAGTAGACCTACAGCCAGAACAACTTACCTCCTGGAAAATAGTTACTCTGTCGGAAGTACCTATCTCTCCTCGACTTTCTTCTTGATCTCCATCTCTATATTTTTTGTTCCAATAGCCTCCAATTAATTTGAAAAGGAAGACACTGCCAACAGTCGGGATTGATAACTCTGCCACTTCAACTGTTTCGTGGTAGAAATAATCGGCATATCTATAATCCTCCCAGTCTGGGTGAGAACGTGGAAGGGTTTTAAGCCAATTATATGAATGGCGAAGTTCACTTTCTTCATGATTATGTTCAACTGTTTGTGTTCTCCAGTCTGTAACTTTAGCCTGACCAGAAAAAACATTAACGTTTATTTCGTTTAAGTAGTCGAGTATTTTCTTTTTAACCAAAGTCCAGTTATTTTCAATCCGTTGTCAAGTTACTTCTTCCTCTTTCGCTTGTTGCGCGGCTCTTTTTGCAGCATCTCTTTGTGCCGCTTCTTGACGGAGTCTTGCCAGTTGCTCTTTGAATTGTTCATATCCACCCATTTGCCACCTTATACAATATTATGAGATAAAAATCAAGTTTAGGATATTTATTGAGGTTAAAAATGGTAAAATACGGCTATGGAATTTAAGTTGGAAGCGCCATATAAACCTTCAGGAGATCAACCTCAAGCAATAGAGAAATTGACGGCGGGCGTCAAAAAGGGATTCCCTTACCAGGTGCTTTTAGGCGTAACCGGAAGCGGAAAAACACACACGGTCGCCAATGTAATTCAAAATACTCAAAAGCCGACTCTGGTGATTTCGCATAATAAAACTCTGGCGGCTCAGCTGTATCAGGAATTCAAAGAATATTTTCCCGACAATGCGGTTTCTTATTTTGTTTCCTACTACGATTATTACCAGCCCGAAGCTTATATTCCCCAAACCGATACATATATTGCCAAAGACGCGGATATAAACCAAGAAATTGACAAACTTCGGTTGCTTGCCACCAGCCACATTTTTTCCCGCAATGATGTAATTATTGTTGCTTCAGTTTCTTGTATCTACAATTTAGGTTCTCCTGACCAATACCGCAACCGGATTTTACACTTGTTTAAAAATCAGGAAATTAAAAAAGAAGATTTGATGTACAGTTTGGTTTCTCTGTATTACCAACGGACAAGGATGGATTTTGACCGGGGAAATTTCCGGTTGCGGGGAGAGACAATAGAAATTTATCCTTCTTATGCCGACGAAATAATCAAAATTGTTTGGGAGGGTGAGGCAATTGCCGGAATAACGACCAGATCTGTAATTGAAGGCAATGAAATAGAACTGCAAAATTATTTTCTTTATCCGGCTAAGCATTTTTTGGCGGACAAAAAGGTATTGGACAGCGCTTTTAAACAAATAAGGGCGGATTTAAAAATCCGTTTGGAAAATCTGAAAAAAGAAGACAAACAGATGGAGGCCAACCGTTTAAACGAAAAGGTCAACTATGACTTGGAAATGATAAAAGAAGTGGGGTATGTAAACGGAATTGAAAATTATTCCCGCTATTTTGACGGCCGGACTCCCGGATCGGCGCCGTTTTCTTTAATGGATTATTTTAAATATCAATATAAAGATGATTTTTTGGTGGTGATTGACGAGTCGCACATGACTGTCCCACAGGTACGCGGGATGCACCACGGGGATCAATCGCGCAAAAAAACTTTAATTGATTTTGGCTTTCGCCTGCCTTCCTGTTTAGACAACCGGCCGCTTAATTTTAATGAGTTTTTAGAAAGGGTCCCGCAGGCGATATTCGTGTCAGCTACTCCGGATGAGTGGGAAATTAATAAGTCAGAAAAACATGTCATCGAACAACTTATAAGGCCGACCGGTTTGGTGGATCCGGAAGTTGAAGTCAGGTCGATTGACGGGCAAGTTAAAGATTTAATTAAGGAAATTTTGGCCAGAAAAAAGAAAGGTGAGCGGGTTTTAGTCACGACTTTAACCAAGAGGATGGCGGAAGAATTAAGTTCGTATTTAGCTGATCCGGTTAATACAGGAGAGATTATTTTAGTTAATTATTTACACGCGGATGTTGATACCTTGCAAAGAACCGATATCTTGGCTGACCTAAGAAGAGGAACTTATGACGTTATTGTTGGGATAAATTTGTTGCGTGAAGGGCTTGATTTACCGGAAGTGACTTTAGTCGCGATTTTAGATGCGGATAAGCAAGGATTTTTACGTTCCCGCGTTTCATTAATTCAGACAATGGGCAGGACTGCCAGAAATGTTTTTGGAAAAGTAATAATGTATGCGGACGAAGAAACACTGGCGATGAAGGAAGCGATTGAAGAAGTAAACCGCCGGAGGGAAGTCCAGTTAAAATATAATGAGGAGCATGGGATTATTCCCAAAACCATCAGTAAGCCAATTAGAAACCCGCTGGTGGAAAAAGAGCTTGAGGAAGAGTTTGACGAATTGGGGATGACCCCCGGTGAGGCTAAAAAATATATTAAAAAATTAGGGATTCAAATGCGTGAGTACGCCCGGCTTTTCGAGTTCGAAAAGGCCGCCAAATTAAGAGATAAAATTATTAAATTAAAGAAAGATTTTAATTTGTCCTAGATTTGGTTTGAAGGATAATGAGAAAAATATTTGAAAGAATTTACGAGGAAGTAAAAAAAATTCCCAAAGGAGAAGTGGCGACTTATGGGGCAATTGCCAAAAAAGCGGGAACGACCCCGCGGGTGGTCGGATTTGCTCTCCATAAAAACCCCGATCCGAAAAACATTCCCTGTCATCGGGTCGTCTTTAAAGACGGCCGTTTGTCTCCGGGCTATGTTTTTGGCGGAATCGGTAAACAAAAAGAGTTGCTAAAAAAAGAAAGGATAATTTTTAATAGTGAGGATAGAGTAAAAGCGCCAAGGTGTATTTGATTCAATGATTTAAATCATTGAATCAAATAAAAAGGCAAAGCAATGAATAGCCGACTTTTTACATGGACTTTATAAATTTTCTGCCAAAGTTTGATAAAAGATTTCTTCAATTCCCCGCCAAATACTTTCCAGCTCATTGTTAGCGGTAGTTTCGCTTAACCCCGGTGTTTCATAATCTGAATAATTTTCTCTGATAGCTTCTGCTTTCCCCTTAAGTTTTGCTATATTCTAAATCAATAATTTATCTGTTAATTGTTTTGGTTTCTGCGGCTATATAATTGGAAACAATAGTTATTTCTTTCTTTCTTGCGGGAGAATTGGCCGCTCTGTCCAGGCGATTGTTTAATTCTGTGGTTAAAGGATGAAATTGCTTATCTCTTTTAGGACCATAGTAGAAAAGCGGGTCTAGAATTTTTGGTGTTAAGTGGTGGTTGGTGTAAATCGTTTCTAACAGCTTAAGGTAAGCGATAGATTCTTCCTCCGGCAGGTAAGAAAAATGTTTGAGCGACCTGATAATTTCCACCAGCGGTCGGGATCCTTGTCCTGTTCCATACTCAGTTCCAAATGAAAAGTAGTCTTTACGTAACAAGTTTGCCACTGTTTGGGTAAAAACTGTTTTTAATGTCGGGCTCCACTTGGGAGAAATTTTTTCAACGGTTGCAACCGTTTCGTCCAGCCAGCCCATATAAAGTCTGGCGCGGTCAGAGGACATTTCTGTATCAAGTCTGTATTCTTCGCTTAGCGCTTCAATACGAGCAATTGTTTGCTCAAGAGTTAGAGGTTGTCTGCTTCTTTCATTATTCATATGTCTTTATTATATTAATAATAACTATAGTTCTACCACTTTTGCCAAGAAAAGGCCAATCATTGTGACACGAAAGGAACGAGAAGCAATGTTGTCCGAGAGATCGTCTGTCAATAAAGTTTGTCGGTGTGAACGCAAAGTTTTCCTTAAGGTTCCAATTTCATAAAAGAA
>PEVD01000010.1:12402-12848 GCA_002780305.1 Candidatus Shapirobacteria bacterium CG03_land_8_20_14_0_80_40_19 | reverse complement strand
GACTGAAGATTAAAAATGGGTTTGTTTCGCAAAATAGATTTAGTAGTCCCAACTATCGTAGAGCGAACGACCATAAGAGTAATCGGAGTCATAGTAGGAGGGTGTGTACCAGCTTGAGGAGTATGAGCGGCTTGAGCCGTAGTATGAGCGATTATAACCATAGCCGTTACTATATGAAGGTGAACGATATGAGTAATTATCGTAGGTGTAGGCATTTGGGCGTGAGCGGTAATAGGGGCTTACATAAGTTCCATTACTTCGGTAATAACCACTTACCCAACTAGCTTGTGCAGATGAAGCAAACACAAAAGCAGAGGAAAATATTGACAAAGCAAGGAGGAAAGAAACAACAACCTTTTTAATATTCATTTGACGGGATGATACACCTATAGGTTAACAATGTCAATTATTACCCTTGAGGCTAAAGTGCAACTAATCTCTAATGA
>PEVD01000010.1:11635-12369 GCA_002780305.1 Candidatus Shapirobacteria bacterium CG03_land_8_20_14_0_80_40_19 | reverse complement strand
AGATATTACTGGTCTAAGAAAGAAGAAGCAGATGGCTTAAAACAAGTGAGCGTGTCGTTTCTTAGAAAACACGGCTACTTTAGCAATGGTTGGCACTCTGGGGCTATTACTTGGTCATGGAATGGTGAAAAGACGGGAAGCATAAGCGTGCAATCCTCTATAAATGAGAATGAGCAATATGTAAAATTTATCTATACTCAAACGGGCAATAATACAGACGAAAAGAAGGACTTTGACTATAAAATTCCATTAACTACCACCCCATGTTATTTTGGCGGCAAAAGATACTGGTTTATCTGCCCTCTCTCGGCAAATGGAAGATATTGTGGCAGGCGTGTAGGCTTGCTTTATAAAGCAAGAGATTATTTTGGCTGTAGGCATTGTTACGACTTAACTTATAACAGCAGGAACAGGGGTGGTATTTTCAAGGTGGCGGGTCAGACTATTAGCATACCAGAGCTTGAGAGGTTAGAAAGCGAGGTAAAGCGAAAGTATTATGCGGGTAAGATTACTAAAAAATATGAGAGATACCTTAAAAAGCAAGACAAGAGCTTTCGGCAACTGCAAGTTATAACAGCTTGTTTGGGGGCAAAGTTACATTGATATTCACCCTGACATCACTTGACATTACTTAACACTTTAATTAGTATTAAATTAGGAAAATTACAATGACACAAAATAACACAAAAATTAAATACTTCCTTTACGCCAGAAAGTCATCGGAGAGCGAAGAT
>PEVD01000010.1:0-11578 GCA_002780305.1 Candidatus Shapirobacteria bacterium CG03_land_8_20_14_0_80_40_19 | reverse complement strand
TTGAATTTGGATATTAAGAAAACCTACACCGAGGCAAAGTCGGCAAAGAAACCAGACAACCGCCCCATTTTTGACGAGATGATACAGCAAATTGAAAACGGCGACGCTAATGGCATTTTATGCTGGCAGATAAACAGATTGTCCCGAAACCCCATTGACAGCGGCAAGATAAGCTGGCTTCTGCAACAGGGAATACTCAAATCAATCCAAACCATAGACCGCCAATACCTACCAGAAGACAATGTGCTTTTGTTTAGTGTTGAGAGCGGCGTTGCTAACCAGTTTATTTTGGATTTAAGCAAGAATACCAAGCGGGGTATGATTTCCAAATTAGAGAAGGGGTGGCAAACAGGAGTGGCACCGCTTGGCTACCTTAATGACAAAGAAAACAAAATCATTATCAAAGACCCAGAGCGGTTTAATCTCATTCGCAAGATGTGGGATTTAATGCTTACTGGCAACCATACGCCGCCAAAGATTTTGGATATTGCAAATAACGAGTGGGGCTTTAGGACGAGAAAGTTTAAGAGAATTGGCGGCAACCCATTATCACGAAGCGGTATTTATAAGATTTTTACGAACCTGTTTTATGCGGGAACTATTGAAAATGGCGGAGTTCAGTATGAAGGACAGCATGAGCGAATGATTACGCTTGAGGAGTATGACCGAGTGCAAATGCTTCTTGGTAGAAAAGGCAAGCCAAGACCAAAACGCCACGAGTTTGCTTTTACTGGCTCTATTCGGTGTGGCGTATGCGGCTGTCTTTATACTGCCGAAACCAAAAAGAAGCTCATTAAATCAACGGGTGAAGTCAAAGAATATACTTACTACCACTGCACGAGAAGAACAACAAAGATTAAATGCAATCAGAGGAAAAGTATCCCAGTGGACGACTTGGAACTTACGATTGAGAAAGAGATAGAAAAATACACCATTCTGCCAGAATTTTTAGAGTGGGCACTAGAAGGATTAAATAGGAAAAACGACACCGAGATTGAAGACAGGACAAAGATTTATGAAATGCGACACAAAACTCTGGTTGAGACCCAAAAGGAGCTAGACGAGCTTACCAGAATGAGATACCGCCAGCTTATTGATGACGAAACTTTTATTGGAGAGAAAAATACACTCCAGAAGAAAATCACACAATTAAAAGAACAGTTGCGAGAAACGGAGACACGAGCCGAGCGATGGCTTGAGCTTACTGAAAAAACATTTAGTTTTGCCACTTACGCTCGTAAAGCATTTTTGATGGCAAAAGGAAAAGAAGGGTTAGAACTGAAGAAAGAGATTTTACTGGCACTCGGTAAAACGCCAATAATGAAGGATGAAAAGCTATTTATTGAACCTAACGACTGGTTTGTTCCTATCAAAAATAGCTATCCCGCATTGGAAAAGGAATACGCAGGGTTAGAACTGACCAAAAAGCCCGATATAAAGGCACAAACAGAGGCTCTTTCTTCTGTTCGTGCACACTGGCTCCCCCGCGAGGATTCGAACCTCGAACCTACCGCTTAACAGGCGGACGCTCTACCGTTGAGCTACAGGGGAACGTAAAATCCGCCTATGGCGGATTAACGTTCCACAGCGCTGAACGTAATTCGCTATCAGTGAAAACGTTCTTGCGCTGGGAATATTTGATTTTAAAAGTTCTTTTGCATAACCGGATTTCAACCGTTTCTCTTCCTTTCTCGCATCAACTCTCGATCCAACAAATTTCTTATAAATTAATACCCACGGCCTGTATCCTTTTGTTGATTTTGTTTCCCCTCTATTATGCTCAAGCAATCGCTTTTCTGGATTAGAACTCAACCCAACATAAATTCTCGAATCTTTAGAACTTTTAAGCGCATAAACAAAATATCCGTTCATCTTCTAAATTATATCAGGCGGACGCTCCCTGCCTACCGGCACCTACCTGCCGGTAGGCAGGGGCAGGTACCGTTGAGTTACAGGGGAACATAACCTAAATTTACAATGTACAATGTATAATTTACAAATGAAATTATACCCTTCTTGACTATTTTTTCAACCTTCTGAAGCACATCTACTTCTAATATTTCTTTAAGGTTCTCAACTAATTACCTCACTTTCCTACCAATTGCCTATTCTGGTGTTTCATCATCGGCCACAACCAAAGGCTCTATTTCTGGTTTTCTTCCTTTTATAATTCTTGGCATCTTTTTTATAACACCCCAGAAGGTGATTCCCTTTTAAATTAAGCAATATTTCACCGTTTGAAAAGTAACTTCAATTCTTTCCTTACTCTTTCAAATAAAGAAGGGGTTGCTTCTTGGAGATTTACGGGAAGAATACCCTCTGCCAATTCAACTCCTTTTACCAAAATTCTATCACTGGTTCGATAATAGGCTTTAGGATCAATCCCCGGAAGTTCTAGCGATGCTGGAGAAGAACCATTATTTCCGCGCTCGTGTTGAGTGCTCCAATCCTCAAAATCACTTCTATTTTGGACACGCCGGGCTTCCCTTTCCAATCTGGTGCTATAACCAGGCCAAAGCCTTTCTTTAGGGCTCATATTCAAAATATACTATTTCAGATTCTAACTCAAAATCTAAAATTTCTTTCCCTCATATCGAGGGCTTTCTCGCCCACTTCTCAATTGTACATTGTACATTTGAATTATTACTCCAAATAATCCTGCAATTTCTTTCGTCTTGACGGATGTTTTAATTTTCGCAACGCTTTGGCTTCTATTTGCCGGATTCTTTCTCTGGTTACCCCAAATTTCTTGCCCACTTCTTCCAAGGTCATCGGTCTTCCCCCTTCGAGTCCAAAGCGGTAAACCAACACGTTGGCTTCTCTTGGGGAAAGAGTGTTTAAAACTTCCTTAATGTTTTCCTTCAGCAACTGTTTGGAGGCGGTCTCAATCGGTGAAGGCGCACCATCAGCAATAAAATCTCCGAGTAAAGAATCTTCTTCATTGCCGACAGGCGCTTCCAAAGAAGTGGTGCTCTGGGAAATCTTTAAAACCTCTCTTACTTTGGAAACGGGAATTTCCATTGCTTTACCGATTTCTTCCGGCAGAGGATCACGACCCAAATCCTGCATTAATTTTCTTGAAGTGCGGACCAATTTGTTTATTGTTTCCACCATATGAACCGGAACACGAATCGTTCTTGCCTGGTCCGCGATCGCCCGAGTAATTGCCTGCCTAATCCACCAGGTAGCATAAGTAGAAAATTTAAATCCTCTTCTCCAGTCATATTTTTCGACCGCCCGAATCAACCCCTGATTTCCTTCCTGAATCAAATCAAGGAAAGTCAACCCCCGGCCGACATAACGCTTGGCAATCGAAACAACCAATCTTAAATTAGATTCGGCCAGCTTTTTTCTTGCCTTCAAATCATCCTTTTCAATTCTCTGGGCCAGATCAACTTCTTCTTCCGCTTTTAAAAGGGGAATCTTGCCAATTTCCCGCAGATACGTTCTTACCGGATCGGAAACCGTCGGCGTTTCCAGAGTAGCCAAAACTTCAATCTCTCTAGTTAAACCCCGAACAATTTTTTCGCCTTCTTTTAGTTCTTCTTCACTGATATTTTCAAAAATGTCAACATTTTCTTCCAGTAATTTAGTGTAAAACTCATCAAGAACATCCAAATAATCTTCCGCAAAAGAAAAAACTTCCAAAACATCTTCCTGGGTGATAAATCCCTGTTTCTTCGCTTTTTCAATCAATTTTTTCACTAATCGACTTTCCAGCGTTAATTTTGGAGATTCGAGAACCGGTTCGATCGGAGTCTCTATCGGTTTTGGTTTTTGGGAAGCTTTTTTGCCGGCCATGGTGTGATTTTACCTCACTTAGGCTTAAATTTAAAGAGCCAAAGCTCTTTTTCCCAAATCATTAAGTTTTTTGGTCAAACTTAAAACTTTTTGGTCAAGATTGTGGCTCTCTGATTGGTCTTTACTCTCATGTTTAAGTCCCAGCAAAGTTTTTTGTAATTCTTCCTTAACCAAAATAGTCTCCACCAGAATTTTTGTTTTTTGAATTTCCCTGGCCACCCAACCCCCATCATCAATTCTTTCTCCAAAATCAATTAAATACAGTTTGTTATAAGCGTCTTTAAGCTCTGCCGGCAGAGTTTCAAAGAAAAATTGGGGTGAAAACTTCTTATTATTCCCTAAATAGTCTTCTAAATACTGGGCAATTTTTTGATACACCGGCTCCGAAATTAAAACTTTTTCTTTTTTGGTCAGCTCCTCAAATTGCCGGCTTTGAAAAATTAAAGCCAAAAAATACTCTTCAAGCACCAAAAGCCGACTTTTTACCGTTGGCGGGCTGTCTGATTTTACCGCCGGCAAAACCGGAGATTTTTGAACGGATTTTTCGATTTGCAAAATAATGGCCTCTTCATTTACTTCCAGCCGATCGGAAAGTTTTTTAACATAGATATTTTTAACTATCTCATCCTCAATTTTTGCCAGAATCGGGACAATTTCCTGACCAATCTTCTTTTTTTCTTCTGCGGTCGCCCCACGGCATCTTTTAAAAGCCGAGTCTATAAAAAAATCATAGATACTTTGAGCCTGATCGTATCTTTTTTTTAAATAGTCGGGTTCTTTTTGCGCCGCCTCATCCGGATCTTTGTATTTTTCCAAGCTCAAAACTTTTAAATTCAGCCCTGCCTTGTCTGCAACCTCAATCCCCCGCCGGCTCGCCATATCGCCGGCGACATCCGCATCAAGCGATAAAATCACATTTTCGCAAAACCTTTTCAATAAACGGGATTGTTCTTCTGACAGCGCCGATCCTTTTATCGCCACCACATTTTTTATTCCAGCCTGATAAGAAGAAATAGCATCAAGTTCTCCTTCCACCACCATGGCACAATTTTCTTTTTTAATTTCTTCTTTGGTAATATTTAAGGGGTATAAAAGCTCGCTTTTATGATAAACGGCGGTTTCCGGAGTGTTAACATATTTAGGCTCCTGCCTGCCGGCAGGCAGGTCTTTAATCTCCGGGTCCAAAACCCGACCGGCAAAACCAACAATATTTCCCCTATGGTCACTTAATGGGAACATCAGCCGATCCCGGAAACGATCATAATAGGTATTGGGTGATAGTTGTTGGGCGTTAGTAGATGACGTTTGCCGGGGAATAATAAGGCCGGCTTTTTCAAGATCTTCCGGATTGTACCCCTTTTTCCCTACTAAAAATTTTTGCAGTCCGTCCCACATGGCCGGGGCGAATCCAAGCTTAAATTTCTCCAGAGAATCTTTAGAAATCCCTCTTTGCAAAATATAATTCAGGGCCTTCTTGCCAACCTGATGATTTAATAGCAGGTAATGAAAAAACTCCCCCGCCAAGTGGTTAATTTGATACAACTTATCTTTCTCAGATTCGGACTGGCTCGGCCGATAGCTTTCCAAAACCACGCCCGTTTTTTTGGCCAAAATCCGCAGCGCTTCCCCGAATTCAATTCGCTCTATCTCCATTAAAAAACCAAAGGCGTCCCCGCCTTTCCCGCAATTTCCAACAATGTAATTGTTCACTACGAAAGAATGATCTTTTTTTATCGTTAGATTAAAAACTTTTCCGGAAAAACTTTCAGTTAAAACCTCTCTTATGGGTAAAAGCCAGAATTTTTCTCCATCTCTTTCTATAAAATCAGAATAATGAGCTGTTAATTTTTCGTGCCATTTCACCATATAAGCTTCACAATGGTGCACCCCTTTTTTATCCACCTTTTCAGGAAAAACGAAAAATAAAGGAAATTTGTCAAGCCGCAAAACTATATCCTTTATTTGCTCAGCTAAAACAGGAGAAATTATTGTAATCGCTTTATATTTAGTTGGTTTTTTAGTGTTTGATTCAAATCCAAAATAGCCATCGCCTTTAAATATCGCTTCCAGGAGTACTCTCTGCTTATTTGGGGGTAAAAATTGAAGCACAAATGGAATATGTTTGTTTTGTGCTCCTTTTCCACATAAATTTTCGAAAATATTTGCTAAATTAGAATTACAAGCACTTATCTCCAAGCCAGTTTTACTAGTTTTTCTAAAATGAATTTTTGCTTCAACACCAAATATTTTCTTAATTAAGAAAATAATTTCTTCAGCAAAATCAATCTCGTGATTTCCTAAACTGAATCTTATATAGGCTCGATGGCTACTTCCCTCGGCTATCCAATAACCTAAAATTTTGAGGAGTTCATCATTAACTTTTACCTTAAGAGGAATTGTTCTTATTTTTTTCCCGTAGTTAGTTTTTCTTCTATTAAGATATTTTTCCAAATCTAACTCCAAAACATCCCGAATAGCTTCGTTAATTGGATAAAGCAAATAGTCATTGGGTTCTAAATATTCAGCTTTTATTTTTTCGATATAATAATTTTTGAAATATTTTGTCGGACAGCGTTGATTGCATCTTTCTTGACATAATCTAGTTTCCCTATTTTTTTGTTTGCACAACTTAGTTTTAATACAATAAACTTCATGGTCTCTTGTCATAACAACTTCTCTAGAGTCCATTCTTGTCTTTATCTTTATTAATTTACCTTGATAATTTCTTTCTAAAAGCCTGAAGACTGGAGAATATTCTCCGCTTTTAGTTAAAACTAAATCTCCTATCCTTATATCTTCAATTTTCTTTGGTCCAAAAATTGTTTTAACCAATTGATCTTTCGGAAAACACCCAAAACAGTGCCAAATTTGCCTTTCCGGAGAAACCATAAAAGAAGGCGTTTTTTCGGTATGAAAAGGACAGAGCCCTTTAAAATTCCGGCCGGCTTTTTTGAGAGGCACCGTTTCGGAAATAAAAGCCACCAAATCAATTTTTGAACGGATTTCCTCTATCTGGTCCATCTTAAATAAGTTTTGCAAACTCTTCGGCCTTAATAATTCTGATGCTTTGAAATTTTTTAATTTCTAAAAGGTGCTTATCACCGCTGACAAGATAGCCTGCATTTGCTGATATCGCCGCTTCAATAAATCTGTTATCGCTTTCATCGGTTTTAATCAATCTAATTTTTTCTTTTGGTTCAACAACTTCAGCAAATGCCCTAAATATTTTTATATATTTGTCAATTAAGTTTTTGTCCAGACTATATTTCTTAAATATTTTGGGGTAAAACAAAACCCTTTTAACTTCTTCAAGAATCTTTTCGGAAACAACAAGAACAAATTTTCGCTCGCGCCAAAGAGAGATAATTTTTGCCGGGCTGGCTTTAGGAGAAATCAAACCGCTTACCAAAATATTGGTATCAACCACCGCCTTAATCATACTTTTTACTTACTTCTAACTGCCGTTACTGCTTCCTCTACATCTGCTTCAACTTCCCTAGCTGAAATATTTTTGTTTTTATTTCTATTTACAGAAATCTCCTTAAATAGGGATCCTCTTAACTCTTCTAATTTTTGATACTCTTCCACATTAAGTAAAACCGCAAAAGGTTTGCCTAATTTTT
Source organism: Candidatus Shapirobacteria bacterium CG03_land_8_20_14_0_80_40_19 (assembly GCA_002780305.1). Lineage (GTDB taxonomy): Bacteria > Patescibacteriota > Microgenomatia > UM-FILTER-40-11 > UM-FILTER-40-11 > UM-FILTER-40-11. The sequence goes on along the minus strand of PEVD01000010.1, from coordinate 4,154 downwards.
GAATTAAGTACTTTTTTCCGCCATAATAAACCTCGCCTAAGAGGTTAGCGAAATTGTTTCTGGCATCAGCAGTTGTAATTGTCTGCAACATAGTTTAACAATATTACAAATTGTACAATTTGTCAATAAACAAATTTGGCCTTTCAGAAGTACAAAATATCCTTAACGGTAATCAGTGAGGTCTCCGTTTGCGATTTTGAATTTTTGATTTCCGCGATATAAAAAGAAAAACTCATCAATTTTTTGTAATCGGTAATTTTTTCCGTAAATTCGATTCCTTGTAAGTGGTCATATTCGTGTTGAACTACTCTCCCTAAAATTCCGTCACATCTCAGCTGAAATTTTTTGCCCTCTTGGTCGTATGCTTCAATTGTTATCTTTTTTGGCCGTTTTACCGGGCCAAAAAGTTGGCCATTCGCAACACAACCGCAACCTTCATACGCAACCGCTTCCCTGGAAGACATTTCTGTAATTTTTGGATTAATAAATATTCGCAGTTCGTCTGTTTGGTCGGCCGGTCTGGTCGGAGTTTTTCTCGGCTCCGTCACAAAAACCAAGGAATTTTCCCCAATCTGCGGTACCGCAATTCCGATCAGTCCATTTTTCCTCATTGTATCGACCAAGTCCTCAATAACCTGCTTTAAAGCTGAAGCATCAAAATTTTCAATTGGTTTATTGGGAAGTTTTAATCTCGGATCCCCTATTTGTAAAGTTTCTCTTATCGCCATATGGGCTGATTTTAACACACCGGATTTTTATATGTTTTCTCGATATTTTGGGTAAATGTCCATAATTCTTCTTCCGACATCAACTTTACCCCAAGCTCGCCGGCAACTTTAAAAATTTTTTCCTCCGCCCTGCCTTTTTGAGCCAAAGAAGCGATTTCAATTTCCAGCTCCAGGTGATAGCCCCAGGTTTTGCTGTATTTTAAGGCCAATTCAACCCCTTTGTAGGAAAAATTATGCCGGAGGATTACCGGCTCGAAAAGATATTTATAACCCAAGTTGGTAAAAAGTTTAATTGCCGGTTCCACCGATTCTTCCCCAACAGGAAATTCAATTTCTTCAAAATGGCTTCCTTTGCCGATTTTGGTTAGTTTTAGGGTAATTTTCCCCGATTTTAAAGAAATATTGTGAGTAACTTTAAGCAGTTTATCGGGCAGACAAAAAAACCAAACCCGTTTATCGTCTGCTCCCAAATCCTTAGCCTTTTTAAGTAAAAACTTAAGCAGTTTGTCGTATTTGGCTTTGGAAAATTTAGCCCGGTATTCTACCTCAATATTTTTTAAGGAAGTCATTTCTTTTTATCCAGCTTGTCCAATTTTAAAATTTTAACCCCAAAATATACCACCAGGGCGATTACTAAAAAATCAATCGTAGTATTAACGAAGCTCCCCCACATCAGCTTCGCCCCGCCAATCGGCAGATAAGCCTCATCCAGGTTACCAACCGCTCCCAATAAAACCCCTAAAACCGGATTAATAATATCCGAAACAAGGGAAGCAACAACTTTGGAAACGGCCCCGCCTAAGATAAAACCAACCGCCAAGCCCATTACTCCCTGCTCTCTGATAAATTCAATAAATCCTTTCATTTTTTAACCTCCTTTTTTTACAAAAAATTTCTTACGCTGCGAAGAGGGCGGGATTTCCTTCGTTTCACTCAGGACCGCCGCTTCGCGTCTTGCTTCTCATCCCGCCAAAATTAAGCGAAGAGGGCGGGATTCGAACCCGCGATAGCCTTGCGACTATATTCGCTTTCCAGGCGAAGGCACTAGACCACTATGCGACCTCTTCTAATAGTCCTGATTTTATCTTGTTTTGAAGCAAAAAGCGAGAAAAATTTGGTGCCCCAGGCGGGAATTCCTGCCCGCCAGTCGCCTGAGGCGACAGCCGATGGCAGGCGGGGAACCGACATTCTCGAATAGTTTCTGTGCCCCCAGGGGGAATCGAACCCTCAGTCTTCAGGTTCGGAACCTGATGTTTTATCCGTTAAACTATAGGGGCAAAGCAATTTATTGCGTGGCGGAGAGTACAGGAGTCGAACCTGTTAGCCCTTACGGGCACGAGTTTTCGAAACTCGCGCATTACCGTTCTGCCAACTCTCCTTTTTTGGTGCGCCTAGGAGGAATCGAACCTCCAGTTTTCAGGTCCGCAACCTGATGTTTTATCCGTTAAACTATGGGCGCCCGAATACGCTAATTATAACAGAAAACAGCCTTAGAAGTTATTTAGGAAGGATTTGAGGGAACGGTTTTTTTCTCACTCTCAAGAGGTACTTTTTCTGCCAGCCATTTTGAAGCGTTATCAAAAAAATTAGGTTTTACTTCTTCTTCAATCAAGTATTTCAGCAAGATTTCTTTAATCCTTGCCTGGTCTCCCTTGCCAACCAAAATTGTAATCCTTCCTACTAATCCCCCGCCCCGCAGTTCCAAGTTGACCACCTTTTGGCCGTATTTTTCCGAGAACCAAAACTGAGAAATTGATTCATAAAGATATGTTGTTCCGGCGTAAATAATTCCCCTATTGGTAATTTTGTATTCCATTTCTTCCGGTTCAACTGTTGACAGCACATAATAAACAAAGGTTAAAGCAATAATGGCCGCAATCAAAAACCATTCTTTAACAAAAAACAAAATTAAACCGACCAAAAGGACAATCGCAATTACGGTTGTCCAAAATTCTTTATTCCGCCTTTTAAACAGCCTTGAAGGCGCTCTCCAAATATACAAAACCTTTAATTCTTTTGAAGGAATAACTTTAACGGGAGAACTTTCGGGAGAAATTTCTTCTGGCATGATTTAAGAATAGTACAAAATGGCAGGAAAAATCAACTGGCGGAAGCGTAAGAAATTTTCTAAGAAAATTTCAACGCTCCAGCAGCGTTTAAAATGCTTCGCATTTTATTACGCTGCGGAGGGTACAGGGGTCGAACCTGTTAGTCCTTACGGACACTAGTTTTCAAGACTAGCGCATTACCGTCCTGCCCACCCTCCTCATGGGACAAACCTTGCGGTTTTTCCCAACGATTTCCCTAATAGGTAATTTTCTGATTCATCCACTTACTTACCAGAAAATTTAACTTTAATCTTTTCAAATAACTCCCGTTTTTGCCAATGGTTCTCCAACACAAGTTTATCAAGTCAATTGTATAAGTTGCCTAAAGTGCTTATCAAAACTTAAAGCTTTCTTAATCTTCAATTTTTTCATTATAGCCAAGGAATAGCAATCTACCCAGCTGATATTTTTTGATTCTGCTTGCTTAAAAATTGAAAAGGCATCGTCAACATAATCTTTTGTTTCCAAAATCACCCTGGTCTGACTCTTTAGAATTTCTTCTACAAATTCTATTGCCAATTTCTTGTCAATCCGTTGACTGCCGACAGTCAACACTTCTCCTAAAACCGCTTGCGAAGTAATATAAACTTCATTTTTATGACATAAGCTCATTTCAACGGCTTTATTATGGTTGTTATCCTGCGAATTCAGCAAAGAAAGATAGTAAGAAGCATCAATAAAAATCATTCCGACGCTTTACCATACAAATATTTTTTATAGTTCTCGGATAAATCTGTCGGCGCTTTTACTGCTTTCTTCTTATCCCCAATTCTGGCAAGCCTAGCCAGTAATCCTTCCTTGCTTTCGGTCATTTTGCAAACATATTCTTCTATTGCTTTTCTGGTAATTTTGGCCACAGAAACGTTCTTGCTTCCGGCAAGAAGTTTTAAAGCTATTTTTTGTTCTTCCGGTATTCGAACGACTAAAGTATTCATTTTTTTTAAAATTGTATTCTGTAATACAGAATACAAGAATTTCATTTATTTGTCAATGCTTTCTCTTTTAATCCTCTTTTCTAATTCTTTCTCATAAGCAATCTCTAAATTTTCACTTTAAAATATTTATCCAACATGCTCTTAATTGTCTTCCTTCCATAACCACCTTTTAAATAGGTTTTTCTCCTTTTGGCATCAATTCTACCAAGAAATGCTTCATAAAAAATCAATTTATAAGGTCGAAATGGCTTTGCCGCCAAACTTTTTCCTTCATTATGTTCTTTAAATCTTTTCTTTAAATCTGAAGTATATCCAATATAGAGACTTTGGTCTTTCTGGCTTTGGAGGATATATACATAATAAAACATTAGCGGCAGCGTAAG
>PEVD01000038.1 GCA_002780305.1 Candidatus Shapirobacteria bacterium CG03_land_8_20_14_0_80_40_19 | reverse complement strand
CTTAAACCTGGAACTAAATAATTGACGATGAAACTTTTGATAAAATAATTTTTGTGAAAAGCAAAAAGGGTCTTTTCTTTTAAGATTTTAAACTTCATAATCTTTAACTCTGCTTTAATAATCTCAGGTGTGTACTCTCTCAAATGTGCATTAGGATTTTGCCCCTCTTTTAATAATTGTTGAAGACCTTCGTTAAGTGGAACTGAAACTATAAAATAGCCTTTATCTCTTAAAACCCTCCGTACTTCATCTAATGCTTTAAATAAATTTGATGGTTTAATGTGTTCGAGCACCTCTAACGCTAAAACACATTCAAAACTATTTTTTCCAAAAGGAATTTTTAAAATTGACCCTCTTTTAAATGAAAAAGTTTTGAATTTCTTTTTTGCATTCTCTACGGAAAGTTTTGAAATATCAATTCCATAAAGATCAATTTTTTTGCAAGAATCTTGTATTATTTTTTCTAGAATTGCAGGTCCAAAGCCAATATCTAAAATTTTTGTGTTATCGATGATCATTTCAGCAACAATTTTAATTCTATGAAAAGACATTGGGTTTTGACCTTTTTTAAAGTTACTTTTAAAGTTCAATAAATCCCACAAATTTCCATTGTTTTTATCTTCTATTTCGTTAAACTTGCTCGAATAGGTCGAAAAAAAATCGTCATAATTTTTTAACCTTGCAAGTTTATCTCTTTCTTTTTCTAGAGAAAATGGTGTATTTTTTGCATCTTGACAAGCCATATTAAATTGTTGCTAAATTAGAATAATAAAAAAATGAAAACAGTAAAAAAAAGCTTTTTTCTTCTTTTTGGGTTCTTTTTTCTTTTTATTTTCGCTAAAATTACTTTCGCCTCAGATTATGTTGGTCAATGGATATTGACAAGTAATTTGCCGTTCAATCTAGCTAACCACCCAACAACAGCCATATTTAATAAACTTTTTACGTTTGGCGGTTCAACATCATTTGTAAGATCTGATTCTATTTCTTCATCCATTTTAGCAGATGGTTCATTGTTTGATTGGGAAACAACGACTTCTACTTCTTTACCAGTGGGTCTTTTCTGGCATTCTTTGGTTAATAACGGAGTAAATATTTATATTTTAGGCGGGACGACATATCCGCCCGAAAATTCTGTTAATAATGTTCTACGTGGGTCTTTTGATCCTTTTGGGAATATTACTGGTTGGACCGAAATGACCCCGTTGCCTAAAAGATTATCGGGGGGGAGCGCGGTGCTTGTTGGTAATACGATTTATTATTCAGGCGGCGGGACTTGGTCAGGCGGCTGGGGAGGATTAACATTAAGTAATGTTATTTATATCAATAAGATAGACTCTTCCGGTAATTTAGGTCTTTGGCAAACAAACCCCGTAAACCTTCCTCGCCCTTTAGTCCAGCACACGCTTGTAGAAACCGGTAAAAAAATTGTTCTCATTGGTGGTTCTTACAGTCCATGGAGTCCGTCAAACGAAGTTTATTCTGCCCCAATTAACCCTGATGGAACGCTTGAATCCTGGACTCCACTTGATTCTTTAAAAATACCTGTGCGTTATCCAATGGTGGGAAAAGTCGGTGACTTGGTTATAGTTGCCGGAGGGGTTTCAACCAGCTGGGCAACCGATAAGGTCTATTATTCATTGATAAATTCGGACGGAGACACCGGACAATGGACACTAAGCGCAAACAAATTACCCAAAATAAATTGTTGTACAGGGAGTGCAGTATGGAACAATACCATGTATATTACCGGGGGTCACAACAATACTGACAGTCCAAATAATTATTATGATACTGTTTGGTATGCAAAAATTAACTACACATCTCCTGTCCCTACTTCAACCCCCACTCCAACACCTCCAACCCCGGTTGTTTTTCTTCCCGGCTTGGGAGGAAGCATCAACTTTAAAGAAATGTTTTTGGGGCAATCAGATCCTACTAAGTGGAAAATGACTCCAGGAGCAAATGTTTACGATAATCTATTAAAAGCTTTTGAAGGAAATTCTAATTTTTATGTTTTTTACTATGACTGGCGGAAACCCGTTTTAGAGACCGCTCAAAAATTAAATAATTACATCCACACTACCGTGAACCCCTGGAATAATAAAGTAGATTTAGTCGGACATTCTCTTGGCGGACTTGTCGCCAGAACCTGCGTTCAAAAAACTGAGAATAATTGTTACGTTAATAAATTAATAACCGTCGGTTCGCCTCATTTCGGAGCGGTAGATTCATATCCTGCCCTTGAAGGCGGAGAAATATGGAGAACTGGCCCAATCAAATTAGGATACGAACTTTTGGTTCATTACTTTCAACGGCCGGGAGAAATCAGAAAAGAAACCATCCAAAGAATTGCCCCTGTATTAAAAGATTTACTGCCGAATTTCAATTATTTGACAAAAAATGGTATTAACTTGCCACCATCAGACTTGTCGATTAAGAATAGTTTGCTCCCAGAACTCCAAATTTTATCAAGTTTAGAAAATAAGACCAAAACAATAACCGGTCGAGGCTTTAATTCAATTGAAAAAATTATTTTAACAGAACCAAACTGGATAGATAAATTGCTTGGAAACTGGCCTGACGGGAAACCAACTGACAAACAATTTACTTTAGAAGGCGATACCTCAGTATTAGTCAAGAGTTCATCTTTCACCAACCCTCTAATCGAAAATTTTACTTACGATCTCGATCATGGTGGAATTATTTCTGAAAAAGCTCCCTTGAGCAAAATTATGGAACTTTTAGATTTGGAACTAAAAGCGGGAACATATGATTCTTTGAATGATGAAGAAAATTTCTTGGTTTTTTTCGTCCATTCTCCAGTTAAAATATCCTCTCCTGATACAACTCCGGACAGTTATACCGTCGATGAATTGATTATTATCCCTTCACCAACAAACAAAAATTATACCCTGAATGTCGAAGGAACAGAAAACGGTTTTTACTCTCTTTCCGTTGGGCAAATTGGGACAGAAAGTGCCAGTTGGCAGGATTATTATGGCGAGGCACAAATCGGAAAAACACAAAATTTTGAATTTGATATTAATATTGAAAATCCGCCGGAAGATCCGCTTTTAAACAATCAAATTTTTCACTCACTTGAATTCGATACTCTTCTCAACCAATGCAAGAATTTAACCAATTCACAAATTTCAAACCAGAAGTACAAAAATATTATTCTTTCCCTTTTAAACTTAATTTCCAAAGAAAAGAACAACCCGGAAATGGCTCTTAATTATGTTAATTTATTGAGGAATACTATTGCCACTTTAGAAAAGCAGGGAAATCTTGATTCGGCTCTTGTCAACCAGTTGAGGAAATATTCTTCCAAGATGGCATCTTATTTTGAAGAAAAGGCTTTTGGTAACCCAAAGATAACCTTAAAAACTCAAGCCGACAGTTATTTCAATTCGGCAAAAACAATGCTGGATCAAATGGAGGTACTGCATAATTTCAGCAAAACGGCAACCCTAATTTTTCTTGAAGCAAAAGAAAAACTTAGCGAAGCGCAAAATTATCTTAACCTTGAACGGTATTATCAAACAAAAATCCTTGCCAAAAATATTACCGGTCTGCTTCTCGAAGTTAAAATCCTCTCAAGGTAAAACAAAAGAAAACCCGCGATAGTTTTGATTCCGGTCTTTATTATCAAATTGAATGTGAACCCGGAAATTGCCGCCGTAACTTGTGGCCGTTTACGAAAAAATTCGAACTTTTTTTAGAAATTAATTGCGTCAGCTCCTCGCTCGGCCTTCGGCCTCGCAAAAAGTCGGCTCGATGGAGGCGTTGAAAGCGACCATTCTTTTCAGCAGTTAATAATGTACACCTTTACTTTAAAAGATGGTAGAGTACTGGTTTATCAGAGAGATACAACGGGCGAGCATAGTGACAAACGGTTGTCAGGAAAAATTTCAGTTGGTATTGGTGGGCATATGGACCCAACTAATCTGAGTCTTGAAAATTCTTTGTGGCGGGAACTCGACGAAGAGACAGAGATTAGAGATTAAAGTTGGCAATAATCCTGTATCATTCCGGGATGATAGTGGACAACTAGACATTGAAGCAATGAAACGCCTAATAGACATTGAGCCCGTTGGGTTACTAAAGGATGGGAGAGATGATGTAGGTATGGTTCATTTAGGAATAATTTGTAAGATTACAACTAGGGAACAAAATGTGGAAATGGGACTTAAAACAAGAGAGGAGGCTGTTAATTTTTCGTATTTGACATATTCTGAGTACGAATTTTGAGAGGTTCTTAATAAGTCGCGCGCGCAAAAAAAGTCGGCTCAAACTACTCTTTATTTAATCGTTTTCTTTCCGCCGACCTGAATTTTGCCTTTTCCGCGCTCGCTGAAAACGGGGGCACGGCTC
>PEVD01000051.1 GCA_002780305.1 Candidatus Shapirobacteria bacterium CG03_land_8_20_14_0_80_40_19 | reverse complement strand
CGATACCGGCTCTTGTTCCCCCCTCGCAGCAGATACCGAAACCAAAGAAACCGAGGAACTAAAAACCGGCTGGCCGGGAAAAATATTTTGCAGATAGTTAAAATTGGATACATAATAATCAACCTGGGCAAAACCAGGCTTAACCAAAAAACGAAAAGACACCAAAACAACGACTAAACCCAAAAGTAAGAGGACCCAAAAGTAACGTTTTTTCACTTTAGGGTAAGTTTAGCACATAAAAAACTATTATTTCAAATACGCCAGCGGGTCCTGAGCCTTTCCTGAAGCGCGAATTTCAAAATGCAGATGGGGGCCGGTGCTCCGGCCGGTGGATCCAATAAGCCCAACAACATTACCTCTGGTAACCGTCTGGCCGACCGTCACATCAACCCTTGAGAGGTGGGCATAAACTGTCACAAAACCGTTGCCGTGGTCAATAAAGACCCGATTACCATAACCGATATTGTCCGGCCAACCGGCAATGATAATTTTCCCGGCGTCTGCTGCCAAAACAGGAGTTCCCGCCCTATTGGCAATATCAATCCCTTTATGGTACCAGGTATACCTTTGGGAAATCGTTCCCGACGTCGGCCAGACAAAAGCGCCCGAGGCAACCACTGTCCCCGCATCGGGAGTTCTTTGGGCAATATAGGCTTGACCCGGCGACCAAAGCTCAACTTTTGGCATTGTCCCATCAGGAACAATTAAAACCTGTCCGACCGCCAAGGCAAATGTTTCGTCGTTGATAAAAGTATTGAAAGGATAATCGACAATTCCCTGCGGGTCAATACCGTAATATTTTGCCACTGAATAAACCGTATCTCCTTTTTTGACTTTATGGATTATGCCGTCGGCCGGTGGAATTCTTAAAATCTGCCCTGGTTTAATCGCATTAATTGAAGCTAAGTTATTGGCCCAACGGATAGAATCGATAGAAATGCCGAATTTCTGTGACACTCCGGAAAGAGTATCTCCCGGTTCCACCTTATACTCGATTATTTCCGCCCGGTATTTCTTATCGGAAATATCGGTTGACATCTCAGTGGTTTCGGTGGCTGAAGAAAGGACGGCTGACGGCGGCGGCGTTTGTGCAAAAGAATCTTGTGATAGCGAATTGGTGATAATAGGAGCCAAAAAAATGCCCAAGACAACCAACCCTCCCATGCCGGAATGTAAAAAAGGCCTGACCATCTTTCCCCGGCCTTGATAAAGTTTTTCCGCCACCGCGCTTTTCCCTTTTTCCAAATGCCGGAGCCAATAATAAGCGCCTAAAAACAAAAACCGATACCAACTTTTAAAAAACCCTCCTGTTTCCGATAAAAATTTTTTCATCCGTAGTTTCCTAAGCTACCACCAAATCAGTCTATTGTCAAAATTAAGAACCTAAAGAGATCAACAAGGTCTTATTTGTTCAGTTTCTCCAAAAACTCCAAATTGTTTTTGGTTTTGCGGAGCCGGTCGACAATCATCTCTGTTCTTTCATCCGGATTCATAACATCAATAATCCGACGGAGCATCATTATCCGGTCAAAAATCTTTTTGTCATAAAGCAGTTCTTCTTGACGGGTTCCCGATCTTTGAATATCCATAGCGGGAAAAACTCTTCTCTCCGCCAAATGCCGTTCCAAATGCAATTCCATATTACCGGTCCCTTTAAATTCTTCGTAAATCAAATCGTCCATCCGAGAACCGGTTTCAACCAAAGCCGTGCCGATAACCGTCAACGAACCACCGTCAATGATGTTTCTGGCGGCACCAAGATATTTTTTGGCCGGAAAAAGCGCTGCCGGATCAAACCCACCGGAAAGAGTTCGACCGGAAGTCGGCATCGCCATATTATAAGCCCGCGCAAGACGAGTAATTGAATCCAAAATCATCACGACATCTTTGCCCTGTTCAACCAGTCTCTTAGCTCTTTCCAAACCAAGTTCGGCAATATGGGTCTGGTCTTCCGGCGGTTCATCAAAATTCGAAGAATAAACTTCACCTTTCCCGCCAGTCACCTCTTTAATATGAAGGTTGATGTCAGTTACTTCCTCCGGTCTTTCCCCGATTAAAATCGCCATCAAATGAACTTCAGGATAGTTTTTCGCTACCGCCGTGGCAATGTCTTTAAGAAGCCAGGTTTTACCGGCTTTAGGGGGAGAAACCACCAGCCCTCTTTGGCCTTTCCCGATCGGACAGACAAGGTCAATCATTCTCGTTGAGATAATTTCTTTCTCGGTTTCCAAAACCAACTGCTCTTTGGGGTAAATGGGGGTCAGCTTTTCAAAATCCGGCCGGACAGACATTTTTTCCACCGGCTCACCGTTAATCTTTTCTACTTTCAGCAGCCCCCAATATCTTTCGTTTTCTTTCGGCCGGCGGGCTTGCCCGGTAATCACATCGCCAGGTCGAAGCAAAAACCGTCTGATTTGAGAAGAAGAAATATATATGTCGTGGTTAGAGGGCATCATCTCCGGGCGCAGATAACCGTGTCCGGCTATGCCGGATAAATCCAAAATCCCCTCAACGGTTTCCGTCGGTAATCCGGCATCAGGAATTACCCGCTCGTCGACAAAACCATTAAAACCCTGATTATTATTCTGAGAAAAGACCCTTTTGGGTAAGGAATCAGACGGTGTTTGGTTTTGAACCGGAACCAAGGATGGAGAACCAAGAATGTCTTCAACGGTAATAACCGACTCGGTGGATTTTTCTTCAGGAGAGGTTTTTTTAACCGCCATAAAAATAAAAATTTTACAAAAATAATAACTGGCGAAAGTTAACCTAAAAAAACTGATAGCCCATTAAATTTTGGAAACTAAAAATCGGGGTTCATCAAAAACAAGAAACCACCAGAAGTTTTATAAACATGCCCATTAAAACACAAACCCCACGCCCTGTCAATAGCAGAAATGAAACTTGTCTCGCGGAAGGAAGACGGTACGCCTGCCCAACCTACCGTCCTCCTTCCGAGAGACACTCCCCTGCTTTTTTAAGGCTAAAAATTGTCAATTTGATTTCAAAAAACCGACTCTTTTGGTCTTGACAACCAAGGTTATTAATGCTAGCTTGTTTAATTAGGATTAAATAGTTTCCTGTCCGAACTTTAATCCGAACTTTAGGGCATTACTATACGTAAGCAACTTCTATAATGTAAGGTCTTAGCGGTAGTAATGCTCTTTTTTTGGGTCAATTTCCCATTTTCATGACAATCAGATTACCCCCCAAACGGGTGATGTCAAGAAACTGCCTTCTAATCCCGTTCTGGTCTTCTTTTGGGAGTCCAAACTTGTTTTTAAGTTTTTCCCAAGCGCTCTTTTTTCTCATTGAGAAGAATATAACACATCTTGTCA
>PEVD01000024.1 GCA_002780305.1 Candidatus Shapirobacteria bacterium CG03_land_8_20_14_0_80_40_19 | reverse complement strand
GACGCATGAAAGCGTATTGATCTTGCACGGGCTCTGTTCCGCATACAATTTTCGTCTCGTCAAAGGTCTTGGAGGGTTATCTCTCAATCATTTGATTGAGGATTACGACATGACCCTGAAGATCAAGGAGGCTGGAACTCGGACAATCTTCAACCCTCGGATGAAGGCCTATACGAAAGTTCCCGAACGGCTGAGTGCTCTCATTAGACAGCGTCTCCGTTGGATGCGGGGGGGCGTGGATGTTCTCATGCAGCATGGGTACAACAAATATACTCGAGGTGACTTTTTGAACCACTTTCTGTTCATAGCTTTACTGTTAGGGGTTTTACTTACGGTAGGGATCGGGGTGGCCCAAGGGGGATGGAGATTGGCTTTCAATAACAGCCCAATTCCTATCCTTCTGGCAATTTTTGGCTATGCAGTCAGTCTCTACAAGCTCCGATACTTGGAGCGCGTAGACGTTACGGATGCTCTCATTAGGGTGATCATTGTGCCGGAATTCATAATGGCCATTCTGTTGAGTGGTGTCCAACTGTACGCATACTTCCTGGCATTTTCGCACAGGAAGCAGGGTTGGTGAGAGGAGAAAGAGATGCGTTATCAGAATGTAGTTCTGCCCGCGACAGGTGGAGGAGCGATCTTAGCAGGAGCGGCCGGATTGGGCGCCAATGTCTGGATTCTCAGTGTTCTGACGATCATGCTCTTGGGGATGATCGTTGGATTCATCAAATTGAAGAAAGGAGAGAAAGCTCTCGGATTCCCGCGGCGGTAATAATCAACTGAACAATGGCGTTCTGAAAAGATTAAAACCGGCCGTTAGTATAGCCCGCATAAGTTTGATTCATCTTGAATCACGCTTTGTGCGGGCTCTTTTTTTGGTTTTTGCCGGAAATTATTGGGTGAAGGAAACGGAGTCGATATACAAATCAAAAGTACTACTATCAGTTGTGTAGTATTGTAAACCAATACTAACTACTTTACTGCTTGTTGGAGTGTAAGAAATTTCTTTAATTCCGTTAAAGACGGAATAGATAGCGTCTTTCCATTGGCCCGAGATCCAATCTCCTTTTGTATCATATTCATCAATATAGAAGCCGAGTTCTCCGCCGGCGTTAACGGTTTTAAGATATTGTTTCCAAACATAATTATTACCGTAACTGACATTGATGTAGGAACTGAAAGCGTGGGCCGAGGTTGTATTCGGCATTAAATGTAAACTGTTAGGACCGTCATTTCCATTGGTGTTTGTGTCAATCGAGAAACTTGAACTATCTCTTTGCCAATTATTTGCCCAACCTTGGGTTAATTCTTCAAAGCTGTTGTTGAGGACTAAATTAACCGGAGTTGGAGTAATAGTTGGTGTTGGAGTGGATGGAATCGTAGGAGAAGGAGCCGGTGTTCCGGTAGGTGTAACCGTGGAAGTTACAGTTGGGGTTGGTGTAATTGTGGGGGTGATAGTGGGAATAACGGAGACTTTACCTCTTTCCTGCAGGTAATGGTAAGCGTAAAGATGGCCGAAACCGGTATACCAAACATCGCTTCTTCCTTTTACATAATCGAAATGTTTTAAAGCGTAACCGTTAGCTGACCAATCTATGGCGGCCGGATGAAAAAAGGCGTGATAGATACCGCCGGCTTGATAAGTCTGGTCGAAGGCACTATTTAGGGTACTTAGGTCGCTCGTTCCTTCCGGGTCCATCCAGACATTAATGAAGGTTCGGCCATAAGTGCCATTTGTCAAATCCCATGCCGGAAAAGCCGTGCTTCCCCATCCTCCCCGATCGGTTAAATATTTATAATACCCCAATTTTTGCCTTACGATATCATTGATTGCACAACCCGGTTCTATCCAAGCGTAAATATATTCGCTTGTTCCTTTTCTGTTTAAGGGGGGTAGGGTTAAGTTATTTTTCAAATCAGCCGCCGAACCACCGATTTCTGCGTCATAATCTTTATATGGCAGGTTAGGGTGGGTTTTGGAGTGGGAAGCCGGTTCAATGTATCCCTCGTCGAGTTCTTGCTGAATACCGGCCCACGAAGCGGGATAATGTTCGCCGGTAACAATGCTTACTGTTAGCCAGAGACCTCTTGCCTGAAACTCATTTGAGGCGGTGATAAACTCCGGGTATGAGTAGTAAGCCATCCAATCATCAGCCGTAAAAACGGCGGCGGCTTGCCTGTTGTCATAATATAGGGCAATTTTGTCAAAAACAACCGCAATTTTATTTCCCGGCGCGTCTTTAAAGAGTAAGTAAATTTCATTACTTTGGTCGGAAAAGGCAACTGAAACATAAGCTTTATTGGCCGGAAAATCAAATCTGGCGGCTTCAACCCCGTTAAACAATTCGCCGGCATTCTTTTGCGGCAGCGGTGACCAGCTATCGGAGATTAAATATTTTTTGTAGACAGTTGTCTCACTTAGACCCGCAGGTAAATTAAAAACATAGGTTGCCGGATAAGATAAACCATAATCTTGGTGGTCGGCCGTGGGAATCGTCAGCGTGTAGTTCCACCCGACCGGATTAACCGTGGGGGTAGGGGTGGGAGTTAACGTCGTTGTGGGTATCAACGTGGGCGTGGGGACCTGTTGGCTGCCTTCTTCATTACCAAAGGTAAGGAAAGCGGCCGGGTTGCTCTGATTTAAATATTCTGTTTTTATCCAATCGGCAGAGCGGGGAGTTTTGGAAATTCTGACTTCATCAATAATCCCGTCCCAATAATTTCCGGCTCCGATTTGCCATGATTTTGTATCATTCGTAATGATTCCTGTGCCATTGCTGGTATCCACTTGGTTACCATCACGATAAAGTTTAAGATTAGCGGTAGTCAATGAACCATTATATGTTCCGACGATGTGGTGCCAACCGGAATCCGGTTTTCCTCCGGATATTGCGCCAAAGCCACCGGGATTAATAAAAGTCGCCCAGGAACCGCTGTACATGCCGATCATTTGCTGTTGATAAAATCTGGCAACAATTTGGTGACTGCCGGCGGTAACATCACTCTTTGCCCAGCCTTCGAGAGTTGCCTTGTTCCCGGCAAAACCAATTGCCGGTAAGTTAATCCAATTACTCTTTCCATTAAACTCATCTGCCGGCCCAATGATGCCGATATCGGCTCCCTGTCGAGCTACTGCCACGGCAGTGGAATTTTTGCCATTGGTGGTAGAATCAAAATGCTTTCCGGAAGTTTCGCTTAAGTGATAGACCGCCAAATAATTGTTGTCCCAGACGCCGGCCCGGTTCCATTGCTTTGGACAATTTTGATTGCCATAGTATAAATAGACTATCGTGTCTGTGTTTGGAGATAAAGTTGGTATCCTTACCCAAGTTATTAGTTGTCCGGTTGCCGGATTATATTTTTCCACTTCGTGATCCAATTTGGAGACCCCGTCACCGCCCGTAAAAACAAAATCGCCGCCGTCATTTTGGCCAACATGACCGTTATTGGCCAAATTTCTCAAGCTGCTGTCAAGTTTGCTGATTAGTACCGGGAAATCAACCAGGTCGGTGTTGGCCACTTTGGTGTGATCAATGGTAATCTCTTGACGGTAGCCCCACGAAGAATCAAACCAGGCCACGCTTTGAGCCTTGACGGAAGGAGTAATTTTTGTTGAAAGAAAATTAAAAATACCGGCGGTTAACAAACACAAAAATATTTTTTTCATTTGGTAAGCCTATAATTACTCCTATTAGTGTAATTGTCAAGGACTATTCTCTAATCTATTATTCCTCGGGCGATTTTACGGGCGAGGGCTTCATCCAGAATTTTTTTTCTGATTCTGATGCTTTGAGGCGTGACTTCTACCAGCTCATCATCATTGACATACGCTAAAGATTTTTCAAGATCCATTATTTTTGGTGCATTAAAATGATCAACGTGGTTTTTAACTCTTGCTTTTTTGTTGGCGGCCTCTTTTTCCTTACAGGGATTTAAATGAATGTCTCCCGGTCTTGTGCTTTCTCCGACAATTTGTCCTTTATAAACATTTATTGACGGACCATAGAATAAAGTCCCTCTGTCCTGAAGAGCAATTAGGGCATGGATTAAGGTAATTCCCGACTCACAGCTAACCAAAGATCCTGTTTCTCTTCCTTCAAAAACGCCTTTTTCTTCAGCAAATTTTTCAAAAGAAGTATTAATTATTCCCAGTCCCCGGCTGTCGGTTAAAAATTGGCTGCGAAAACCAAAAAGCCCTTTGGTTGGCACAATAAATTCCAGATAAGCGGTTTTATCAATTATTTCCATTTTTTGTATTTCACCATATCTACTTCCCAATTTTTGAATTATTGCCCCTGACAATTCTTCGGGCACTTCGATAAAAACTTTTTCAAAAGGAGCCAAAGTTTTTCCGTCAACAATCTTAATGATTGCTTGAGGTCGGGAAACTTCCAATTCATAACCTTCCCGTCTTAGCCGTTCAATTAGTATTGCCAAATGAAGTTCTCCTCTGCCGTAAATAATCCAGCCGCCGGATGGGTTATCTTCAACTTTTAAAGCAACATCGGTTTGCAGCTCTTTTTGCAGTCTTTCCCCTATTTGCCGGGAAGTGGTAAATTGGCCTTCTTTTCCCGCAAATGGAGAAGTATTGACATTAAACGACATTTTAACGGTAGGTTCTTCTATATTTAGAAGCGGTAAGGCAATGGGGTTATTAATATCGGCAATTGTTTCTCCGATGGTGATTTGGGGAATTCCGGAAATAGCCGCGATATCTCCGGCGGGGATTTCTTCCAAGGTGTCTTTTCTGTTTATTCCTTCAAAGGTCATGACTGAACTTAAAACACAAGCCTTTTTTTCTCCGAATCTATTAATATAAGTAACACTTTCTCCTTTTTTTAAAGCTCCGTTATAGATCCGGCCAACCGCAACTCTCCCTTTATAATTATCGCCGGTAATGGTGGTGATTAACATTTGCAGGGGTTGATTTCTATCTCCGCTTGGTGGGGAAATATGTTTTATGATTGCTTCAAAAATTGGGGTGATATCAACCATTTCCTCCTCCAGAGGAGAATAACCGGCTTTGCCCAATTTTCCCGAAGCGTACAAAACGGGATAATTGGCGATATCATCATCAGCTCCAAGATCGATAAAAAGATCAAAAACTTTATTTAATGTCTCGTTTATTTTTTTATCTGGCTGGTCAATCTTATTGATAACGACAATAATTTTTAGTTTAAGTTCGAGCGCCTTTTTAAGAACAAATCTGGTTTGGGGCATCGGCCCTTCTTTTGCATCCACCAAAAGCAGGCAACCGTCGGCCATCCGGAGTACCCGTTCAACCTCGCCGCCAAAATCAGCATGGCCTGGGGTGTCGATAATATTGATTTTGGTATTTTTATAGATGACGGAAGCATTTTTGGAAAAAATAGTGATCCCTCTTTCTTTCTCTAGCTCGTTGCTGTCCATAATGCAGGTATTATTGATGACCTCTTTGGATAGATATGTTTTTGACTGCCGCAGTAAACTGTCCACCAAAGTAGTTTTTCCGTGGTCAACATGGGCAATAATGGCAACATTTCTGATATTGGTCATAAAGATTATAGGATATGATTATACCACATCTATTGACTTTTGGTTTTTACAATTTTATGATTTGGCCATGGAAGAAGTAATTCATTTATGACAGGTAAAATTTTTACCGGGGAAATAAAAGCCAGGATTATTGAAGTGCGGTTTGGCTTGTCGGGTAAAGTGGCAACGGTTGCCAAGAAAGCCGGAGACAGTGTTCAAAAAGGCAATTTGCTGGCCGCTTTGGATCGGAAGATATTGCAAACGGAACTGGACAAGCAGTTGGCAGATTTTGAAAAAACCAGAGCCGATTTTGAGATTTTTAACTTAAAACAAAGCGGAGTTTTAGATGACCTGACCAAATATTTAAAAGTTGAGAAGCAGGCCCAGCTTAATGTCAGTGTTAAGGAAGTCGAATTGGCCAAAGCCAGACTTGACCAGGCGGATTTATTTTCTCCGGTTGAGGGGACGGTGATTGACGAAAGCAATATTACTCCCGGTCTTTATGTAACTCCTTCTTCCAATCCTTTTAAAATTTTGGAAACCGCCAGTTTCTGGTTTGAAATAAAAATCGAGCCGGAAGAAATTTTAACCTTTGTTCGTTCCCGTCATGGGGAAGTTAATTTACCGTCGATAAACAAGAGAGTAGCGGTTGACAGCCGGCCGTTTTTTTCCGGAGAAAAAGATTTTTTGGTCAGGCTTGATTTGTCGGATAAACAAGGGTTATTTTTGGGTTTAGAAGGCGAAGCCTCTTTTTCTTAAGCTTCTTAAAATATGTTTTTTATTTTATTGTTTTTTCTGGCTTTAGACAGGCTGCTTAAGTCTTTTTTCCTGAAAAATCCGGCGGTATTAGTTAAGCATTCCGGCCATTACTGGTTTTCTTCTGTAATTATAATTTTACTGACAGTATTTATTTTAAAGTATAAAAAAAAATTACCCGTTCTGGTTCGTCACGGACTGGCACTGATTTTTGTCGGTGGTTTGAGTAATTTTTCTGATCGGGTAATTTTTGGGTTCGTGATCGACTATATCAAGATCAGTTTTTTACCCTTTGTTTTTAATTTTTCCGATATACTGATTACCGCCGGCTGTCTTTTGGTTATCTACCCATTAATAACCATTAAGAGTCCAGCCAACTGACCATCTGTCCTTCATATGGTCCATCAGTAGCGTAGGCAACCGGGACAATTGTTTGGCTTAGAAATTGTAAAAACCGAAGGGCATTTTCTGGCAGGTCTTTGGGTGTTTTGGCTTTTCCGGCAATTTCCCCGTCCCAGCCCGGCAAATCAGCGATAACCGGGGTTAATTTATCAAGTTCACTTTGATACGGCCGGTAAGGCGCCGGATTCCCGTTTTCATCTTTGTAACCGATGACGACTTTAACTGTTTCGGCTGTCCAATCAAGATGGGTAACGATTAACCATTCATACCCGCCGACCTTTTGAAAATATTTCAGGGCCGGCAGGTGAATAGGATAAATATCTCTGTCTCTTCCGGTGGACCGGCCTCTTTCGTCAAAAGTATCCCGCATTTTTGAGGCTGTTTCCTGAGGCAAAGGACCGCCGGGAAAACGCCGCAGTTTAAGCCATTAACTTTATCTTCCAGCTGACCTTTAGCGGTAAGAAGTAAAATGGGAGTGTGATTATTATTCTGACGAAGGCTTTTACAGATAGAAAGCCCGTCCATCCTTGGGAGCATGATGTCCAGGATAATGACGTCAAATTCCTCGCCATCGGCCAGATCGTAACCTTCACTTCCATCATAAGCAACATCAACCGCGTATGACTCCTGTTCCAATCCCTTTTTAATTGAGTTGGCGATTTTATGCTCGTCTTCGACAATAAGTATTCTCATAACCGAAACATTATACCAGAAGTCTGAGAAATATCTGAAGAAATTATTTCCTGAACCTTCCCAGTAATTTTTGTAGAATTTTTTCAAATAAATTTTCAAAAGAAGAAGACTTGGACAGTTTTTCTCTTGACCAAACGGATAAAATTACCCATTGTTTTTTTTCATTTTGGCTGGCGACCACTTCAATTTGGTACCCACTGTAGTTTCGGTAAAAAACCCAAGCTCCTTTTGTCTGGGCAAATTTTGAGCTTTGAGGATGGCTGAAGGTTGCCCAAGCATCGCCCTGGCTGATGTTTCTTTCTTTCAATCTTTGCAGGGCGTGATTGGTCCAGATTATTCCCTTAAAGTTGTTGTCCATGAAATAAAATAGTTCTTGCTTTTCAATTATTAGGCTAGTATATTTTGATAATATGGCCGATCAGGATAATATTCAAGACGGAGAAATTGTTACCAATCAAGCCACCAGTGATTTTTTAAATCTGGAAAGTCTTATTAAAAGTTATGTCGCCAAAATTGATTTGGCGGAGAAAGAACTTAGGGAAAAAAACCAAATGCTTAAAGACGCTTTTGAATCGGATGCAGTTTACAAGGAGCATGCGGATAAGGCAAAAGAAGCCAACCGGATAAAGAGTGCGACTAAACAACAGATATTAAAACAGCCAAACTTAGCGGAGCTGAATGAAAGAATCAAGGATATCAAGTTTGATGTAAACGAACAACAGGCGGTTTTGACTGATTATTTAAGCCAGTATCAACAGCAAACAGGGGCTAATCAGATAGAGGTTGGGGATGGAGAGGTGATGGATATAATTACCGTCGTGAAATTGTCCAGAAGGCCGAAAAATAGATGAAAAAAACACCAATAATCATTGTTTTATTGATTTTAGGGGTTACTGTTGTTAGTATTATTTCTGCCAAAAAGGCGGGGAAAGACAAAGAAAAAGAAGTCGCGGAAATAAAAAGCCAAGGCGAGGTTACCCAGGCACCTTTGCCGCCAACTGAAGTTGAGAGTCAAAAAATGGAAATTGATCAAACCAAAAAATATACGGCTGTTTTAAACACCTCGATAGGCAAAATAACGATTGAACTGAATGCAGCCAAAACTCCAATTACGGTTAATAATTTTGTTGGTTTATCGAAAAAGAATTTTTATAATAACACGGTTTTTCATCGGGTGATAAACGGTTTTATGATTCAGGGCGGAGACCCGAAAGGCGACGGAACCGGCGGACCGGGTTATCAATTTGATGATGAGCCTTTTGAGGGCGAATATACCAGGGGAACGGTGGCGATGGCGAATGCTGGGCCGAACACCAATGGCAGTCAGTTTTTTATCATGCATG
The DNA here is from genome assembly GCA_002780305.1 of Candidatus Shapirobacteria bacterium CG03_land_8_20_14_0_80_40_19. Lineage (GTDB taxonomy): Bacteria > Patescibacteriota > Microgenomatia > UM-FILTER-40-11 > UM-FILTER-40-11 > UM-FILTER-40-11. The sequence continues at coordinate 5,479 of PEVD01000024.1, read as the reverse complement.
CCGTTTACGCTTTATCCAGAAATTATGTGATTTTCGGTAAAGTAACTGCCGGGATGGAAGTGGTGGACAAGATTGCAACCGCTTCGGTTCAAGCGAGCCCGACGGGTGAAATGTCAATGCCGGTTAATCCGGTAAAAATTGAGTCAATTCAAATTTTAGAAGAATGATTTTTGCTTTTGGTTCCGGCCTGCTTTCGATTTTTTTTGCCCTTCTCTTTTACCGTTTTGTGAACAATAAAAAGTGCGGGGATGAAAAGATGGTCGAATTTTCCAAGGCAATTCAGGAAGGGTCAATGTCTTATCTGTGCCGTTTGTATCGAGTTTTGGTTTTAATTGCTTTCTTAATCGGTATTCTGATCTTTTTTTCCCTAGGTTGGCAGACGGCGGCGGCTTATTTGTTCGGCTGCCTTTGTTCGACAGTTGCCGGTTATTTTGGTATGTTTGTCGCCACCAGGGCTAATGCCAAGGTTGCTTGGGCGGCCAGGCAAGGCATAGGAGAAGCTTTTCCGGTTGGATTTTACAGTGGGGCGGTGATGGGGTTATCTGTGGTGGGTTTGGCTTTGATAGGCATGAGTCTGGTTTATTTTATTTTCAAAGATCCGAAAGTGGTTTTAGGATTTTCTTTCGGGGCCAGTTTATTGGCCTTATTGGCTAAAGCCGGTGGGGGAATTTATACCAAAACGGCGGATATCAGCGCTGATTTGGTTGGCAAGATGGAAGAAAATTTGGCGGAAGACGATCCCCGTAATCCCGGTGTGATTGCCGACAATGTCGGTGACAATGTCGGTGATGTCGCCGGTATGGGAGCGGATATTTTTGATTCCTATATTGCTTCGGCCGTGGCGGTTATGATTTTAGGGTTTGAACTTTACCATTCGCAAATAGAATTTGTTGTTTATCCTTTGGTTTTGGGTGGGGTAGGGATTATTGCTTCTCTTTTGGGAATGATTTTTGTCAGGATAAGCGGTAATGATCCAAAGAGGGGTTTAAATCAAGGTACCGTCGCCACTACTGTTATTTTTAGCTTTTTGGCCTTACTTTCTGCCATATTTTTAGGAATTAAACCGGTTTTGGGTGTTTTTTTACCGACCCTTGCCGGACTGTTGGCAGGAATTATTATTGGCTTTACCTCAGATCGGTTTACCGATATTGACCGCCCGGCGGTGCAAAATACGGCCCACGCTGCTAAAACCGGTCCGGCAGTTTTAATTTTAGAAGGTTTTTCTTATGGACTTTTTAGTATTGTTCCTTCAATTTTAGGAATTTGCCTTGCCTTGGTGACGGCTTGGTTTACGGCGGAGTATTTTGGTATCGCCGGTACGTACGGAGTTTCAGTCGCGGCGATGGGATTACTCTCGATTACGGGCATGATTGTTTCTGCCGATCTTATGGTCCGATTGTGGATAACACCAAGGGTTGTGCGCAGGCGGCTAAAGAAAGTAAAGAAACAATTGCGGTTTGTGATCGGCTTGATGCCGCCGGGAATACCGCTAAAGCGATAACCAAGGGTTTTACCATCGGGGCGGCGGCTCTGACAGTTTTGGCTTTGTTTTCCGCTTACGTGCAGATAACCGGTGTGGCGATATTGGACTTGCGCAACCCCGGGGTGGTGGTTGGTCTGTTTTTAGGAGCGATGATGCCTCCGCTTTTTTCCGCCATGTTAATTTTGTCGGTCAGCAAAAATGCCAAGGTGATGGTAATTGAGATCAGAAGACAATTCCGGGAAATTCCAGGGATCCTTGAGGGCAAAGTTAAGCCGGATAGCAATAAGTGTGTTGATATTGCCTCAAAAGGAGCTTTAAAATCATTGATTGTTCCGGGGTCGCTTAGTGTTCTGGTGCCTCTCTTTGTTGGTTTTGTTTTGGGACCGAACAGTCTGGGCGGATTTTTAGCCGGATCAATTGTTACGGGGATAATTTTTGCCATATTTATGGTCAACTCCGGCGGATTGTGGGATAATGCCAAAAAATTTATTGAAGATGGCGCTTTTGGCGGAAAAGGCTCGGAAGCTCATAAAGCGGCAATTGTCGGGGATACGGTCGGGGATCCTTTTAAAGACACCGCCGGCCCTTCAATTAATACTTTAATTACCGTTATGTCCTTAACGGCAACTGTTTTTGGTTCTTTGATTGCCAAATACGCGATATTTAGGTTATGATTAATTATTGATGAAAAAATACTAAAAGTAATTTTATACTTTTTAGTTTTGACACTGGTAATTGCCTGTTCCTATTTGATACGTCTTAAATATTGTTTAGATAAATCAGCTAATTTCGAACCAGGGGAACGATAACGATAGGGGATATGCCTGGACCAGGAGGTATGACAAGAACATCAACTTATAGTCAGTGTATATCCTCTTCTGGGAGATTATTTGAAAATATTTAGCTTCGTAAGGCCTCCCCTTTTGGCCTCGTTTTTACCGCCACCATCTTTGGCGGTCTAATCGCCAAATACGCCATATTTAAGCTGTGACTAATAATTGGATAATTTGAAAATTCGAAAATTATTCAGTCACTCTTTCGGTATATTTTCCTGATTCAACATTGACGGAAACGATATCGCCTTCTTTGATAAATAAAGGCACCAAGACTTTATATCCTGTTTCCAGTTCAACCTCTTTGGTTGCCCCCGTGACGGTATTGCCTTTGGCTCCCGGTTCAGCTTTAACGACTTTAAGTCTAACTTTTAAAGGTGGCCGCAGAGCAATGGTCTGTCCGTCCAGCATGTAAAGCTGGTAGGCGTCCTGTTCTTTCATCAATGGGAAAAAATCACCCACGATTTCTTTTTTTAAAGTAACCTGCTCATAAGTTCTGGGGTCAACAAAAAATAATTCTTCCCCGTCAGAATATGAATATTGAAATTCTTTAACTTCCACCGGTGCTTCTTCCAGTTTTTCCCCGGATTTGAAAGTAAACTCCAAAACGGACCCGGTTTTGATATTTTTCAGCTTTGTCCGGTAAAAAGCCGAGCCTTTACCTGGAGAAACAAAAGTTTTTTCCACCACAATGTGCGGCGCATCGCGGAAAATAATACACAAGCCCTTCTTAATATATGAGGTATCAATGGTTGACATAACGGCTATTTTAAGGCTAAAACTATGATTTGTAAAGAAAATTCGAAGTTCGAAGCACGAAGCACGAAACAAAAATAAGAATATCAGATTATCAGAGTATCAGTAAAAGATAATCAGAGAAAAAGTAAATCAGAATAAATAATATTGTGATACCGATTTACTGCTCTCTTTTAGTGTTCTTCGGATATACTGATCTGCTAACTTTTTTTCGATATTCGGATTTTTACAATGACAGTGGTGCGACTTCATGAATATCGGCGCAGTCGGTGAAGAGCATTACCAGTCTGTCAATTCCTACTGCGATGCCGGCGGTTTTGGGGATACCCGATTTTAAAGCATTAACAAATTCATGGTCATAATCAAAAACTTTCATGCCTTTTTCTTTTCTGGTTATCAAATCGGCCTTTAGCCGTTTTTCCTGTTCCTTCCAGTCAGTCAGTTCAGAATATCCGTTACCCATTTCCAATCCGCCGATATAAAATTCAAATCTTTCGGTATATCTTGGGTCGGTATCTTTGATTTTTGATAGAGCCGCCAAAGGGCTTGGATAATCGTACAAAATCAGAGGTTGCTCTTTCGGTAGTTTCGGTTCAACTTCATTTAAAAAAATTTGATGATAAAGCTCTTCCCATGAGTTTCTTTCATTCACTTGGTAACCTTTGTTTTTACAAATTCTTTGGGCATTTCTTATCTCAAAAAATTCATCCAAATTTACTTGGGCATATTTACCAAAAGCCTCTTTACAAGAAATTCTTTGCCAGGGCGGAGACAAATCTATTTTTCGTTTTTGGTAAATTAAGTTTTTTATTATATGGTTTAACAGGTTCTCACAATCAGTCATTAAATCAGAGTAGTCCGCGTTGTCTCGATACCATTCAAGAATGGTAAATTCATTAAGATGAAGCGGGTCATTTTCCTGCCAATCACGGTAGGCCTTGGTGATTTGGTAAACATTTTTCAGCCCCAAAGAAATCAGTTTTTTTATATTAAATTCCGGAGAGGGGGTCAGGTAAAGATTTTTCCCCTCGATTTTAAAAACTTCATTAAAAGGACTGGGGTCTGGTGATGAGACCAAGGTTGGAGTATCGATTTCCAAAAATCCTTCTTTTCCAAAAAAATCTCTTATTGATTTTAAGATATTTGCCTTGGTTTTGATGATTTGTTTATTAATTTTTGTCATAAAATAATTTGGATTCTTTTAGAAATTAGGAATTAGAAATTGAGTTCTGGCTTGATATTTTATTACATTATTGGTATGTTTGTAATGTGATGCAGAGAACAAATAAACTTTTTGTTATTATACTGCCTGTTTTGTTTCTTGTCGCCCTCGGGGTAATGAGTTTGAGCTTAAAGAGAATTGGAATTGGTACTTGCGGATGCGGAGAACCGCTGGTGGCTACCGGCGAATTTGATGAAGCCGGAGAGCAGGCTTTTTTTATGGATCGGCAGATTACTTCACCTTTGGTGCAGTTGCCGGTAATTGACCAGTCTTTAGTTTTGGGAGAAGCTTCCGCCAGCGACAAATGGATCGAGATTGATCTTTCCGAACAGAAGCTTACTGCTTGGGAGGGGAACAGCAAATTTTTGGAAACTTTAGTTTCTTCCGGAAAATGGGGAAAAACCCCGACCGGGGAATTCAATATTTGGAGCAAGTTTAAATACACCAAAATGTCAGGCGGAAATAAAGCCTTGCATACCTACTATTATTTACCTAATGTTCCTTATACGATGTATTTTTATAAAGACTTCGGTCTTCATGGCACTTATTGGCACAATAATTTTGGGACGCCGATGAGCCACGGATGCGTCAACTTACCGACCGTTATGGCGGAGAAACTTTTTTATTGGTCGACTCCGATTTTAGCCGAAGGAAAGGCTTCCGTTACGGCCAGTAAGAACAATCCGGGGACAAGAGTAGTAGTTCACGATTAACCTCAATTTAGCGGTTGACAATTAGCAGTCTGAATGCTAAACTGCCAAAGATGATTCAGGATAAAAAAGAAATTGCTGTTCCTTTAGTTCCGTTGCGGGATGTGGTGATTTTTCCTTTTACGGAAGTTCCCCTGACTTTCAGCCGGTTGAAATCAAGTGCTGCCTTATCTTCGGCTTTTAAATCCAATAAATTAGTTTGTTTTGTCTGCCAGAAAAATTCCCGCGTGGAAACTCCTCAACAGGAAGATTTTTATGCTTACGGAACGCTAGGAGTAATCGAACATATGGTCGAAAACAATGGAACTGTCCACTGCTTGGTCAAGGGAATTTCGCGGGTGAAGATACTGGCCGTTACCCAATCCGAGCCTTATTTTGTGGTTAGTGTTGAAGAGACGGTTGAGGATATGGTTGAAAATGACGAATCAAGAGCTTTAGCCAAACATGTTACCGAACAAGTCCAAAAAGTATTTAA
>PEVD01000036.1 GCA_002780305.1 Candidatus Shapirobacteria bacterium CG03_land_8_20_14_0_80_40_19 | reverse complement strand
TTTTGAGAATCTTCCGGCTTGCAAAAAGAGACCATCTCCAATTTATTGAATTGGTGAACCCGCAAAATACCTTTGGTATCTTTACCGTAAGAACCGGCTTCTTTCCTGAAGGCACTCGAAAAACCGACAAATCTTTTCGGTAAATCTCCCTCTGTAAGTATCTCGTCTTTATAATACGGTACAAGAGCATGCTCGGCGGTTGCGACCAAAACCAAATCTTCATCAACAATTTGGTATGTTTCGTCAAAACCGTAATTGTTATAGCCCAAAGCCGACATAACTTCTTTTGCAATCATCACCGGCGGTAAAACCGGGGTAAAACCCTTCTCTATTAATTTTTTTAAACCAAAGTTCAGAAGGGCCAGCTCCAGTAAAACTCCTTCATTTTTCAAATACCCAAATCTGGTTCCGGAAACCTTACCGGCTCTTTGAGTATCTATCAAATCCAGACTTTCACCCAGCTGCCAATGTGCTTTCGGCGCAAAATCAAATTTAGGAATCTCCCCCCATTTTCTAACCTCCACGTTCTCATTTTCATCCTTCCCAACAGGAACGTCCGGCATTGCCGGATTCGGAAGCTTCCATAACATTTCTTCCAGTTCTTTGTCCACTCTGCTTAAATCCGCTTTCAATCCGCTTAAATCCACTTTAATCTGTTTCCCTCTTTCAATATCTTCTTTGCCTAATTTATTGCGTTCTGCCCGAAGTGTCTCAACTTTCTGAAGTAAATTTCTTTTCTCTCCATCCAATTTCAGAACTTCATCCACTAACCCTGAACCCCGTTGTTTATCCGCAGTGGCCTTCTTAAAAAAATCCGGATTTTCGCGTAATTTTTTAATATCCACCATAAATTTTATAATCGTTATAAGTTTTATAAACCTAATTCCGAAGAAATCCCTTGCATCGAGTTTAGCGTTATTCTAACAAATTCTTCCAAACTAAACCCTAATTTTTCGTCACACATTAAAATATCTTCCCTCCTGGTTCCTTTGGCAAATGATTTCTCTTTAAATTTCTTTAAAATCCTTTCGATCGTCACGTCAGCCAGTTTTTTGTTCGGAAGAACTAAGGTTGAAGCGACGATTAAGCCAGTTAAACTATCCCCTAAAAAAATTGTCCAGTCCATCAAATTTTTTGGTTCAACTCCTGTCGCATGCCAATTATGCGCCGCCATCGCGTGAGCCACATTTTCCGGCAGATTAAATCCCTTTTCCCTAACCCACTCGGTTATCTGCACTCCCTGTTTTTCCATTGGCACTTCATCACAATAATCCCCGTCATGCAGTAATCCTGCCATCAGCCATTCTTCTTTTACTCCACCTAATTCTTCATCGCTTCTGCCACGATTTTTTAATTCACCGTAAACTCCACCCATCAGAGCCTCGGTCGCCAGCATGTGCTTGATAATATTCCCATTCTGGACATGCTCTTTAATTAAACTGATTGCTTGACTTCGATTTATCACCTTAAAAAATCTCTAAACTCTAAACACTAAATCCTAAATAAATCCAAATTTTCTAAATCTAAATATCAAAACTTATTTTGAAATTTTGGTAATTTGAATTTTGATATTGTTTAGAATTTAGAAATTAGGATTTATAATTTCAAGGTTATCCCCTTCTCATCGGTGGGAAAAAAACACATTCTCTAATTGGTTTGTCCATTAAAAAGGCAAAAAAGCGCTCGCTCATGCCAAAGCCGGCCGTCGGCGGCATGCCGTATTCCAAGGCGGTCACAAAATCTTCATCTATCGTCTGGGCTTCGCTGTCACCCGCGTCACGCAATTTTTGCTGCTCTTCAAACCTGGCTCTCTGATCAAGAGGATCATTAAGCTCAGAAAATCCATTACCCAATTCTGTCCCACCCGCCATCGGGTGCATTCTTTGACTAATTTCCGAGATTTCTTTGTGTCTTTTAGCCAAAGGGGAAATTTCAACCGGTGAATTAATCAAAAAACAAGGCTGAATCAAACCCGGTCTGACCGTATTTTTATAAATTAAATCCATCAGTCTTCCTTTGCCTAAATTTTTCTCCGGTTTAAGTTTTAATTCAACCGCCTTTTCAAACAACTGTTGTCCCGTTGTTTTCACCGGATTAAGACCGGTCTTTTTTTTAAAAAGTTCACAATAGTCAAATTTGGGCCAATCGCCGGACCAATCAACCTCTTTCCCCTTGTAAACGGTTTTTAAACCGCCGGTCGTTTCTTTAACCAAATATTTATAAAACTCCTCAATTAATTCCATCAAATCGTTGTAATCCGCATAAGCCCAGTAAAATTCCAATAAGGTATAATCCTGCAAGTGCTCGGCATCTATTCCCTCGTTTCTGAAAACCCGGCCGATTTCAAAAATCTTTTCGTATCCACCGACCAGAAGTCTCTTTAAGTGAAGCTCCAGGGAAATACGCAAATAAAAATCGGTATCCAAAGCGTTATGGTGTGTAATAAAAGGAGTCGCGTCCGCTCCTCCGGGAACAGACTCCAAAACCGGTGTTTCTACCTCCATAAAACCTTTGTCTGCCAAGAATTTTCTGACCGCCACCCAAAATTTAGACTTTTTAATAAACATTTCCCGCACTTCCGGATTCATAATTAAATCCAAATACCGCTGGCGGAGCCTGACTTCCATGTCGGTCAAACCATGAAATTTTTCCGGCAGAGGCGCAATTGATTTGGTGAGTAAGGAAAAATCAGCCACTTTAACAGTAATTTCCCCTGCCTGAGTTTTAAAAACTCCGCCGGTTACACCAATAAAATCGCCTAAATCCAACAGTTCAAGCAGACTGAATTTTTCCCCGCCAACATCTTTTTTTGAGAAAAAAAGCTGGATTTTTCCGCTTTGATCAACCAAATCCGCAAAAAGCGATCCGCCATGCCCGCGCAAAGAACGCAGTCGACCGGCAACAGTAACAACGGAACCTTCCTTTTCTTTAGCCTGTAAGCAAGTTTGTTTTTGGTCAAATTTGGCCGGATAGGGGTCTATTCCCAATTTTTTTATTGCCTGCAGTTTTTCAATCTTCGCCTGCCGAAGGTCATCGAAAGTTGACATATTAGGGAGATTTTAACAGATATCGACAATTTTATAAACAACCTTACCAGCCGGAGCGTCAAACTCCACTTCTTCTCCCGGCTTCCTGCCAAGCAAAGCTTTTCCCAAAGGAGAATTGGCAGAAACTTTCTTTAGGGCCGGATTGGCTTCAAACTCACCGACAATTTCATAGATCGTCTCGTTTCCGTCAATTTTTACTTTTACTTTACAACCAAGGCAAACACTGTTTTTCAAAACAGGAACGGTAGAAACAAAGGCATTGGAAACGACTGTTTCCATTTCCTCTATCCTCCCATCAAGAAAGGCCAACTCCTCTCTGGCCGCCGCATATTCATTGTTTTCCGAAAGATCACCTTGACTTCTCGCTAGGGCGAGTCTTTCCACCACTTGCGGTCTTTTCTTATTTTTTAAATCGGACAGCACTGCTTTGATTTTCACCAAACCATCAGCGGTCACGCAAATTCTATTGTTCATTTTTTCGTTTTTCTTTCTCACCGGAAGTTAATAAAAACTATAAAAGCCAGCCTTTTTTCGGCCGACTTTTTAATTAATTCAAGAAATGATAAGCCTTTAATTTTTATTTGTCAATAGCCCCTCCTTCAGGGTATAATTGGAAGCGAAAACTACGATTTGTCGCCATCGTCTAACGGCTCAGGACATCAGGTTCTCATCCTGAAGATTGGGGGTTCGAATCCCCCTGGCGACACTGTTTAACCTCGGCTCCCCGCCTGCCGAAGCATTTCGGGCAGGGAATCCGAGTGAGCTCACTAAAAAAAGAGACTCCATTGCTGTACTATACCTTTACTTTTTAGTCAAGTACCAACTGGGCGGATAAGTCGTCTTTTCCATTGAACCCTTCCATTTTTTCCATAAAAAAGGTTACATTTCCGGTCCAAACCTTGGAAGGAGGACAATAAACCGGCGCAATTTTATAAG
>PEVD01000039.1:3968-5131 GCA_002780305.1 Candidatus Shapirobacteria bacterium CG03_land_8_20_14_0_80_40_19 | reverse complement strand
ATTCATCAATATATGGCTTAAATTTGATGCTCTTGGCAACCAACTTGTAGAAGTGCTAAGAGAAGGTGAAAATTATGGACGCGCACAAAAGTGCGCTAAAACGATGGTGATTGATTATTCGGCGCCGAATATTGCCAAGCCGTTTGGTATCGGCCATCTCCGTTCAACCAATATCGGTCAGGCAATTTATAACTTTTATAAATTTTTAGGCTGGAAAGTTGTCGGCGACAATCATTTAGGAGATTGGGGGACGCAATTCGGCAAGCTAATTTATCAAATTAATAAAAACCCTTCCCAAAACTTAACGATTGAAGTGTTGGAGCAACTTTATATTGAATTTCATCAGGAAGCGGAGAAAGATCCGAAGATAGAAAGTGAAGCACGGGCGTGGTTTAAAAAATTGGAAGAAGGGGACAAAGAGGCCAAAGGAATCTGGCAGACCTGCGTTGATATTTCCAAAAAAGAGTTTGACCGGGTTTACAAATTGCTCGGTGTCCAGATAGATTACACTTACGGTGAAAGTTTTTATCAGGACAAAATGGAGGCGGTTTTGGAAGATTGCCGGAAAAAGGGGATTTTGAAAGAAAGCCAGGGCGCGCAGGTAGTGGAAATTCCCGGTGAAGAATTGCCGGGAATGCTGGTTAAGTCAGACGGGGCGACCACCTATCTTCTTCGCGATTTGGCAACCGTAAAGTTCAGGAAAGAAAAATGGCAGCCGGATTTGTTTGTTTACGAAGTCGGAGCCGACCAGACTTTGCATTTTAACCAATTGTTCAAGATTTGTGAACAGTTGGGATACGGAAATAAAGAGATGTTTGTTCATGTTGCGCATGGTTTGATACGGTGGAAGGAAGGCAAGTTTTCAACCAGAAAGGGAACGACAATTCACTTAAAAGAAGTTTTAGATGAAGCGGTCAAAAGAGCGGCGGAAATTAATCAGGATTCGGCGATAGCGGTTGGGATAGGCGCGGTTAAATATAATGATTTGAAACAGAATCCGCGGACAGATGTCATTTTTGACTGGGAACAAATGCTTTCTTTGCAGGGTAATTCCGGGCCGTATCTGCAATACACCTACGCGCGCACACAAAGCGTGCTCGCCAAATCCGAATTTCTAATTTCTAATTTCAAAATAAATTCAAATTTCAAATTATTAAATGCCG
>PEVD01000039.1:0-3846 GCA_002780305.1 Candidatus Shapirobacteria bacterium CG03_land_8_20_14_0_80_40_19 | reverse complement strand
CCTTAATTTGCTGGGAATTGAAGCCTTGGAGAGGATGTAAATTGATATTGATGTTAAAGAAAAAAATTTTAGCTTTACTGTTTTTTCTTTTTGTATTTTTGTTTTCTTCAAAGTTCGTTTATGCTAAAGACTATTCGATTTTATCCGCTGATTTTAAAGTTCAGCTTAACCTTGACGGTTCTGCTGGCGTGACAGAAACCAGGGCTTACTATTTTGACGGCAGTTTTTCTTGGATAGACCAGACCATTAATCTTAATACAAAATACAAAATACAAAATACAAATTTCGAGCTTTGGGAAGGGTTACAAAAATATCTGCAGTCGGATTCCGGCCAGCCGGGAACTTATCAATTAACAATCACTCCCGAAAAACTGTATTTAAAGGCCTATTATCAAGCTAATTTTGAGAGCAAAACTTTTACTCTAAAATATAAAATCGAGAATGCGATTATCAATCATGATGATATTGCCGAGTTTTATTGGCAGTTGATTGGCGGGGAGTGGAGCAAACCGCATCAAAAAGTAACGGCGGAGGTGATTTTACCTTTGCCTGCTCCTGATGATCAAATTTGGGCTTTCGGCCATGGACCGTTGAACGGGAGAGTAAGTATACCAGACAACCAGAGAGCCGTGTTTTCTGCTGATAATTTACCAATTAATAAGTTTTTTGAAGTCCGGGTTTTGTTTCCCAAGTTGGAAAATGCGGTTTTTGCCCAGACGGGAAATAAAACCTTAGCAGGTATTTTAGACGAAGAAAAAAAAGATATTGAAAAAACAGCAAAAGATGTCAATAAAAAGAATATTAGCCCGGTTTTGGCTGCCTTCGGCGTTTTGTTTGGTATAGGAGTCAATTTTCTTTTTGTAATTGCCATAATCAGGTACTTGGTATTAAGGAGAAAATATGGAATGGGAGCTAAACTGCCGGAAGCGAATCTCTCGGGCACTTTGCACGAACCACCGTCCGAACTGCCTCCAGCGATGGTTGAGGGGCTTTTAAAGGGTGGTGTTAACTATTCCCCAAGCGTATTTTTAGCAACGATTCTGTCTTTGGTTCAAAGAAGGATAATCAAGATAAAAAGCGAGCCGAAAAAGACATTTTTCGGCAAAACTGGCTACGAATACTCTTTGGTTAAAGCGGAAAAATACGGCAATGAAAAATTATTGGATTTTGAAAAAGATTTATTGGAATTTGTTTTCAGCGGTGCGGACGAAGTTAGTTTTAAACAAATTAAAAAAGATGTTCAAAGTTCTCCTACTATCAGCTCAAAGTTTTTTCTAAAATTCAAGAAAAATTCATATGAAGAGCTTTTAACTCCTGTCAGGGTTTTTGGTTTTAAAGAAAACCTGCTTGAAAAAGTGCCAAAAGAATACCGGAAAAATGGTTACCTGCTTTTTATTATTTATTTTATTTTGCAGGTTGTGTCAATATTTTTTGGTTTTTTCCCGGGAATTTTTAATATAACTCTTAACTTAATAATCATTTGTGTTATTGTAAAAAGATTTCCATTTGCTGAAAAAAGAACCCAAACAGGATTAAAAGAAACAGCCGCGTGGAAAGCTTTTAACAAATGGCTTAAAGATTACAGTGTGACGAAAAATTACCCGGTGGACTCGATCATTCTGTGGGAAAAATATCTGGTTTACGGGACGCTGTTCGGCGTTTCTATAAAGACTTTAGCCAGTCTGCCGGTATCATTTTCAGCCGAAGAATTTAACCGATTGGCAACGACTTACTATGGAGTGACAATTGCTAACATGAGTGATTTTTCCGGCAGTTTGAGCAAGTCGTTTAGTGGAATGAGTTCTTCTTTTTCAAATTCTTTTTCCGGCGGATACGGCAGCCATGGTGTAGGATCTTCCGGCGGGTTTTCCGGGGGTGGCGGCGGCGGGGGTGGCGGCGGCGGGGGTGGCGGCGGAGCGGGCTAAGTGGTAAAATACCCCTTATGACTGACCAATCCCAATTTATGTTAAGTAATGGCTTGCGGGTAATTACCGCTCCCATGAATAATCTTCCCTCGGCCACAGTTTTGGTAATGATTGGCGCCGGCAGCCGCTATGAGAACAAAAACAAAGCCGGGCTTTCCCATTTTTTGGAACACATGATTTTCAAGGGGACCAGGAAAAGACCTTCCGCTTTTGAAATTTCTTCCTTGGTTGATTCGGTGGGCGGACAAAATAACGCCTTTACTTCTAAAGACCATACCGGTTATTTTATTAAACTGCAGAAAAACCATCTTGAGCTGGCTTTTGATTTGCTTTCCGACACCCTGAAGAATTCACTTTTTGCCCCTGAAGAAATTGAGCGGGAAAGAGGCACGATTTTGGAAGAAATCAATATGTATGAGGATACGCCAATGTATGATATTGATGAAGTTTTTTATAATCTGATGTTTGACGGACATCCTTTGGGCTGGTCGGTTGCCGGAGATAAAAAGACAGTTGGCAGTATTGTTCGTGAAGATTTCATGAAATACTGCGATCGGTTTTATCAGGGGAGTGATATGGTTTTAGCAGTAGCTGGAGGAGTAAGAGAAGAAAAGATCTTAAAACTGGCGGAAAAATACTTTTCCTCTTTTACCAGAGGGGAGAAAGAAAAAATGGTTGAATTTAAAGAAAATCAGGCTAAACCCAGGTTGAAGATTAAATATAAACAAACAGACCAGTGTCATTTGTATTTAGGTTATCCGAGTTTTTCTTTTTTTGATAAAGATAAGGTGGCTTTAGCAGTTTTAGGCGCGATTTTAGGTGGGGGAATGTCCAGCCGGCTTTTTATCGAGGTGCGGGAAAGAAGGGGATTGGCTTATTATGTTAAGGCGGTTTCCGATTTACATCACGAAACAGGCTATTTTGCGGCTAGAGCCGGAGTCAATATTGGCAAGGCGCACGAGGCGGTTAAAGTCATTCTGGATGAGTTTGGAAAAGTCAAAAAAGGGGAGGTAAAACAAGAAGAGCTTAATAAAGCCAAAGAATATTTGAAAGGCCATGTTGCTTTGGATCTGGAGGACAGTTTGGAAGTAGCTCTTTGGTACGGCCGCAAACAGCTTTTGCAGGAGGAAACGGAAACTCCTCAGGAAATGTTTGCCAAAATTGACAAAGTTACACTTGAGGATGTCAATAGAGTGGCCAAGAGAGTTTTGGTCAAAGAAAAAGTTAATTTGGCCATGATCGGGCCTTTAAAAGAAGAAGAAAAGTTTTTAGAATTAATATCATAAATAGCTTCGCAAGGCCTCCCCTTTTGAAGCTAGTTTTGAATAGGTTTTAATTTTCGATAATTATCTCTTTAATTGCTTCAAAATCGTCGTTCCCTTTAACAAAGGCGTCGTAAGAAAGGAGAGAATTGGCTTTAATCTTATCAAGATATTTTAATATTTCATTGGTTTTGATCCAAGAAGTATTTCTTAATCCAAGATATTCAGGAAGGGAAGAAGGCTGTTTTTGTTTCCAGCTTCGCAAGGCCTCCCCTTTTGAAGCTGGTTTTGAAATAAGAGATTGTTGATGAATGTAACGGGAGAGGTGAAGCAGTTGATTTTCGGATTTGACCAACACTGCCTTATAAACTCCTTGATAAAGTGAACCCACTCTTTTATATTTTTTGTTAAAATACAGAGTATATCGCGTTCCCAAAGAATTCATGAAGTTATCAATTGAATCAAGACTATGCTGGTGCAATTCAAAATGAAAGTGATTTGGCATCAAACAGTAACACAATAGATCAATTTCATTATAGAAATTATTCATTTTTAGCAATCTGAGAATTTTGTCTTTTTCTCTTGAAGATAGGCTGGGGTTTTCAAGCTGAAAATTTAGTTTTTCGGTATCTTTAGGAGTAAGATATTCTTTCAGGTAA
>PEVD01000042.1 GCA_002780305.1 Candidatus Shapirobacteria bacterium CG03_land_8_20_14_0_80_40_19 | reverse complement strand
ACCGAAAATTACAACCCGGCACAAAAATGACCGAGGAAATCTTCCCCGGCCATTCTATCAGTGAAGTTTTAATATAACCGGCTATCTCCATCCAAATAAATTCGAAATACTAAATTCGAAATCCGAAACAATTCTCAAAACTCAAACGACCAAATTTTCAAAACTTTCTGAATTTAGCTAATTCGAAAGTTAGAATTTGTTTCGAATTTCGTGCTTCGAATTTCGGATTTTAGTCCTTTATCTTAAAAGTTTTTCTTTCGGAAAATTCCGACTGCTTCCCATCATTCCATTGGGAAACCGGCCGCAGATAACCGACAATCCGAGAGAAAACCTCACACGGCTGTCTTTTTAGTATTTTAATTTGCATAAAACCTCCTTTCCAATTTTAAAATATAAAATTTATAATTTTTATAATTTTTATAAAATTATTCTTCTATCTCAACCTTCACTCCCTCTTTTTCCAGCTTCATTCTTTCTTTATCTATCTCCTCATCACACTTAGAACAATATTTGTGTTCCCCGGCCAAATATCCGTGAACCGGACAGATACTGAAAGTCGGAGTAATGGTGTAATAAGGCAGGTGAAACTGTTCGGCGATTTTCTTGACCAGATTTTTGACCGATTTTATATCCGACAGGCTTTCTCCTAAAAATCCATGCAAAGTCGTTCCCCCGGTATATTTACACTGTAGCTCATCCTGATGCTTCAGTGCTTCAAAAATATCATCAGTAAAACCCACCGGTAATTGAGTCGAGTTAGTATAATAAGGTTCGCCTCTGTTGTTAGCAAAAATAATATCCTTAAATCTTTTTCTGTCTTCCCGGGCAAAACGATAAGAAGTTCCCTCTGCCGGAGTTGCTTCCAAATTAAACAGTTGATTCTCCTCCTTTTGGTAATCTGCCAGCCGGCGGCGCATAAAATCCAAAACCTCAATTGCAAAGGCCTTACTTTGAGAATCAGCAATGCTTTTCCCCATAAAATTCAAACAGGCTTCGTTCATACCAACCAACCCAATCGTATTAAAGTGATTTTTCCAATACTCGCCAAATCTTTGTTTTATACCTTCAAGATAATAACGTGAGTAGGGATAAAGGCCTTTTTCCGTAAATTCTTCTACCACTTTTCTTTTGGTAATCAAGCTTTCTTTGGCCAAATCCATCAAGTGTCCCAAACGGTCAAAAAAATCTTTTTTGGTTTTATATAAATAGCCAATTCTGGGAAGATTAATCGTTACTACCCCGACACTTCCGGTAAGCGGGTTAGCCCCAAAAAGCCCGCCGCCTTTTTTGCGCAATTCGGTGTTCAAAAGCCTCAATCGACAACACATACTTCTGACATCTTCCGGCTTCATATCCGAATTGACAAAGTTGGAAAAATAGGGAATACCGTACTTACGGGTCGCTTCCCAAAGATTATCAAGATAGGGATTTTCCCAATCAAAGTCTTTGGTAATATTGATAGTTGGAATCGGAAAGGAAAATACCCGTCCTTGGGCATCACCTTCAAGCAGTACCTCACCCAAAGCCTTATTTAAAATATTAACTTCTTTTTGAAATTCACCATAAGTTTTCTTTTGCGTTTCTCCGGCCACAATTACCGGCTCCTTTGCCAACATCGAGGGAATAATCAAATCCAGGGTAATATTAGAAAAAGGGCATTGAAATCCGACTCTGGTCGGCACATTCATATTAAACATAAATTCCTGCAGCGCTTGTTTGACTTCTTTATAAGAAAGCTTGTCATAATAAATAAAGGGCGCCAGCAAAGTATCAAAATTAGAAACTGCCTGCGCACCGGCTGTTTCTCCCTGCAAGGTATAAATCAAATTAACCAATTGCCCAAGGGCGGTTCCAAAATGTTTGGGGGGGGCAGAATTTATTTTCCCCGGCACTCCGCCAATTCCCTTTCTCAAAAAATCCTGTAAATCCCAGCCGCAGCAATAAGCCGCCAATATTGCTAAATCATGCAAATGTAAATCTCCACTTAGATGAGCCTCGCCGGTTTCTTTTGGATATATTTGATTCAGCCAATAATTAGATGAAATTAAACTGGCCATATGATTGTTTAGTCCTTGAAGCGAATAAGTCATGTTGCTGTTTTCCCTGACACGCCAATCGAGCCGTTCAATATAGTTTTTGACCATCTCGTCACTATCAACGAGGCTGTTTATATTGCGGATTTTGTTATGGAGATCCCGATACAAAATGTAAGCCTTGGCAACTGCCACCAAACGATTTTTGATCAAAACTTCTTCGACGATATCCTGAATTTCTTCGACCGAGGGAACGGTATGGCCGTCAAATCTTTTATCTAAAATCTGCACCACCTGCTCGGCCATAGACCCCGCTTTTTCTTCACTGACTTCCCCGACTGCCCTCATTGCTTTTAAAATGGCAGTAGAAATTTTCTTCTTATCAAAATCAACAATCCGGCCGTTCCTCTTTTTTATTTTGGTAACAGATAAACTTGTCATTTTGTCTCCTTGCTTTACCGATAGATTTTCTTTCTTCATTAGTGAACCCATTATTAACAGTGGCAGGAAATCCCTGTCAATTAGCATTTTTTATATCAGAATAGTTCAGAAATGGTGATTTAGTGCGTCTTTTAGGTAAAAAAGCAAACTTTATTGGAAGATCTGAAAATTAGGACAAAACACCGGTGGTTAAAAATATTCCTCAAAAAGACAAAGAAAGGCTTATCGAGGGATTAAAAAGAAGTTGTTTTCTTTTGAATTTCCTGTAAATATCCGATGATTTCTTCCAGTGCCGTTTTCCCTTCTCCGTTTACTTTTTCTTTCAGTTCCAACAAAATTTCTTCATGTTTCAAAGAAGAAGTCTTTATCTTTTCGGAAGCGGAGTTTATATTAAAGCCTTTTTCTTTTGCCGTCAAAACTAAATCCGCCGCCTGGTCTAAATATTTCTCCCCTTTCCATAAAGTTGTCATTCCCAGGCTGACCTTGTTGCCTTCGACTAAAACCTTACCGGCTCCTAACCTTTTATCAGCATATAAAAGCAACCGCTGCGACTTCTCGGCCGCATCAACCGTCAACCACAACCAGATCCGGTCCCTGATCATTTTAATTTTGTACAGGGGATGATCGGGCAAAATTCCCGGGTAGACCAAATAATAGTCAACTTTAGCCGAAGAACTTTGGGTAGAATTTCCTTCCGGTAAAACTTCAAATTTTATAGTTGCGGCGGCGAGGCTTTGTTTGATATGGCTGGTGGAACGGTCAACAGAAATTAACAATATCCCTGTGGCAAACAAAAAAACAGCGGCGATAGAAACCAGTCTTTTTTTCATAAAGCAGGAACATTATACCAAATAACAGAAGTCAAATGTCAAGAACCGTTTTGTTTTGTTTATTGAACCAATATTGCCGGCCAGGCCCAAAAAACATGAACAAGAATTGAAGACCAGATCGAACCGGTCCAGGAAAACAGGACCCCGCTTCCGATAGAAAAAAGAAAAGTCAAAGTTAAAAATATAAAAATTTGGGGCAGGTTGTAATGATAAACAAAGATGGAAATCGGCAAATAAACCAGGCAAAACCCAACGCTTGAGATAAGATTAGCCAACCAGTCGTTTTTCAATATTTCCGCCATCCGGTTAAAGATATAGCCTCTAAAAACCGTTTCTTCACTGATGGCGGTAATAAAACTTAAAAGAACCGTCGGCCAAAAAATGTCTTTAGAAAAGATGCCCCCAAAAGAAAAGAAACCATTTTTTAAATAATTAAGGCTTATCCCGACAACCAAAAAAAACAGGGAAAAAATTAGTCCTTTGCCGATGGATTTCTTAAGGTTTTTATTTGTATATCCGAGAGACTCCATTCCCCTTTTTTCTTTTTTAAACACGAGATAAAAAGTCGGAACAAGCCAGATTAGAGGTTTTAGGACAATTTCTTCAACATTTTCCGGAAGGCGGAAGATTAAACGGTACAAACCCCAAACCACAAAAATAAAAGTAAACAAACGGCCTATTGGACGAAGTTTTTTAAGCATTAATAAAATATTATCATTAAACAACAAAATTAATCAATCTTCCGGGTACATAAACAATTCTTTTGATCTCCTGACCTTTTAAATATTTTTTAACCTTGTCGTTTTCTTTTGCAATTCTTTCAATTTCTTTTTGATCTCTGATTTTTGCGCTTTGAACTTCCGTCGTTCCTCTCAATTTTCCGTTAATTTGTATGGCGATAACTGCCACTTCTTCCGCAATTAGTTCAGGATTATATTCCGGCCAGCTTTGCTGATGAATAGAAAATTTATTACCTAGTTTTTCCCAAAGTTCTTCTGTCAAATGCGGTGCAAACGGCGCAAGTAGTAAAAGAAAAGTTTTAAGGGTTTTAATTGTACATTCTACATTGCACATTTCGTTCAATAATTCCATCAAGGCCGCAACCGCCGTATTGAACTTTATTTCCTCTATATCTTCTCCGACCTTCTTGATGGTTTGGTTTAGTTTTCGAAGAAGGATTTGGTCATCAACCTCGCTTTGGTTTGACCCGGTAAACAAATTCCAAACCCTTTTTAAAAACCGGAAGCATCCTTCCAAATTTTCCTGATTCCAAACCATGGTGTAATCAAACGGCCCCATAAACAGCAAATACATCCGCAGGCTGTCTGCCCCAAAAGCTTCAACCGCCTCGTCCGGATTGATCACATTCCCCCGCGATTTACTCATCCGCTGGCCGTCCTTTCCCAAAATTACACCATGCGATAATCTTTTATAATACGGCTCAGGAATTTCTTGGGGTACCGCTCCGATATCCCGCAAAAAAAGGTAAGTGAAACGGGAATAAAGCAGATGAAGCGTATTGTGTTCGTCTCCGCCAAGATAAATATCCACCGGCAGCCAGTATTTTAAAAGCTCAAGATTGTCTAAAAATAAATTTCCTTGTGAACTTTGAACTTCTAGCTTATCCGCTAACGGATAAGCTAAATAGTACCAATCTGATCCGGCCCAGTTGGGCATGGTGTCAGTTTCCCTTTTGGCCGGCCCGCCGCATTTTGAGCACTTAGTATTTACCCAATCTGAAACGCTCGCCAGTGGCGACTCGCCGCTGTCGGTTGGTTTATATTTCTCCACTTCAGGCAATTCTACCGGCAGTTGGTCTTCCGGCACCGGCACTTCCCCGCATTTCTCACAGTAAACAATCGGAATCGGCTCACCCCAATAATGCTGCCGGGAAAAAATCCAATCCCGAAGGTGATAAGAAACACTTTTCCGACCAATGGCCTTTTTTTCCATCCACTCCAGCGCCTTTTTTATCGCTTCTGAAGGTTTTATGCCTTCCCATTCCGGACTATTAACCGTCATTCCTTCATTTACTTCCGTATAGGCCTTTTCGTCAAAATTCCATTTGCCCTCCGGTACTATTACTGGCACAATCGGCAGGCCGAATTTTTTTGCAAAAGCAAAATCCCGCTGATCATGCGCCGGAACAGCCATTATTGCGCCGGTACCGTAAGAAGACAGGACAAAATCGGAAATCCAAACCGGGATTTCTTCACCCGTGGCAGGATTAATAGCGTAAAGGCCGGAAAATACCCCGGTTTTTTCCTTATTCAGCTCCGTTCTCTCCAAATCCGATTTTTTCCTGGCCGTCTCAATATATTTTTTAACCTTTTCATCTCTAATATTTTTTACCAGTTCATGTTCCGGAGACAGAACCATAAAAGTCGCCCCGTAAAGCGTATCCGGACGTGTTGTAAATACCACGATTTCGGATTTCGGGTTTCGGATTTCGAATTTTATCTCAGCCCCTTCTGATCGCCCGATCCAGTTAATCTGGGACGCTTTAACTTTCTCAATAAAATCGGTATTTTTTAGCCCTTCAATTAACCGGTCGGCATAAGCCGTAATTTTTACCACCCATTGTTTTATTGTTCTTCGGCTGACTTCGGCTCCGCATCTTTCGCAGTTTCCCCCGATTACCTCTTCGTTGGCCAGGCCGATTTTACATGCAGGGCACCAGTTAATCGGCATTTCTTTTTTCTCTGCCAAACCCTTCTTATACCATTGCAGAAAAATCCACTGCGTCCATTTATAATATTGCGGGTCGGTTGTGGAAATCTCCCGATTCCAATCAACGGAAAGACCCCATCTTTTTGCTTGTTTTTGGGAATTAATGATATTTTCCGCGGTGGCAATCGCCGGGTTAATCCCCGTTTTAATGGCGTAATTCTCCGCCGGCAAACCGAAAGCGTCCCAGCCGATCGGGCAAAGAACATTAAATCCCTTCATGCGATAAAACCGAGCCAAAATATCGGTTCCGGTAAAAGAAAAAGCATGACCGAGATGAAGTCTTTCACCTGAAGGATACGGAAACTCAAAAAGAATATATTTCTTGGGTTTTTCGTCAAAATCTATGGCTTTATAAATCCCGCTCTCTTCCCATTTCTTCTCCCACTTGGGCTCGACTTCACGATGATTATACTTTTCGGGAAATTTTTCCGCCATGCGCCTATTTTAGCACGAAGCCAGGAAATTATGAAGCAATGTCTCAAAACCTTCCGGCGACTCCTTCTTGGGCAGAAAAATTAACAGTAAATTAATCGTGCTTATTCAGCACCAAAACACTACTCTTGATCCGTCACTCTTTCTAAAGCATTCCAAAGATTAACCATTTCCCCAGGAGTAAATTCTTTCAAGTCTGATCTTCTCAAAAGATATCCATATTTACCATCGCCTGGAATACGTAAACCTTTCCCTCCCCACCCTATTACAAAAGCTTCAACATATTCTCTCCTTCCGGCTTTTCCGCCCCAATTGACTGAGTAATACCAACCCTCGGTAAACCAATTCTTTTGTCCTTTTTTTCCACAAGGGATTGCTTCACCCTTACCATTGTCTATTAAAACCGCTCTTTCGTCATTTTCTCTTTCACACTGAACCACAACGTGGGCTGTTTGCCCATCTACTTCCATTTAAATCCCTTCAACGGTAACACTTAATCTTTCTTCAACTTGATGAATTAACTGTTCAATCTTCATTTCGGGCTCAGAATGTTCAACACTTCTTGATGACAAAAAGATCACACATCTTGGATTAATCTCGCTTTTGCTAGGTGACATCTTTTCTCCTTCTTTCGGGCAGAAGATAAATTAATAATTGAAGGCAGTAGGGAGATTGTATAAAGGATTTACCGGTTTGTCAAATGGCGGGCAGAATGCCCAGGGCAATCAGGCCGATTAAGACAATCGCCCCTAAAACCGAAGCGCCGGCAAATCCTATAACAAACATCAGCAGAGCAGAAAAAATTTTTTCTTTAAAGGAAACTTTAGCGGTCGTCATTTAATAAAATTATATCATCCCGTATAATACCTGTATGCCAGTAAAAAAAAGAAGAACCCGCCACCGGAAACAAAAAAAATTAACCAAAAAAAGACTGCTCTTAATTTTGGCCGTGTTTTTGGCCGTTTTTTTCTACTTTTTCATCTTAAAAGACCTTCCCTCCCCCAACAAGCTCTCCTCCGATGACGCTTATCCTGTCTCGACTAAAATTCTCGACCGAAACGGAGAGTTGCTCTATGAGATTTATGTTGATAAAAACCGCACGCCGATAAAGTTGGAGGAACTTCCGCAGTATGTTAAATGGGCCACGATTGCCGCGGAAGACAAAAATTTTTATAAACACAGCGGTTTTGTCTTCACCGGTATCGCCCGCGCCGCTTTTAATACGGTTTTCCGCCGCAAACTTCAAGGCGGTTCAACCATTTCCCAGCAATTGGTAAAAAACGCCCTTTTAACCCAAAAAAGAACTGTCAAACGAAAAGTCAGAGAAGCTTTTTTAACCATTGCCGTTGAGATTATCTATCCCAAGGACAAAATTTTGGAAATGTACTTAAACCAAATTCCCTACGGCGGAACTGCCTATGGCATTGGCTCGGCCAGCCAGCTGTATTTTGGCAAACCGGCCAAAGACTTAACTTTGGCGCAAACCGCTCTGTTGGCCGGACTGCCCGCTTCACCAACCCGCTATTCGCCTTTCGGCGGGAGTCCCCAGATCGCGGAAAAAAGACAGGAATATATTCTGAAAGAAATGGTCAAAATTAAAAAAATTTCTGAGGAGGAAGCAAAAAAGGCCAAAGAAGAAGAAATAATATATGCGGACCACGGCAAGGGCATTAAGGCCCCCCATTTTGTGATGTATGTTAAAGACCAACTGGTGGAAAAATACGGCCAGCAAAAAATCGACCAGGGCGGACTGCAAGTATGGACAACTTTGGACCTGGAAATTCAGGAGTTTGCCCAAACCGCGATCGCCTCCGAAGTCGCTAAACTAACTAAGGAAAAAGTCACCAACGGCGCAGTCCTGGTAACCAATCCAAAAACCGGGGAGATTCTGGCCATGGCCGGAAGTAAAGATTATTTTGCCAAAGATATTGACGGCAACGTTAATGTCACCACTTCACTCCGTCAACCCGGTTCCTCGATCAAACCGCTGAATTACGCCCTGGCTTTTGAAAAAAAATTTTTAACCCCGGCTAGTCTAATTTTAGATATTCCCACCTGCTTTGATGTTGCCGGTCAAAAAAGATATTGCCCCAGCAATTATGACAATCAATTCCATGGCGGAGTGCAGGCCCGTTTTACCCTAGGAAATTCATACAATGTTCCGGCAGTCAAAACCCTTGCCCTAAACGGGCTCGATGATTTTATTGCCACCGCCTCTGCCATGGGCATCACTACTTTCCAAGACCCGAAAAATTACGGCCTTTCTTTAACTCTTGGCGGCGGTGAGGTAAAAATGACCGATATGGCCGTCGCCTTTGCCGTATTGGCCAATAAAGGAGAAAAGCAAAACCTTTATTCAATTGAAAAAATTAAGGATTACACCGGAAAAGTTTTGGAAGAACATAAATTTGAAGAAGGTCCAAAAATTCTTTCGCCTGAAAGTTGTTATTTAATCAGTCATATCCTGCTGGATAACAACGCCAGACAACCAATGTTCGGAG
This sequence comes from Candidatus Shapirobacteria bacterium CG03_land_8_20_14_0_80_40_19, assembly GCA_002780305.1. Classification (GTDB taxonomy): domain Bacteria; phylum Patescibacteriota; class Microgenomatia; order UM-FILTER-40-11; family UM-FILTER-40-11; genus UM-FILTER-40-11. The sequence continues at coordinate 37,705 of PEVD01000042.1, read as the reverse complement.
CGTCTTCATATCTTGTCGTTAAAAATCATCCCGAAGTATCAGTCAAGACCGGGACTACCAACGACCGCAAAGACAACTGGACCATCGGCTACACTCCCTCCTATGTAGTCGCAGTTTGGGTTGGCAACAACGACAATAAATCGATGAGTTATGTTGCTTCCGGTATAACCGGTGCTTCCCCTATTTGGAACAAAACCACCCGTTTTATTTTAGAAAGAGAGGACAAAAAACAGGGCAAAACTTTTCAGGAGTGGCCGGTAAAACCGGAGGACATCATCGGCGCAGAAGTTTGTGTTACCAGCGGACTGTTACCGGGAGACTCCGGCTGTCCGACCCGGTACGAATACTTTATTAAAGGCACCCTCCCTATCGAAACGGAAAATCTTAAAAGACAAATCTTCATTAATAAAGATAATCAGCAGGCGATCCAACCGGGGCAAGAAATTCCCTTGGAAAAGATTGAAACCCAGGAAAAAAATGCGCTAATTGACCTAACCGGTTCCCTTCTTTGCCTGGACTGTCCGTTTCCCACTGACCCGGCAGTATTTAATTCTTATAATCTTAAAAAACCGTAAGCCTATTTTTCTTCTTTCAATTTAGCCTCGTCTGTCCTATAATAGAATAATGATAAAAGGGACAGGAGGTATTACCCGGTTTTTTATTTTTGTTGGTAAGCCTTTTTATTTACTGCTGGTTTTAATAATTTATCTTCTCGGATTGCCTTCTTTTTTAATTTCTTTTCTCAAAAAAGTAAAAAAGACGAAAAAGCCGGCGGTCAGGAAATTAAAAACCCATCGACACAGACTACGCACCAAGGCGGGTTTTTTGGGTTTTATCTTTGGCATCTTTTTGTCTCTGGCGGTTTTTTATTATATTTCGACCATTATCGTTGATTTGCCCTCCCTTAATAAATTAATAACCAGGGAGCAAATCCTAACTACCCGGATTTACGACCGCAACGGTGTTTTGCTTTATAAAATATTCCGTGATAAAGACCGGACTCCGGTAAATATCGATGATCTTCCTCCGTTTATTATTGAGTCAACCATTTCAATTGAAGATAAAGATTTCTACCGCCATCAAGGCCTGTCTTTAAGAGGAATAATAAGGGCCTTTTACCAAAATATTTTCCAGAATAAAAAAACCGGTGGATCAACCATTACCCAACAGCTGATTAAAAACGCCCTGCTTAGCAACGAAAAAACTTATCAGCGAAAAATAAGGGAGGCGGTTTTAGCCTTACTGACCGAAAAAAAATACACTAAAAAACAAATTTTAGAAATGTATTTAAATGAAGTTGGCTATGGAGGCGCCGCCTATGGAATTGAGGAAGCCGCTCAAAAATATTTCGATAAGTCCTCTAAAGACTTAAATCTGGCCGAGGCCGCCTTGCTGGCCGGATTGCCGGCCTCACCGACCAGCTATTCGCCTTTCGGCGGGAGTCCCCAAATCGCCCAACAAAGACAAGCCCTGGTCTTAAAAAAAATGGTGGAGAATGGATATATTTCCGAGGAACAAAGCCAAACCGCCCGGGCCGAAAAATTAAAGTATGCTTCCGGAGAGAATGAGATCAGTGCCCCCCATTTTATGATGTATGTTAAAGAGCTCTTGGTGCAAAAATACGGAGAAAAAATGGTCGAACAGGGAGGATTGGAGATAACTACCAGTTTAGATCTGAACCTTCAGGCAACCGTCCAAAAAATTGTCAAAAACGAAATTGGCCAATTAACCGCCTTCCGTATTTCTAACGGCGCGGCCCTGGTAACCAATCCAAAAACCGGAGAAATTCTGGCCATGGCCGGCAGTAAAGATTATTTTGCTAAAGATATTGACGGAAACTACAATGTTACTACCGCTTTAAGACAACCCGGGTCGTCGATTAAACCGGTTAATTATTCTATTGCCCTGGAAAATGGTTTTACCCCTTCCAGTCTAATTGAAGACTCACCCATCACCTATATGGTTTCCGGCCAACCTCCTTACTCACCGATTAACTACGACCGGACATATCATGGACTGATTCCTTTAAGAATTGCTTTGGGTTCTTCCTATAATGTCCCGGCGGTTAAAATCCTGGCCGCTTTCGGGGTTAAAAAAATGGTTACTCGGGGGCAGGAAATGGGCATTACCACCTGGAATGATTCTTCAAGATTCGGCTTGTCGCTGACTTTGGGCGGCGGTGAAGTTAAAATGACCGACATGGCCGTAGTTTATGGTGTCCTGGCCAATAACGGCATCCGAGTTGATTTAAATCCGATTTTAAAAGTAAAAAACAGCCGGGGAAAAATCCTGGAAGAAAATTTAAGCGGCCAGCAAACTGCGGTTTTAAACCAAGGCGTGGCTTTTTTGCTGACGGATATTCTGGCGGATAATTCCGCCAGAACTCCAGCCTTTGGCCAAAATTCCCAGCTTTTCATTCCCGGCCGGGCGGTGGCAGTTAAAACCGGCACCACCCAAAACCTGCGGGACAATTGGACTATCGGTTACACCCCTTCCAGGGTGGTGGTGGTTTGGGTCGGTAATAACGACAACACCCCGATGAGTTATGTCGCTTCCGGTGTTACCGGCGCTTCCCCAATTTGGCGGAAAATTATGAGCAATTTGTTGGAAAATTCCCCGGTTGAAAAATTTCCCCAACCCAATGAAGTAAAAGAAGTTTATATCTGTGCCTTAACTAATACCTTAACCTGCAACGGCTGCCCGATTGTTAAAAAAGAATACTTTTTAACCGGCACTGAGCCCAAAACAACCTGCACGCCCGAAAGAATCAAAGAAATTCTGGACAAAAAGTCCCTCCCCACCCCCCAACCACAAATACTTTAAACTTTCTTCGGGGAAAAAATCTACTTTGAAAAAATCCTGGACAAAAACAGCCTCGCAAGGCCTCCCCTTTTGGCCTCAATTATTTTATTAAAACAATATTCCCCTCTTTACCCGCTTTTTGGAAATATTCTCTATCGCAAGTATAGAAATCTCCATCCAATAATTTTGCCAACGAATGATAAGCCGTATCGTAAACCGTTGTTCCAAGTTCGTGAGACCATTGCAGAGCTGATTTAATTTGGGAAATATTTAGAGTTAGACACTCAATATCAAGAAGGGAAAATTTCTCAAAAGCTTCTTCAACCGCTTCTTTATCTTTTAAAGAAAATCTTAAAGCATTGGCGACTTCTATTGGCAACAAAGAATAAGAACACACCTTGGCTTTCTTGTTTTCCTGCTCTTTGAGAATTTTTTCAAATTGTTCAACTACCGAAGATTTCTCTGATAAAAGAGCTTTTACCACAAAAGAAGCATCAACAATATAGTTCTTCACATCCTGCCCTTCCTAATTGCAGCAAAGATCTTTTTGTCGCTAATTTTGGGCAATTTTCTTCGTAAATTTACAAAATCATCAATCGGATCTGTAGTCTGTTTCTTGTGCATAAAAAGTTTTTCCTCTAAAACACTAGCCACAAAACGGCTGACTTGCCTTTCGGGAACTTGTTTAACCAGTCTTCTATATATGTAATCCGGCAAGCTCACGGTGACTCTTTGAGTATTTAAACTAGAATTCATATTATTATTCATAATTAAATTCATAATATCACTCCCTTTCTTTTGTGTCAAGACCCTGCGTCATTTCGTAAATCTTTTTGGTTATTTCCGGCAAGGCTTTTCTGGCTTCGATTTCGTTGACTTCCTGAGACATAATTACCAAAATAAAGGGTTTTGGACCAAAAACAATACCCGCGTCGGAAATCACCCCAACTTCCGTCCCAATTTTATGGCTGACATTAATCCCTTCAGGCACTCCCACCGGGATCCGGTCTTCCCAAATCGTATCTGTTATAAAAGATAAAATCTCATCTCTATTTTTATCAGAAATAATTTTTTCTAAATATAATTTTCTAAATAACAACCCCATCTCGACCGGAGAAGTTAAGTTTTCGGCGTAGGAAGTATTCTTCATGCCCAAGGCATTAATGGTATTTTGAATTTTTTCTGTTCCTAATTTATTGGCAACAACATTAAAAGCCGTATTGTCCGATTGTTCACCCATCAATTCCGCTATTTTTCGATACGAGATTTCAAATCCGACCGGCTTGTTCTGCAAAGCCCCCGCTCCCTCTCTTTTATCGCTGGCTTGCAATTTATAAACTTCATCCAAATTAATATTGCCTATTTCCGCCTCTCGGTAAAGAGTGATCAAAACCGGCATTTTAATTAAAGAAGCAGCCGTAAAAACCTCTTTTTCATTTATACCAAAACTGTTTTTACTCCCGATGTCTTCATAAAAAATTCCGTACTTGCCGCGCAGGGGCAAAAGTATGCTCTCGATACTTTTTTTCTGTTCGGTAAATCTAGGAGTTGGTGTGACTGTCGGCTGGTTCGGTGTTAGTCTTTCGGAAGCGACCAATTTTGGTTGGTTGATTTTTTGCCACCACTTAGGAAATTCCCGATAACAAGTCGCCAACAATATCAAAACCAAAGTCAAGCCCAAAACCAGCCCCAAAACCATTCTTATTTGTTTTTGTTCACCAGGAGTTTTTCTTTGAGGAAAATAACTTCTTGTTTGTTGCATTTTTACCAAGGATTGGTTTAAAGTCTCTTTATTAATAATTTCTCTCTTCCCCAGGCCGACAAATCCTCTGGTCTCAAAATTCCCTTCTTTGCCCCCATTTTTCCGACAACCGAAGAAGCGTTTGCCGAAGCCAGATATAAACATTCTTTAAACGGATATCCTTTCATAAAACCTGTCACTAAACCTGACCCGAAAGCATCACCGGCGCCGGTAGTTTCTACCCTGGGAGAATCTTCAAAAATCCCGCAATTATACCAGTAGCTTTCCCTTTTATTCCAAAAATAAGCCCCTCTTTTATCATCCGTAATCACAATGTATTCACAGGGCAATTTTTGCGCTTCGCTCAAAATGTCGCTAATTGCCAATTGCTTATTGCTAATAGCTAATAACTCGATCATCTCTTCTTTATTTACATTTAAAAGAGTTATACTTGGCAGTAAAGAAAGCAATTTTTCCTTTTGTTTAAGCTCTCGACTGCCCGGATTCCAGGCGATCCGACAATTTTCTCCGCCAAATCGGCGGATTAAATTTTCAATTATTTGTAAATTTCCCTCCAACGAAGAAATATAAAACCATTTGGAATCTAATTTGTCCCAAAGCACATTATCAATTTCCAGTCTGGTTTTCCCCCGATAAACCAAAATTGTCCTTCCTCCATTCGGTACCCATAAAATCGTCGAATAATCAGTATTTCCTTCTTGAATATTTACCAAGTTAGTCGCCACTCCCTCTTTTTGCAAATCCGCCAATATTTTCTTACCGAAAAAATCGTCCCCCACCTGAACTATACTGGCTATCTTTAAACCCTGCCTGGCAAAAGTAACTGCCGAATTGGTTCCCCCTCCCCCATAGTCAAAAAATATCTCGTTAACTTCAAGTTTTGCTCCATAACGAAAACAAATATTCTCATCCTCCCCTTTTTGGTTAATTTCCATTCCGGGAGATTTTAAGAAAACATCATAAGTGGCAGTACCGAGTGAGATTACGTCAAACATTTTACAATTTTTAATTTCTAATTTTTAATTTAAAATCAATTATTAATATTCCAATTTTAAAAAATTTAATCAGTTCCAAATAATCTCCGCTATCTTTTTCGCTATCTTTAGCGGTTGTGGGTTTTGCCAGATATTGCGCCCCACTGCCAAACCGATCGCCCCCTGATCCATAACAATGCTTGTTCTTTCTAAAAAGGTTTTTTCGTCCTCTTTCGACCCCCCCATGACCACCACTTTCGCTTCCCCCGCATTTCGGATTACCCAATTAAAACTGACCGGGTCACCGGTATAGCGGATTTTAATAATATCCGCCCCCAACTCAAGCCCTACTCTGGCGGCATAAGCGATAATTTTGGGGTCTTTTTCATCGGGAATATTTCTTCCGCGGGGGTACATCCAGGCAATTACGGGAATGCCGGCCTCTTCGGCTTCCTGCTCAATTTTACCAAACTCAGCCGTCATCTTAGGCTCATGTTCACTACCTATATAGATGGTATAACCAACCGCCGCCGCTCCATAACTTAAAGCCTCCGCTACCGAACAAATCTGGGGAGAATAAGGGTCTTCGTCTTTAATTAAATTGGTTTTACCGTTTAATTTTACGATTAAGGGAACCTGGTAATTTTTATTAAAAAAATATTTCTCGGCGATTCCTTTTTGTAAAATCAGCCCGGTAAAAAAGCCACTGTCCGCAATTTCCAAAACTTTTAGCGGATTAACGCTTTCTTCATTAAAATCCGTCGGCCCGTGCTCCAACCCCTGGTCATAAGCCAGAAACAGGGCTTTGCCATTTTTAGTAATTTTATCTAAGTTAACTTGCATATATTTTCTTAAAACAGCTTCTTAAATTTTAAATTTTAAATCAAAATATACGAATTTTAAATGTTTAAAATTGTAAATTAACAAAGTCAGTTGATATTTATTATCTATTTACTAAATTGGGCGGTGTTCGACCATTAAGGGCCTCCACTATATTCTTGGCCGCCATAATTGCCATATCGTCGCGGACTTCCTGAACTGAAGAGGCAATATGAGGCGTAATTACCACATTCGGCAGCCCGCAAAGCTCGGGATTAATTTCCGGCTCATACTCATAAACATCCAAAGCCGCACCAGAAAGCTTGCCTTTTTTTAAATATTCAACCAAAGCAGCTTCATCAACTACCCCTCCCCGGGAAGTGTTGATTAAAAAAGCCGTGTCCTTCATTAATTCCAAAGTCCGTTGATTAATCATACGCCTGGTTTCGTTGGTCAAAGGGACATGGAGCGACACAATATCCGATTCCCGCAGTAAATTCTCAAAACTCATATATTCCAGTCCAAACTCTTTTTCCGCTTCAAGGTCGCGGTTTCTTTTGGTATAAACGACCCGCAAGCCAAAGGCCTTGGCTATTTTAGCCACTAAACAACCAATTCTACCCAAGCCAACAATCCCTAAGGTTCTTCCCTCCAAGTTCATTCCCAAAAAAATTTCCGGTTTCCAGCCCCCCATATCTCCCCGCCGGCAAAATTCATCTCCTTCAACAATTCTTTTTAAAACGGCAAAAATCAACCCGATGGTAAATTCGGCAACCGCCCTTGAAGAAAGTTCAGAAGGAGTGTTTGTCACCATTACCCCCTTGCTTTTTGCATACTCAAAGTCAATGTTGTCATACCCTACGCCATAATTGGCAATAATTTTTAAGTTACCGCCCGCCGCGTCAATCACTTCCTTGGTAATTCGATCAATAATCAAACACAAAATGCCGTCTGCCCCCTTAACGAAATTTTGCAGTTCAACCCCGGTAAGCAGTCTTTCAGTCGGATTACCGACAACTTCAAAACCGGCATCTTCTAAAACATCAATGCCGACCCGGGGAATTTTTCTGGTAACCGCGACTTTCATAAACTTTTTTAATAAACTATAGTAAATCAAGTACTGTTCTTCTGCTCTACTGGTTTACTTCAAAACAGTTTGTAATTCTTTATAATATTCTCCACTGTCAGCCCGTATTTATCAAGCAATTGTTGGTATTCTCTGGCAGATTCGCCAAAAACATCCGGTATCCCCATTATTTTTACCGGCACCGGGTACTGTTGTGACACCATTTCCGTCACCGCTGAACCCATTCCGCCGTAAATACTATGCTCTTCAATTGTAATCACCCGCCCGGTCTTTCTTATAGATTTCAATATCGTGGCTTTGTCCAACGGTTTGATGGTAGAAAGATTTATCACTTCTCCGTCTATTTTCTCCGCCGCCTGCAAAGCAATTCCCACCATGGTGCCGCAGGCGATTAAAGTGATTTTTTTACCCTGTTTTATTACTCTTGCTTCCCCAATTTTGAAAGGATCGCTCTTACTGGTTACGACCTGGGTTTCCGTTCGGGAAATCCGCAGATACGCCGGACCATTCTGATGCGCCATTGCTAAAACCGCTTTTTTTGTCTCGATGGCATCCGCCGGGCAAATCACCGTCATTTCCGGCAAAACCCTCATAAGAGCGATATCTTCAACGCTTTGGGCCGAGGCTCCGTCACCCGGATTGGTAAAACCGCAGTGGGATCCGACCAGTTTAACATTCGCTTTGTTTTGGCAAAGTGAAACCCGGATTTGGTCGAAACATCTTCCGGGTAAAAAAACCGCAAAAGAAGCGCAGAAAGGAATAAAGCCCTCAAGCGCCATCCCGGCGGCAAGGCCGATCATGTTTGCTTCCGCCACCCCAACATTAAAAAATCGATCGGGAAACTCACGGGCAAATCCATCCAGCCTGACCGACGGCCCCAAATCGGCCGTCAAAGCCAAAACCTTGGGATTTTGTTTTCCCAGCTCCAGCATTGCCTCTCCGAAGGCATCGCGCATTGAAATTAACACAGTTCCTCCATTGCTTTCCGATATTCTTCTTCACTCAGGGTGCAGGAATGATACTTGAGATTATCTTCCATAAAAGAAACCCCTTTCCCCCTTACTGTTTTACAAATAACCACCTTGGGTTTATCCTTTGCTTCATTAAAACGGCTGAATACCGAAAGCAGGCTGCGGAAATCATGCCCATCCGCTTCATAAACTTCCCAATCAAAAGACTTGTATTTTGCCGAAAGCGAATCCATATCCAAAACTTTTTTCGTTTCTCCGCCGACTTGCATTCTGTTCTTATCAATAATTAAACACAAATTTCCCAGTTTATGAAAGGCCGATTGCATGACCGCTTCCCAATGGGACCCCTCATTTTGTTCGCCGTCGGACGAAAGCACCACAATTTTACACTTTGAACTTGGTGTTTTAAATTTAATTCCCAACGCCATCCCCGCACCCACCGACAACCCCTGACCGAGCGAACCCGTCGAGGTTTCGATAAAATCAGCATAAACCGAAGAAGGGTGACCCTGCAGACTGCTGCCTAGATCACGAAGATTACCAAGCAAGTCCTCGTTAAAAAAACCCAGGCGGGCTAAAACGGCATAAAAACTGGGGCAGACATGACCACAAGATAAAATAAAACGGTCTCTTTTTTCTGACTTTAAATCTTTCTTGTCCAGATTTAAAACGCCGCCAAAAAATAAAGAAACTAAGATATCGGTTGCCGACAGACTACCGCCCGGATGACCTGACCCGGCCTTATAAATTGCTTCAATCGAATTTCTTCTTATTACCTTGGCAGTTTCTTGAAGATCGGAGATCGTTAAAGGAACCATTAACTAATAATACCACAAATTCTAAAATCTAAATACTAAATCCTAAATAAATCCAAATTTTTTAATTTCAAATTTCTAAAATTGTTTTGATTTTTAGTTATTTTTGATTTGAAAATTGTTTAGACCTGTCTGCCGCCAGGCAGGATTTAGAAATTAGGATTTAGAGTTTTTTAATCTCTTCCAGCACCTCTTCCGGTGTTGTCACTATCCGGTAAACTCTGATTTCTTCCGGACGGATTAACATGTTCCTGCCAAAGGCTTCCAAAATCTCATGCCAGAATTCACCAAACAAAATTAAGGGTTTATGGTGGCCGAAATATAGTCTCGCCAATCCCCAAGCCATGCCAAATTCAGAAACTGTTCCCGTACCACCGTTAAAAAATATATATATGTCCCCCTCTTCCAACAAACGCACGGTTCTTTCAACATAATTAGCCATGACAACTTCTTCATCAACCGGATTGGTTTGATCACGGCCTTCAAAATGAGTCATATCTTTAGGATTAAAAGTAATCCCCATCACTTTTCCCCCGCCCGCTTTTGCTCCTTCGGAAGAAGCTTTCATCACTCCCGGTCCACCGCCGTTAATAACCTCGTAGCCCTCTTGGGCCAGCAATTTGGCTGTCCTGAAGGCAGAATCATAAACATCGCTACCGGTAACAACTTCAGATGAACCGAAAAAGGTAACTTTTTTTATCATTTTTTATCAAAAAAACTCGAAATACGAATATCGAAATACGAAACAATTTTCAAAATACTAATTTTCAAATTTTTTAAACGTTTTTGTCATTTTAATTTCGAAAATTCGAATTTGTTTCGAATTTCGGATTTAGGATTTCGGATTTAATCAAGTAATTTTAATAATTCATTATATCTTTTCTCCGAATTTTCCGCCTGCCAAAAATCGGTGCCTACATAAAAAACGTTCGCCCCCGCCTTTTGGCAAAGTTTAATATTCTCTCCGTTTAGGCCGCCGTCCACCCCGATTTTCCCTCCGCCGACTGGCGGATCTCCCAAAATCTTCCGCATTTTTTTTATTTTTTCCAAAACTACCGGATTAAATCCCTGTCCGCCCATACCCGCTTTTACCCCCAAAAGAACGACAATATCTGCCAATAAATAAATGTCTTCGGAATAATTTTTCATCGGGGTTTCCAAATCCAGCGCCAGTCCCACCTGAGCGCCGCTTTCAATTATCTCGTTAACAAAGCCCAAAGGGTCAGCCATTTTTTCCATCTGCGCAATTATTCTATCCGGAACCAATTCTAAACACCGGCTGATCCAACCCGACGGTTCTTCAACCATCAAATGCAAATCTATCTTCAAGTCCCCCAAATCAATTAAGTCCCTGATCGCCGATAAATCAATTGTTTTTGCCGGCGCAAATTTACCGTCAATAATGTCTATCTGCACCCGCGGACAAACCCCTCTCAACGAATTTATTTTTCGGGAAAAATCCTCAATCTCGCTGGTTAGAATCGTCGGAACTATTTCGTTCATATTACGAGTTTCAAAGTTTCAGAGTTCCAAAGCTTCACGGAAAAACACCTTTGAAACTTTGAAGCTATGCTTCTTTGTGTCTCGAAATGTAAATTGCTTCCTCTAATAATCTCCTTGCGTATGCCCATTCATTATCATACCAGGCTCCAATTTGAATAAAGTCATCGGCTATCACACTGGTCATCATTAAATCGACAATGGTTGAGGCGGGATTGCCAATAACGTCACTCGAAACTATCGGATCGGTGGTAACCGAAAGAATTCCCTTCATTTTTGCCTCTGCTGCTTTCCAAAACAACTGATTTAAGTCGTCAATCGTCGCGGTTTTTGCTATTTTAAATACAAGATCGGAATATGACCCGCAAATAACCGGCACTCTGATAGCACTGCCGGCAAATTTTCCTTTTAAGTCGGGAAAAATCGCAATTACCGATTCGGCCGCACCGGTTTCGGTAGGAATAATGTTTTGGGCCGCTGCTCTCCCACGGTGCAAATCCTTATGAGAACCGTCAATTAATTCCTGATCGGCCGTATATGCGTGGATCGTGGTTAAAGAAGCCTGCTCTATCCCAAATCTTTCTTTTACCAGTTTCACTATCGGGGCAACACAATTAGTGGTACAACTGCCGTTTGAAATAATCTGCTCTCCTTTGTATTTATTCTCGTTAACCCCCATCAAATATATGGGAATTCCGTCGCCTTTAGGTGGGGCAGAAATAATTACTTTTTTCGCTCCTGCCTGCAGATGCTCACTCACCTCTTCCTCTTTGCGGAAAACCCCGGTCGATTCGATCACCACATCGGGTTGATAAACAAACCAAGGTAAGGAAAGGGGGTCTCTTTCTGCTAAAAGCGGAAAAGTCCGGCCTTCAATTAAAAACGACCCGGTTTCCCGAGATCCCTGAGGTTCGGTTATTTTTACTTCCTTCCCAAAAGTCCGATAAACCGAGTCATATTTTAAAAGATTCATCCAGCCTTCCGGTTCCATCGAGCCGGAAGTATTGATGGCCACCACTTCAATCCGATCACTAAAATCACATATCGCCTGCCGGAAAACCACTCTCCCGATTCTCCCGAAACCATTGATGGCCAATTTAAGCATATAAATATCTAATTTCTAATTACCTTAGTTGCTCTAATTAAATCACAAATACCAAATCCCAAAAAAATTGGTTATCGGTTCATTGGACATTATTTAGGTCAATTAGATTAATTAGAATAATTAAATTAATTTTTATTATTTTCAAGTGCCTCAATTCCCGGCAAGGTCCCTTTGGCCAAAAACTCCAGCATCGCTCCCCCACCGGTACTGACATAATCCATTTTGTCAATTAAATTAAATTTTTTCAAGGCGGAGATTGTATCTCCACCGCCAACAACTCTAAAACCCCCGCATCCCGCAATTGCTTCTGCGATTTTCCTGGTTCCCATTTCCCACTTCTCATCCTCAAACTTCCCCATCGGCCCATTCCAAACCACCGTCCCCGCCTTTTTAATAATCTCTCCAAATTTCATGATTGAATCGTCACTAATATCAAATCCATCATCGGTTGGTTTGGCAAATAAAACATTGTTTATGTTCATGTTTTGGGTCAACGCGCCACCGACCAAAACGCTGTTGGCAAAATGCGCAAGTTCTACCACTAATGGCAGTTTTGTTTCCAGTTTATCCCCACCAATGACAAAGACTAACGGTCTTTTTGGGTTTTCTAAAATCTTTGACAAATTCTCGACTTCAGAGGCAAAATGAAATCCGGCACAGTGAGGCAGAAATTTCGGTATTCCGACAATAGAAGCGTGCTGCCGGTGACTTGAAGCAAAGGCCTCATTGACATAAAAATCCCCCAAACCGGCCAGTTCTTTGGCAAATCCGGCGTCATTTTCTTCTTCTCTTTTATCAAATCTCAAATTTTCCAAAAATATAATATTTTTTGAATCCAATAACTCACGGAATCTCTTCTCTACCGGAGCCAGCTTTAAATCCTCAACAACCCTACCCTCAGGTCTTCCTAAATGGCCCATTAAAATAATTTTTTTCGCTCCGTTGTCGAGAAGATATTTTACCGCCGGCAAGTTTTCTTCCAGTCTTGCGCCATCAAAGTCACATCTGACCAAAACCTTCTTGCCATAAAAATTAAAATCTTTTAATTGAGGAAGAATCATTTAACAGGCAAGGAGTTTCCTTGCAAATAATAAGTTATTTTATTTTCTCGATTTTTTTAAGTCTCCGTAAATATTTCTCTCCTTCGGCAAAATTCGTTTCCAAAAACATTTCAATAATCGTACGGGCTTCTGTCTCGGTTGAAAAATCAGCAGGAAGGACCAGACAATTAATATTGTCGTCTCTTTTGGCAATTCTTATTTGTTGAGAAACAAAACCAAGGCCGCAACGGATATGGCTAAACCTATTGGCAAGAATGTCCATCCCTACCCCGGAGCCGCAAAATAAAATGCCGAAATCCCCCTCTTTTTTTATTTTTCTTATCACCTTCAGGGCAAAATCGGGATAGTCGTCTTCCTGGTCAAGTTTATCATTTCCAAAATCAACAAACTCATACCGCTTGTCTTTCAACCATTTTTTAATTTTCTCCTTTAAATCATAACCTCTATGGTCGGCACCAAGATATATCATTTCTTAATCCTCCTTAGGCAGATTTAACAATTCCTGAAGTTCTTCTTTTGGATTTCCCGCCAAAACAACTGCAGAAGAAATTAAAACACCACTTGCTCCTAGCTCCTGAGCTTTTTTAAGATCATCGGCTTGGTGAATCCCAGCTCCGACAACCAAGGGTATTTTACCACAAAGCTCAATGGCGTGCTTAATCGAGCCTGAATTGTCTTTGGTTATTGAAACTTGTCCGCCAATCAGCTCGCTTATTTCATAACCGATAAATCTTGGCTTTAATTTTACCAACCTCTCCATTTGACCCAGTGTTTTACAACAAATCATCGTCTTGAAATTTCTAATTTCTAATTTCAAATTTCTAATTCTGGAAATCGTTTGCTTTGCCGTTCCCGGAGGAATTGGATGTTCACTGTGGTTTAAAAGTGTCCCGCTTGCTCCGGCCTCAATCGCCGCCTCTAAATTTGTCCAACCGGTAAACTTTCCTTGAGGCTGAAAATCAAGATGTTGAACCCAAACCGGGATTTTAACCGCTTGTTTAACCCGGTAAACATCGGCTGTCTGAACAACAAGGATTACCTCAAATTTAGTTTCCTGGGAGGCCTCCTCACAAACCTTGGCTAATTCAACCGCCCTCTCTCCCGTAGCCTGAGGGTAAGTCTTGAAGTTAACAAAAATATTAAACATAATTGGTATATGGCTGTATTTTACCCCAAATTGGGCTTTTTTTCCATTGTCATCATTTTTTTAGCAACACTTGTCGCGAACCTGACGGCAAAACCCCGCTTAGTTAATTTTTCCCCGCCAAACCTCTTTCCCCCCAAATACTCATTGAGAGATATCACAAAACGCTCAACCCAAACAATTCTTGTTTCCGTCGGCGACATCATGCTCGGCCGATACTGCAACGTACAGATGCTTCAAAATAAAGACTGGAAATATCCTTTTTTAAATATTGCCGATTTCACCTCAAGCGCTGATATAACTTTTGGCAATTTAGAAGCGCCGATAGTGGAAAATTGTCCAACAACCGAAACCGGCATGATCTTTTGCAGCCAGCCCGACTCAATCGAGGGGCTGAAATTTGCCGGTTTTGATGTTCTTTCCCTGGCCAATAACCATATCCTCAATCAGGGAGAGTTCGGACTGGCGCAAACTCAAGAAATTCTCAAAAAAAATCAAATTTTGCCGGTAAGCCCCAATCCGCTATCAATTAAAAAAGTAAACGGCACGAGTTTTGGCTTTTTGGCTTTTGACCTGGTTACTTATCCCCCACCTCGACTCGCCGTCTTCGGCGAGGCGGGCAGGGCCGTAGATATCCTCATCGTCTCTCTTCATTGGGGCAGCGAATATCAAAAGCAACCAGCTAAAAGCCAAGTTGAATTGGCTCACCAAATTATAGATAGCGGTGCGAAAATCGTCATTGGCCACCATCCTCACGTCACTCAACCCGTTGAAGAATACAAAGACGGTTTAATATTTTATTCTTTGGGTAACTTTGTTTTTGACCAAGCCTGGAGCGAGGAAACAAAAAAAGGCGCAATTGCCAAAATTATTTTTGAAGGCAAAAAAATCAAATCTTATGAGCTTGTTCCTATTTATATTGAAAACTTCTGCCAACCAAGATTAGTCAAGTAAAAAACCGCCGGCAGTAGTTGCCAACAGCATTCCCACCGGTTAACTTTTAAAGAGTACTCCCCATAAGTTACTTTTACCTATAATGTCTAGTTTAATCTCAAGCGGCTTCTTCATCCACACCCCCTCCTGTTTAACTAAATCTTTCGTCCAAACGACACAAGGCTGGATAATTTCTACCAAAGAAAAACCTTTGTGGGTAATTGCCTGATAAATTATTTCGCTGGTTTTTTCAATATCAAAAGCGAAAGTTCGGGCAACAAAACTGGCACCGGAAACCAAAGCCAAATCAACTGCCGACAAAGGCTCGTGCGGATTGCCCTCCGGAGTTGAGCGGGTTTTAAACCCCTTGGGGGTAGCGGATGAAGCTTGTCCGGTTGTTAAGGCAAAAACAAAGTTATTGTTAATAATAACCGTGATGTCATCATTTCTTTGAGCGGCATGAATTAAATGATTGGCTCCTTCGGTTACAATCCCTCCCTCTCCTCCTTGGGCAATTACCGTCAAGTTCGGATTGGCCATTTTTACCCCCACCGCAAACGGAATTGACCGGCCGTGCAAAGAAGCAACCCCGCTGGTGTTTAAAAAATTTATCGCATTGGCTGAACAGCCTATATCATAAACCACCACCGCGTCTTTCGGTTCAACATTGGCTTTAGTTAAAGCATTTTTAAGAGCCGTTAAAAAACCATAACCGGCACAACCCGGGCACCAAGTAATCTCTTGATTTGTATCGTAATTCATCTTAAACTTCTCAAGTTACTTAAGTAACTTATCTTCCAATTCTTGTTTATAAAAAGGTCTGCCATCATCTTTTAAAACCCTTTCCACTTTCCTAAAAGTAAATCTTTCTATTAAATCCGCCAGTTGACCAGAATAATTCCCTTCAATAACGATAACTCTTTCGACATTTCTTAAAATATCTATTGCTCCCTGTGGAAAAGGCCACGGCCGCCAAATATGTAAAAAATTAAACCCAAAGTTATCTTTTAAAAAATCCAAGATAATTTCTTTAGTTGAACCCCAGCCGACTAAAACAGTCTTTCCTTTACCAAAAATTTCAAAACCACCATTTAAATCCGAAAGTTTATTCATCCTTCTATCCATCATTTTTTCTCTGTTTGTTTTATCGTCGCAAGAGAACCCTTCCTCGTCATGTTCATAAGAATTAGCCCTTACAATTGCCTGCCCCGGAAACGCCATTGGCGAAATTCCATCTTCGGTAAACTGATATCGTTTATAATTTTTATAAATTTTATAATCATTATAATTTTTATATTCGCTTCCCTTTAGTTCTTCTCCGTTCCCCGAGAATCTGCTTTCCGCCAAATATTTATCGGTCAACAAGATTACCGGCACTTGATAACATTCTGCCAAGTTAAAGGCCTCAGCTCCTAAGCGAAAACATTCTCCTATGTCTCCCGGTGCCAAAACAATTCTTGGAAATTCACCCTGGCCAGCGTTAATAACAAAATTTAAATCCGCCTGCGAGGAATAAGTGGCCATTCCGGTCGACGGCCCAGTTCTTTGGCCAACAACACAAACTATGGGAATTTCCGCCATACCCGCCATTCCCAACCCCTCAACCATTAAAGAAAATCCGCCACCCGAAGTGGCAATCATCGCTCTTTTGCCGGCATAAGAAGCGCCCAAGGCCGCCATCATTCCGGCAATCTCATCCTCCGGCCTAAAAACTTGTACTCTAGACTTAGACAACATGGTCAGAATCGAATTAATCGGCGTCATCGGGTAAATGGCGGCAAATCCGCATTTCGCCTTTAAAATCCCTTCAACCAACGCCTCATTCCCGGAATAATTAAGAATATTTTTCCCATTTCCACTCTTACTCTTGCTCTTACTCTTACTAATCTCGTACCCTTTTCCGGCTGCGTCAACATTTATTTTTTTTACGGCTTCTTTTTCTTTAAATTCTTCCTCAATTTGTTCTTCCAAAGCTTTTAGTTCAAAACCCAAGATTTTAAAAATAAGTCCGAGACCTGCCGTGTTGGCTACCAGTGGATTACCCAACTCTTTGGCAATCTTCATTAATCCCAGTTCTTCTCCCTCATATCCCTGAAATCCTTCATTTCCTTCATTCTTGTGGTTTCGGTAATTTTCTTTTCCAAAAGCCAAAAGTAAATCTATTTTCTCCACCGGCGCAACATGTTTTTCCTCCGAAAAAACCACCAAAACATGATTATCCCCGCCCCTGATTCTGGAAGGATATTCGGGGTACATTAGAGTATAAAAACCAAGACGATTAAGAGCTTTGCTTAAAGTCTCCCCCGCCTGCATCATCCCCGCCCCGGCGGGCCCGGATAATTTAATGGCAAAATTTTTCATTCATCAATAAAAATTGTTCTAGCGAACTTTAGTTCGCGCACATCCCGTAACAATTTAGTAATATAACAATTTAACAATCCCCCACTTCTCACCTTCACAACCCGACTCACAACTCACTTCCCACCCTCACCCTTACTTCTATAATCCTCAATCGCCCTCTTAACCGCTTCCGCCGCCAAAACAGAACAATGGATTTTCGAGCTCGGCAATCCATCCAAAGCTTCCGCAATCGCTTGGTTTGTTAATTTTAACGCATCAGAAAGCGGTTTACCCTTAATCATCTCCGTTGCCATCGAACTGGTAGAAATAGCGGCGCCGCATCCCAAGGTTTGAAACTTCGCTTCTTTCACCGTCTCTCCTTCTATCTTAAGATACATTTTCATTACATCGCCGCACTGTTTGTTACCGACAGTTGCCACTCCGTTTGCCCCCGGCAATTCCCCCATATTTCTGGGGTGCAGGAAATGATCCATTACCTTTTCTGAATAAAGTTGATTCATTTTACAATCCTCCGCTTAAATTTCTTAAGTCGCTTATAATTTTAGGTAATTTCTCTAAAACATAGTTTATCTCCTCTTCGGTCGTATTTCTCCCTAATGAAAATCTTATTGATCCGTGGGCTTCTTCCTGAGGAATCCCCATCACCAGAAGCACATGAGACGGTTTTAAGTCTCCCGACGTACAAGCCGATCCCGAAGAAACGGCAATGCCTTCCGCGTCCAAGCGCAGCAGAACGGCTTCTCCCTCAACCCCTTTAAAAACAAAACTGGCAATATCCGGCAGCCTTTGCGTCGGATGCCCTGTTAAGTAACAATCCGGCACTTTCACCAAAACTCCTTTTATCAGTTTATCCCGTAACCCCGTAACCTGGCTTTGATTTTTGATTTTTGATTTTTGAGCTATCTCCAGCGCCTTCGCCATCCCCACGATAAGCGGCACTGCTTCTGTCCCAGGCCATAAACCGTTTTCGTGATGACCACCAAAAGTAACCGGGTTAACGCCGGTTCCCTTCTTAATATACAAAATACCAACCCCCTTTGGTCCGCCGAATTTATGAGCGCCTAAGGTCATTAAATCCACTCCCAATTTCTGCACATCTAAAGTTAAATACTCCGCCACAGCAGCAGCGTCAGTATGGAATTTAGGCTTTAGCTTGTAGGAAGTAGCTTGTAGGAGTTTGCTTATTTCTTCAATCGGCTCTATCGTCCCAACTTCGTTATTGGCATACATTACAGAAACAAGAACCGTTTCCGGCCTAATTGCCTTTTCTAATTCTTTTAAATCAACAACACCGTATTTATCGACCGATAAATAAGTAACCGCAAAGCCTTGGCTTTCTAAATATTTAAAAGTATCCAAGACGGCATGGTGTTCTATTGCAGTAGTTATTAGGTGGCAGCGGTTAGGTGATAGTTGTTTTTCTTCGAGAGCGTTCACCACCCCCAAAATTGCCAAATTGTCACTCGTAGTTGTTGTTCCGGTAAAAATAATTTCTTCCGGTTCGCAGTTGAGAATCTCAGCGACCTGATCCCGGGACTGCTCAACTGCGACTCGTGCTTCCCGTCCGAAACTGTGTAAGCTTGAAGCGTTACCGAATTTTTCCGCCCAGAAAGGTGTCATTGCTTCAATAACTTCCGGAAGAATTGGAGTTGTTGCGGCGTAATCAAGATATATTTTTCGCATAAAATTCTAAATTCTAAGTCCTAAATCCTAAATAAATCCCAATTTCTTAAATTACAAATTATCGAAACTTTCTTGAATTTTGGTCATTTTGATTTTTGAAATTATTTAGAGTTTAGAGTTTAGAAATTAGAAATTAAATTCATCCGTTAAAGCACTCTCCGCCTTCCGGACATTCCATTTTAACCGAGTAATACACATTTCTCCCCTCTTTTTTGCTTGCCAAAAGTCCTTTTCTCTCCATTTGTTTTAAATGATAAGAAACAGTTGGCTGCCGGAGCCCCAGCATGGCTGTCAATTCTGAAACGGTTTTTTCTCCTGCCATTGACAGAAACTCGTAGATCTTGCGTTTAGACGGATCAGCCATCTGCGGCATTGCCAAAGGACAACAAAAAGATTTTTGTTTTATAAACATAGATACTAATCTATGTAATATTCTTTGTCAAGTAGTTTACCCGCCAAGAGGTATTTTCAAAGACAAAAATTTCCCGGGAGACCGACTGGCCGGGACGGAAATAAATAATCGATTTTCGGTCGGTAATTTGAAGCTTGAGTAATTCCTCTCCTTTTACTTTCTTTGCCAGAAAACCGGCCTGTTTGTAACCTTGATTCTTAAGGATATCTAAAATTTGGAGTTTAAAAAATTGGGCTTTATATCGGAAAACCGGAAAAATTATCACCACCCGGCCGCTGTCTTTTAATACTTTTTTAAACTCGCCGAAAACGGCCAAATAAAGGTCTTCCAGTTTTTGAATCTCCTTTTTAATCTGGTCTAAAGAAAGATATCTCGCCTGAGAAGAACCTAAGTATGGCTCAGTAACAATAGCGTTAACCGAATTTTGGGAAATTTTGGCCGATAACGCTCTGGCGTCGGATTTAAAGATGTTAATCTTAAAATCTGCTTTTTCCAGCTTAAAAGTTTCAAAAAGCCAGTCTAAATTTTTTTGACTGTCAGTCACTGCCCTATCTTCAATATCCGCTCCCATAATATTTTTGTAACCCAATAGTGTCAGTTCCTGCAGGATTGTCCCGCAGCCGCAAAAAGGGTCTAATAAAAGTTCGTCCTTGCCTCTTCCGGCCAAATTGATCATCATTTTGGCCAATTTGGGCGGAATCATCCCGGATTGGGCATCGCGGCTCGGCCGGCCGTAATCCCGCCGGCTGTAACTTTCATAATCCTGAACCGCCAGTGTTTTGCCAAAATAAACCCCTTTTGCCCCGACACAGATCACCAGCTCAAAACCCCCACCTCGCCTCGCTTCGCGAGTCGAAGTCGAGGCGGGCTTTTTAAGCAAACCGCTTTGGTCGACCGTCACGCTCGACAGAATTCTCCCCTTCTCTCTAATTTTCTTCAGTTTTTTGGTTTTTTCGAAAATTTCGTCAATCTCCCGATATCTCCCGCCCGCATGATAAAGACTGAAGCCAAATTTCTGGTTTCCGAGCTCTTTATCAAAAAAATCTTCCCAGTTTTCGTCTTTTAAATAAACCTTTTCGATTTTTCCGATTTTAACCGCGCTTCCGAGCTCGTTAATTAAAAGTGCCGGCGATAATTCCGACGAAGTTGAAATAATCAGGATTTCCTCCGAAGCCTCAAGGATCTCAAAATCTACTCCTTTTCTTAGAAGCGTGTTAATAATGTCAATTTTCGAAAGACTATGGTTCGTCCCCAAGGCAAAAAAATATTGGTTCATTAGGTCATTGAAGATATTTCGCTACTGCCTTGGCGAATTTTTCGAAGTCTCCTAAATGATTATTCAAATCATCAACCACTTTCTTATAATCTATATCTAAATAATCGTGAACCAAAATGTTACGGAATCCGGCTACGCCCGAAAATTCTTTGGCAAACTCTTTAGGTAAAACTTCCTTCTCACCTAGGATCAAAATGCTTTCTTTTGCATCTTTGGCCGGGCGAAAACGATATTCTGAATTTAACAAATTCGCAATATCAATCACCGCCTCTATTGCCAGTTGGAAATACCTCTCAACTGCTCCTCTTTTTTCATAATTTTGTTCTAACACTTCCGCAGTAATCCCTCGGTATTTTTCAAGAAAACCAACATATTTTAAAATTGTTTTTAATCTGATATTTACTTTATCAATGGCATCCATATTTACATCCTTGCTATTGACACTAAGCTGTTTTTTGTGTTCTCCTTAATATAGTAACTATAATCAAAATAGCGTGAATTAGTTTCTGCTTCAAAAACAGCTCTTCGATTATTGTTGACAGTGAGAATTTCTTTTTTAGGAGAAATGGCCGAGTATCTTAAGGCAATCGGCGCCTTTTCCAAATCAACCACATCCACTTGATCCGTTTTTGAAATACCACTAAGATCGGCAGTCATTTTCACCCGCAAGTCAAAACAGGTTGAATCACTAAGATTTTCTTTAAAAAGAACACCGATGTCAATATCACTTAGCTTGTTCGTCTTTCCTGTTGCCTGGGATCCAAACAAATAAACCACCTCCACCGGCTGAGTGGCAAAATACTTTTTGAGCTGATCCAGTTGGTCTTGAGTTAGCATGGTTTGATTTTACACTAATTCACCGAAAATCTAAACCCCTTATCTCCCAAAAAACCGTTAACCTCACTTTTGATATCTCATTTCCTCCGAGGCCTCAATAATTTCAAAATCCACCCCCCCTTTTAAGAAGCGTGTTTACAATATCAATCTTACAAAACGTGTGATTTGTCCTTAAGGCAAAAATATATTTATTCATTAAAAAAACTAATCTCTAATTTTTCTAATAAGACTATTTGCTTCCTCAAACAAAGAACAAAAATTACTAGCCAGCAAAGTTGTCAATGCCAGAATAATTACATTTAAATCGTTAAAATAAGGCTCTTTGTTTATTTTTAATTTACTAAAAAATTTTGTTACTGATCTAAAATCTTCAAATGAAATATTCTTGCTCTGATAGGTTTGATGGCTTAACTTGTCTGTAATTATTTCTTTATATTTTTCTGCTGTCCTGTTTACTATTTTCACCCAATCCAGCTCTTTCACTTTTTCTCTGGCTGAATCAGACAGTTTTAAATATTCTTCTCTCGGCAGGGAGCAAATTTCTTTTACTTTTTTTGCAAATTCTTTTGGAGAGGCATTTTTAGAAAAAACAAAACCATTCTCAATATTTACCAATTCATCGACTGTTTCGTTCGACAATCCAATTACAGGAGTTCCCGAAGCTAATGCTTCAATGATTGCCAAGCTTTGAACTTCCATTTTTGAAGCAGAAACAAAAATATCCGTTTCTAATAATAATTTTGAAACATCTAAGTAAGGTACTTTCCCTAAAAATTCAACATTGTTAAGTTTATATTTCTGGCAGTAATTTCTTAAATACACAAGATATTTTTCATCTATTGCCGGACCGGCCAGCTTTAAAACATAATTTTTGGGCAAGTATTTCATTGTTTCAATTAAAAATTTTTGGTTCTTTCTTCTTGTTAAATATCCGACAAACAACAAAATTTTATTAGCTTTTGCCTGACAATTCTTTATTTTTTTATTTTTATATAACGAAAGATCTCTGCCGTTGGGTATTAAAAATATTTTGCCTGTATATCCGAATTTCAAAATATCTTTCTCTGCGTTCTTGTTTAAGGCAATTACTGCTTCGCAATTTTCAAAAAAATTGATAAAGTATTTTTTTGCTAACTTGTTTTCTAGAATTTTGCCTAAATTACCGGAAATTTCCTGCGCACCGAAACCGGCAATTTTTGTCGGTAAAACATGAGAAGTATAAACAAAAGGAATCTTGTTTTTTCTTGCCCACATTTGGATTAAAAAAGACAAAGGTCCGAGGTCTTGTGCATGAATAATTTCAGGAGAAAAACTTTTTAATTCTTCAAATATTTTTTTAATATTTTTCGAGCTTAAAATAGGAATAGCTATTTCGTTTTTTTCCTCCGATTGAATTTCCAGCCTGGTTAATTTACCCCTTTTTTTTAAAATTGTTTTCCACCCAGGGTAAATAAATAAAGTTTCGTGTTTAAAAGCAAAGGCAGGAGCGATTTCATGGGCAACCCGGCCAATCCCTCCCCCTTTTGTCTCCCGAAACATTGTTGTAAAAACTACTTTCATATTCTTAGGAAGTATTATAGCAAGTACTAACCCTAAATCCCTTATCTCCCAAAAAACCGTTAACCTCACTTTTAATTTTTTTACTATTCAGCATAACCGCCGGATAGAGAGTCAACTCGCCGTATTTATGGTTGACCGCGTCCATGGCGGTCGTCAGGTTTTCTTTTCTGTTTTCCTGCGGGAAAAGATTTAAATTTAGTTCTTTTTTTGGCCTTAAACTTCCCAGCCAAACTCCCAAAAATCTTATATATCCACTCCACCCCATCTCCTCAAAAAGCCTCCAGGCAATCTCAAAAAAATCTCCTCCGTCATCAATAAAATATTTTAAAGTTTTGTGTCGGTATTCTCCATTCTCCCCACCTCTAGCAGCAACCCCCACTTCTCTGCCTTTCATTTTCATTTGTCTGGCCTTACTACTCGCTTCTTCACATAAATTTCGCAGCGTTGCCCTAATAATTCGCAAATCGGTGGTACTTTCGTAAAGCGTAAAAGTCCGGGAAACGGATTTCATTTTGGGAATTTCCCCAATCCTGGTTAAAAGTGAATCGTCTTCGCCCAGGGAAAGTCTTTTTAATTCTCTTGTCCAAAACGGACCAAAGTTTGGCAATAAATATTCTTCGGAAATTTCCCGCAAGGTTTTAAAATTCGTTATTCCGATATTTAAAAGTTTTCTCTCCAAACGAAAACCCAACCCGCAAACATCACTTAGTTTAGTCGAAAATAAAATTTTGTCCCGGTTCTCCAAATTTATTTCAAACACCCCATTTGGCTTATTTATGTCTGATGCCAATTTGGCCAACAAGCGGTTATAAGATATCCCGATTGAACAAGTAATATATTCACCAACCTCTTTTACAAGCGCACTTTTAATTCCCCGAACTATTCCCGAAGTTCCACCGAAAAATTTTTCTGTTTTTGTCACTTCCAAAAAAAGCTCATCAATAGAAAAAACCTCCAGTTCCGGGGAATAGCGGGAGCAGATTTCAATAAACTTATTAGTCACCCAAAAATACTTATCAAAGTCCGCCGGCACCAAGCTAAGCTTGGGGTAAATTTTCTTGGCATCATAAGTAGTTGTTCCTGTTTTTATTCCCAATTTTTTCGCTTCTCTGGAAGCGGCAATGATACAACTCCTCCCTTCTCCTTTGATTACGCCAACCGGTTTGCCAACCAATTTTGGATTGGTCTGTTGCTCGACCGAGGCAAAAAAAGAATCCATATCTAAATGAAAAATTACATTTTTCATTTCAATTTGAAATTTAAAATTTTCAATTTTTAATCAATTTTTAATGTTTTAATTTCTAAAATATTTTTTCCAAGCTCCAGATAAACTTTTCCCGACTAAAAGATAGTTCAAATAATCCGTTCTCACATTCAACCGAAAAATAAAACAAAGTTTCCCTGCCAATATTTTTAGAATAAGTAAAAGCAATTCGAAGTATTTTGTAATTGCGATTGCGCCAGAAAAAAGCCAGCGGTTTTAGTTGGCCATTTTCAAATAAACAAACCGTCCGGATCTTTTCTTTAATCGGTGTTTCCACAAACTAAATATACCCAAATATTACCCGAAAAGTCAAGAAGTAATCAAGCCGGGATTTCGTCGTCAACCGTCTTTTGCTCGTGGGACCCAAGCAGTTGCATTTCCTGACCGCAGCAAACCAGCGTTCCCCCACCCGCTTTGGTAACTGTCACTTGGTTGCCGCAAATATTACAGCGGTATTTTTCCCCAACATTTTTAACCGACATAGTATAAGATTAAAACAAAAAAGCCGTCTTTGCAAGTGAAAAATGAAAGAATTTAAAAATGATCCTCTTTGCGAGGAGAAATATCTTGTCTCTAAGGGTTTGATTCATAAATACCCCTGCCGGGTCTTGATTTTGATATCTTCCCATTGCCCAAAATATTGTGATTTTTGTTTCCGCAAGAGAATAACTAATAATTTCTTGAAAAATCAAATAAACAAAAATGATATAAAAAAAATGATCAAGTACGTACTTTCCAGGCCGGAAATAAATGAGGTTATCTTTTCCGGAGGCGAACCCCTCACGGAACTTGAGCTTTTGTTGTTTGGTTTAAGACAGTTTTCTAAACTAAAACAGATTAAGATTCTTCGGATTCACAGCCGGGCGCCGGTTACTAAACCAAGCTTGGTTGAAAAAAACCTGCTGGCGTTTGTCGCTTTAAGTAAAAAACCAATTTACTTTTCTCTTCATGTCAATCACCCAAAAGAGCTATCGCCAAAAACGATCGGGGTAATTACGGCTTTGCGCCAGGCCGGGGCGATTTTACTCTCCCAAACCGTCTTTTTGAAAAACCTTAATGACAATTTTACTGTTTTAAAAGACTTGTTTACCAAACTCACAGAAATGGGGGTCAGACCATATTATTTACACCATTGCGACCCGGTTACCGGTAATGAAAAATATCTTGTTCCTCTCGAAAAAGAAATAGAAATCGCCACCAGGCTGCGCCGGGAACTCTCCGGCTTGGCCTGCCCTACCTTGGTAATTGATACCCCGGACGGAAACGGCAAAATCCCCGTGCCTTTGGATTTTTGGGAATTTAACCAAAAAAGGTTTAAGGATTTTAACGATAAGGAAGTTGAAACACTTTAAGTTCCAAATTTTCCATCAACTGCTGGCCGGCAGTTTGAGAATATTTTTTTCTTTTTGAAAGCAGATGGAAATTCATCCCGTCGTACTGCCAATAAGGCGTCGTCACCGCCTGTTGGGTAATAAAAACAGTCCCTTTCTCCAATTGAGCTTTTTTTATCCAGGTTTTAATTTCTTCCTGGTCGGTCCTGGGTGAATTCAAAACCCGAAAATCAATTAAAATTTCTTTTAAATACGGCTCTTCGTAAGAACTGATAATTATCGATGGCTTTTCGGTCAATGAATAAAAATATTCTTTTTCTAAAACATAAGGAGTTTTCCGAAAGCGGTAAGGAATAACTAAATGGGCGGAAGAAAAAACCAAAAATACAATTATCAATTTTAACCAAATATCCCTTGTCTTTAATAAAAGAAAAACCGGACAAACGGTTAAAATAAGACTAATCCGACCATACATTCCCAGGTGCCAAACGCTGTTTAAGTATAAAAATTCCCCCAGCCAAAATACCATCACTACTCTCATTTTTTTATTCCGGCGAAACTCGGTCAAAGCTAAAATCAACAAAATTATTCCCAGCGGTACAGTTAAATAATGAAAATAGACCACCAAACTGTTACGGACCGCCCGGGCGAAAAAGAGCCCCCCCTCAACCCGCATTTTCTCCCCAAGATCCGCCCCGCTGGTCAAAAGATTTATGACCCCCTCCCCCTTTAAACCAGCCACCTGTTTATAGATTAAAATTGCCCCAAGTAAAAAAATAGTTGTCCAGACAATAAAGGGTTTAAAGTTTTTTCTTTTATGTTGAAATAAATACAATCCTGTCAGCGGCAGGGAAAAAAGGGCCACCGGGGAAACCAGAAAGGCCAGTCCCCAAAAAAGTCCGGCTAAAAAATATTTATTGGTTTGCCCCGACAGTAAAGAAAGCAGGAGAAAAAAGACCAACTGCGGTTCATAAACAAGATTAACCGAAGAAAGCCAAATGTAAGGTAAAAATGCCAAAATCAACGACAGTAAAACCGCTTTCCTCGCCCCGGCGACTTTTTTAACAATAAGGTAAAAAACGATTACTGCACCAAAACCCCAAAAGGCCTGTAAAAGTTCGGTTTTAAAAAGGGCGTCATCGAAAGGCAATTTGTTAAAAAACCATGAGAACACAATAAATGCCGGATGAGCCGGAGCATGGACGGTCTTCAAGGCTTGAAACAAAGGAGTTTGTTCCATCGCCCCCAGATATTCCAAACTGTCAAAAAAACTTGGCGAAATGCTTAAAAACAAAACCCGGGAGAGGAAAACTGCAGTAAAAATTAGAACAAGACTCATTCGTTTTTCAACGACTTAATATTCAAAAAGCAGTTTCATCAAATCTTTTCCTTCAATTGCCCCTAAAGAACCTTTAGCACAAAAAGGCTCACTGAATTTTTCAATTCCATCACCAAACTCTCCGGGCCTATTTATCAGAAGCGGTACCGGATCGGCAGAATGATCTTTAAGGATACATGGAGTTGAATGATCGGCCGTAACACAAATTACGGCCCCTGTTTCTTCCAAAAAATCAATTGCCAGGTCAATTTTTTCAATAAATTCCCTTTTACCTTGCCAGTTACCGTCTTCACTAAAAATATCGGTCGGTTTTATATGCACAAAAACAAAATCATAATTTTTCAGTTGTTCCCTTGCCGCCTGAATTTTTGCGCCTACATTCGTATCCGGCATCCCAGTCGCACCAGAAACTTCTATTAAATCCATCCCTGCCATAACCCCAAGACCTTTATAAAGCCCTGCTCCGGCAATACAACAGGCAGTTTTCCCCCACTTTTCCTTAAAAGACTGCAGCTGTTTAAAATAACCCGGACCTCTGGTCAATAAATAATTCCCTTTCACCTCCCTGTTTTCCTGTCTTTTACCATTGTGCGGGTTTTTTTCCAAAACTTCATGAGCTCTCTCTAAAAATCTCTGCAAAACTTCAGCGGTAAACTTTGCCTCAACACTATCATCTAAGGGCTTGATCACATTGACCGGCAATCCTTCCCAATGTTCGACAATTTTATCCTCTGTCGCGTAATGAACATCGGAATTGGTAATTTGGTCAGATAACCCCTTTCCCCTCATAACCAAAGCCACCCTGTATCCGGTTCCGGGTTTTAAAACAAATTTGACCTCGTCAATTTCCATCCCATCCAAATCTTTAATAAAAGCGCTGCAGTCTTTGATTCTTCCGGCGCGCCGGTCAATTACATGCAAATCCTGATCTATCGTCGCTAAATTCGCCCTGATTGCCACATCTCCTTCCTGTAAAACTATCCCCACACCGGCCGCCTCAATCGGGCCCCGGCCGGGGTAATCTTTCTCTAAATCGTAACCAAGCAAAACCAGGTGAGCCTCGTCGCTGTTTGGCCTTATTCCTTTTCCCAAGACATACATCAATCCAAGCTTGCCGTTTTGCGCCAATCTGTCCAAATTCGGAGTACTCGCCGCCTCCAACGGGGTTTTATTTCCCAGTTCCGCAATAGGTAAATCCCCCATCCCGTCACAGATTATTAAAAGATACTTCTTTTTTATCATTTTTAAATTCGAAATCCGAATATCAAAATTCGAAACAAATCCAAATGACGAAAATTCTAATTTTCAAATCGTTTAGAACGTTTGAAATTTGAATTTCGTATATTTTGTTTCGTATTTCGGATTTCGTGCTTCGGATTTATTTTAACAATTTTTCTTCTATTCTTAGTAGTCGATTGTATTTTGCTACTCTTTCTCCCCTGACTACCCCGCCGAATTTTGACTGCCAGGATCCGGCGCCAACGCAAAGATCGGCAATCAAATCATCATTAGTTTCCCCGCTGCGGTGGGAAACAACCGTGGTAAAACCGGCTTGATGTGACAAGTTCATCGCCTCGATTGTTTCTGTAATCGTCCCAATTTGGTTTACTTTAATCAAAACACTGTTGCAGGATTTTTCCTCAATTGCCCGGGAAATTCTTTTGGGATTAGTCGTCAACAAATCGTCTCCGACAATTTGAACTTTTCCTCCGGCTTTGGCGGTAAAAGCACGCCAGCTTTCCCAGTCTTCCTGCGCAAACATATCCTCAATCAACCAAATCGGATATTTTTCCGTCCAGCCCAGTACTTTCTCCTGCCATTCTTCCTTGCTTAACGACAGATTTTCGCTTTTTAAAACATACTTATCGTTTTCACCTTGCCTGCCGGCAGGCAGGAAAAACTCGGAAGAGGCGGCGTCAATCCCCAGCAAAATTTGCTCGCTCATTTTATAACCCGCCTTTTTGCTCGCTTCAACCATTAATTGAAAAGCCTCTTCATTTGATTTCATTTCTTTAGGCATGAAGGCCCCCTCAAACCCAACTCCGGTTGCATATCCTTTCTCTTCAAGAATTTTTTCTAACGCTTTGTAAATTTCCGCCCCCACCCTAATTCTTTCCTTAAAACTGCCAAAGGATTCTTTCTTAGGAATTACAAAATACTCCTGAATATCGGTCGACCAGGCTCCGTGTTTTCCTCCTTCTAAAACCAAAACCAGTGGTTGGGGCATTTCAAACTTGGTATTACCGGACAGCTTGCCAAAATATTCGTAAAGAGGGATTTTCTGCGAGCGGGCAGCGGCCCGGCAGACTGCCATTGAGACGCCAACAATCGCGTTTCCACCAAGCCGATTTTTGTTTTCCGTGCCGTCCAGGTCGATCATTATTTTGTCAATCGTCTTTTGATCGTTGGCATCCTGACCAAGAAGTGCGTTTTTAATTTCCGTATTTATATTCCCAACCGCCTTTAAAACCCCTTTGCCAAAAAAACGGGTTTTATCGCCGTCCCGGAGCTCAACTGCTTCCGCCTTACCGGTTGAAGCACCGGAAGGCACTCCGCCTAAAGCCTTAATTCCATCTTCAAGTGTCACTTCCGCCTCAACGGTCGGCTGACCTCTGGAATCCAATATTTCCCGGGCGGTCAAGCCAATAATTTTCATTGATTTTTTTATAAATAACTCCCTAAATATTTATACTTGAATTATAACTCCCTTAAAGTAATTATAAAAGAATGATTTTTCTTAACCTTGAAACATGACAATTTTTTATCGTACGTACGACAAAAAACTATTAATTGTGAAGGTAAAGAGGATTACTTAACAAACCTGTTGTTCAGCTCGTCGTAAGTTCCGTCAACCACCGCCGCGATTACCTTGCCTTCTTGGACAGTAACCAGCAGTTTATGGGGAGTGATTACCTGGGTTAATATTTTACCGGTTCTATCACCATATCCGCCCTGCCTGCTTTCGTACGAAAAAGTAAATTCCCAACAGTAAGGGCATTCAAGGGCAGCTGAAAAATCAAGCTTTAAATTCTGCCCGTCAAATTTGTAAGTCGAAGTGCCTGAGGCAAAATCCTGGGCGATTTTTTGACTTTCTTCAAAGGAGACCTTTTTATATTCTCCGGCCGGTGTTAGTTCATCAATGGTTTGTCCGTCTTTCTCGCAGGGAATAACCGGTTGGGGTTGGGAAGGATTGCCGTGTTTTATCCAGGCTCCGTCCTGGCAAATCCAAGTGTCTTCATTTCCACCCAAAACAAATCTTAAAACCAAAACCGCCCCAATCAGGACAAACAAGATTCCTGAAACTTTAGCATATTTTTTCATCTGTTTTTATTGTACCAGACCAAGTCAAATTTTCACCCTTTATTAATCACTACTCTCACGTCTAAAGCCTTTGCCCCCTCCTCTTTGGCAAAAACTGCCAGCGGGTTAATTTCTATCTCGGCAATCGCCGGAAAATTCTCTATTACTGCTCCCAGCTTCAAAATAATTTCGGCAACCTTGGCAATATCTCTTTCTTTTTCACCCCTCACGCCGGACAACAGCGGGAAGCTTTTTAATTCCGCCAGCATTTTTTCCGCTTCGTTTTGGCTTATAGGGAAGGCCTTGAATGTAAAATCTTTCAACACCTCCGCATAAATCCCGCCCAAACCAGCCATAACGATTGTCCCGAAATCACGGTCTTTTTTGGCACCGACAATCATTTCTATTCCGCCTTTTATCATTGCGGCGATTTCTACTTGACCCCATCTCTTTTGTCCATAAACTTCGGCCACTTCCTGCTCGTTCCTTAAATCCAAAACCACTCCCCCCACCTCGGTTTTATGAACTATATCTTTATCAATTATTTTCATTACCACCGGAAAACCAACCTTTCCCGCCGCTTTAACCGCTTCTTCTTTACTGAAAGCAACTTGGCTTTCCGGCAGATTTATCCCCATCATCTCGGCAATTTCCCCTGCCTCAGATGAGTAAAGCAGGTGTCTTTTTTCTATTCTTGCTTTTTTAATTATTTCCTCTACTTTTTTTGTTACCGCCTCATTGAAAAACACCGTTCTTGGTTTTTCTGTTTTCCGTTTTTGCTGGCGGTAATGCCGATAAAGACCGGCTAAACACGAAACCGCCTCCGCCCCTTCATTAAAAATCGGGACATTTTTTTCTTTTAAAGAAAGCAGGTGTTTTTTAACCCCTTGTCCGCCGATAAAAGCAAAAACAATCGGTTTACGCGCTTCTTTAAATTTTTTATAACTATCCCGAAAGACCACCGACAGCGCCCGGCTGTCCAAAACGGCAGTTTCACAGCCAAGGCAAATAACCGCGTGGATCTCATGGCTGAAGAGAGCTTTTTCCAGCACCTTTTGGTAATCTTGCGCGGTTGCCTGGCCGGTAATGTCAATCGGGTTTTTTAACGAGCCAAAAGCCGGCACTACGGAAGAAAAAATTCTTTTAAGGCAGCTTTTGTCTTCATATAAATTAACTTGGTATTTTTCGCAGGCATCGGCGGCCAAAATTCCTATTCCTCCGCCATTGGTAATAATAACCGTGTTCTCCCCTTTCGGTGCCGGTGCCGAGGCCAAAAACTTTGACCAATTAATTGCCTGCTGAAGACTTTCCGCCAAAACAGCCCCGCTCTGTCTCATCACGGCAGAAAATATTTTTGTTTCTCCCGCCAGTGAGCCGGTGTGGGAAATCGCCGCTTCCGCTCCTTTGGCGGAGGAACCTGCTCTTAAAATCACCACCGGTTTTTCGGCGGCCGTTTTCTTTATGTTTTCTGCCAGTTGCTTCCCGTCCTTGACTCCTTCCAGGTAAATAAAAACCGCTTTTGTTCCCCTGTCGCTTGCCAAATACGGTAAAAAATCTTTTTCGTTCAAATCGGCCTTGTTGCCTTCAAAAACGATTGACGACAGGCCGACTTTTTCGGTTTCGGTTTTGCCCATTAGGGCAATACCCAAAGCCCCGCTCTGGCTGATAATCGCCAGGCTCCCCGCTTTGGCTTTGGTTACTTTACCGCCGAAGGTCGCATTAAGCGAGGCTTTGGCGCTGTAAAGGCCAAAAACATTGGGACCAAGAATTCTCATCCCCTTCTTCCTGGCCAGACAAACAATTTTTCCCTCTTCTTCGCTATTGCCGGCTTCCGAAAAGCCCGAAGAGACAATTGACAAAAATTTAATTTTCCCCGTGGGACACTCCGTCACAATTTCCAAAACCGATTTTGCCGGCACACTTATCAGGGCGAAATCAATTTTTTCTTTAATCTCCGCAATGCTTTTATAAACCGGCAGGCCGCAAATCTTTCCACCTTTTGGATTAACTAAAAAAACTTTCCCTTTATAACCACCTGCTAAAATACTGTTTACTATTTTATAGCCAACCTTACTTGGGTCGTGGGAAACGCCGATAACCGCCACCGACCGCGGCTCAAACAAATAGTGCATTTCTGTTTGCGGCATAGATTATTATTTTAACATATTCTAACCTTTTTAAATTCGGCTTTTTGTTAATTACCCTCTCAGGCACAATAATCCTTGAAATCGCTTTATTACAAGGATTCCTAATCTTCAAAACTTGACAATTTCCAGGAATGTGCTACACTGAAAATGTGATTTATCCTCGATATTACGAAAACTTAGACAACTTCTTGGAGCCTAACAAGGTAGTGATTATTTATGGACCCAGGCAAGTCGGCAAAACCACTTTATTGCAAAATTATCTTAGTCAAACAAAGCTAAAATATAAACTTGACTCAGGTGACAATCTTCAAACTCAGCAAATATTAAGCTCCCAGAATTTTTCACAGATTCTTGACTATCTTGAAGGTTATGAACTTTACGCTATTGATGAGGCACAAAAAATTCCTAATGTTGGGCTTGGTTTAAAAATAATTGTGGATCAAATTCCTGATATCAAAGTGATTGCTACAGGCTCGTCATCTTTCGAGCTTTCCGGTCAAATCGGCGAACCGCTTACCGGCAGAAAAAAAACACTAACTCTTTACCCCTTTTCCCAAATTGAACTGGCCAAAATTAATAACCCTTTTGAACTGAAAAATTTACTTTCCGAACTACTTATATACGGCAGTTACCCGGCAATTTTAACCGCTCAAAAAAAACAAAGGGCAAATCTGCTTGAAGAACTGGTAAATTCATATCTCCTCAGAGATATTTTGGAATTAGAAAAAGTAAAAGGCTCGAAAGTCCTGGTTGACCTGCTGCGCTTAATTGCTTTTCAAGTTGGTTCGGAAGTTTCTTTGTCAGAACTCGGCCGGCAAGTAGGACTGGATTATAAAACCGTATCAAGATATTTGGACCTACTGGAAAAATCATTTGTCCTTTACAATCTCCGCGGTTATTCTCGAAATCTGCGGACTGAGGTTACAAAAAAAAGCAAGTATTTTTTTTATGACAACGGCGTCCGTAATGCGATTATTTCTAATTTTAACCAAGTTGAGATGCGTGAAGATGTGGGAAAATTATGGGAAAATTATTTAGTTTCCGAAAGGTTGAAGGCACAAGAATACAAAAATATTCACGCTAATAATTTTTTCTGGCGGACATGGGAAAAACAAGAGGTTGACTGGATTGAAGAAAGGGAAGGAAAAGTTTTTGGTTATGAATTTAAATATTCCCAAAACAAAGCTAAAGTGCCAAGCAATTTTAAAAAAATTTATCCCAATTCGAAAATTAAAATTATTACCAAAGACAACTATCAGGAATTCGTCTTATAAACCACCACCAAATATCCGAGGCAAAATATTTGCCCAAAAATGGCAGCCAGAGGGGCTGTAAAAAAGTGTACTGAAACCAAAAACCCTTACCGGTTATCCGAAAAGTACTGTCCAACCAAAGGTTTATTTTGATAAATCCGGCTTCGGCCAAATTTTTTCTTAAGTCTTGAGTTGTTTGCTCGTTGATATGAACTTTTTTCTCCATCATTGTTCTGGGGTTTTCTTGGTAAGAAAGGCGCGTCTTAAAAAACGGCTCCCAGATTAATTTTGAAGCCAAAAAGTTGGCGTATCGGGTATAAAACCGGTAACCCTTCTCTATCCAGTCTTTATTGGGAGAAGTATGAATAATCAACCTGCCGTCTGGTCTCAGCACCCGCCGGATTTCCTTAAAGACAGTTATCAGCTGATCATCGGTTAAGTGTTCTGCGACATCCAAAAAGAAAACACAATCAAAAACTTCTGACGTAAAAGGTAATTTGCCATCTTTTACCAGCAGGATCTTCGCTCTGATTTTATTTTTTTTACTCGCCTCTTTTGCCAGAGTAATCGCTTCGGATAAATAGTCAATCCCGATCGTATCACAACCTTTCATGGCCGCCTGAATAACCATCTCCCCTCTCCCACAGCCGAAATCCAAAACTTTTTCTCCCTTTTTTAAGTCGGCAATTTTTAAGGAATAAGCCAGGCGCGGAGGCAGCTGCCGGCCAAAACTGACTTCCCAAAGCTCAAATCCATCACAAGATTCTAAAAAATATTGCCGGCTATAAACAGAAGGTATAATAATCACTCCCTGCAGCAGTTTATCGCTTTTTGGACCAGCTGACCCAACTTTTCAAAAATGCCAGCTGAACCCTTAACCGCCGGCTTTTTGTCTTCACTGATAAACTCAACCAGTTTTTTATCGCTTTGTTTAACATCATTAACCCCAACTACGCCTAAGTTTAATCCCCAAAACAGACTATATAATCGGTATGCTTTTTCAAATAAATCTGCCGCGCCAAGCTTATCGCCCTTGGTCAAAGATTTCGTCCCCACTTCCATCAGTCTCATCGAGGCCGCCAGTAAGTGTTTGCTGATGCACCAAACTTCGCCTTCATAATCTTTAATAATACGTTTAAATAAATCTTTGCGCATTTCCCGAACCTCGTTTAAAAGATCCAGATATTTTTTGTCTTTGGTTTTGTTGTAAGTAAAAAAGAAGTGCTCTTCAATGGAAATTAAATTCATAATTCCAATGGATAAATCTTCGTCCGAAGACAGGTCTAATTTCTCTCCCCTCTCCAGCTTTTTAACTTTTTCTAAGAATTCGTTGAGGTTGTCTTCTTTCAGCATATTAAAAAGTAAAATATTAAACTGGCCAAGATAGTCATTACTACTGGCGCCACTACTTTTTGATAAGGGAAGTAAACCTTGCCGTTATTTTTTGATCTTAAATATTTGTCCAGTAAAACCCCGAGCCATAAAAACACCGTTCCGATTGTTACTCCCAGCCAAATTTTGCAAACCCCCCAAATCTTGCAATAAGGATTATTTAAATAACCGCTTATTTGCAAATATAAAAGCGTAAAAAGATAAAAAATTACGCTCCAGCTTATTTTGGGCTTGGGTAGTTTAACCAGTTTCCATCTATCCGCCAAGGCAATTGCCGTGGCCGTGGTCAGAGCGCCAATCCAGATGGAAGCGATTAAGTCGTCAACCCCCAGGGCTTTGGCCAGCCAAAGACCACCCCCGACAGCAACGATACAAACCGGGCATTGAGCGAAAGCTGGTTGGACAAAAATCATAATATTTCTTTAATAATACATTAATTCTTGCCTAAATCACACTAAATAATAAACACCGGCAATAATAAAAATACAGGCAGTTATAAAACGCATAATTTTTTCAATTTTAGCAACCACGGAAAAAGCCCGGCTTAAATGTTTAATACTGAAAGCGGTTATCAAAGAAAAGACAATTACCGGCAATCCTGTCCCCAAGGCAAACAGCGGAGGTAAAATCAGAGCCTCTGTCGATTTTAGAACCAAGGGTATAAGCACCCCAAAGAATAAAACACCGCTATAAGGACAAAAAGCCAAAGCAAAAAGCATGCCTAAAAGCATTGAACCAAGATAACCTTTTGAGGCCAAATACTCTTTTAGTTTTTCCATCCCCTCGCTTTGCCTTCCCCAATTTATTTTTATAACCCCAAACATAATAAGACCAATCAGAATTAAAACAGGACCAAGAATTTTATCGCCCCAACCCTGAAAGATACGAGCAATCTCAAATGACGATAAGCCAAAATAAATTAAAGTTGCCAAGACTGTATAACTGATGCCCCGACCAATGGTGTAAAACAAGCCATTAAAGAGCGTGTGGCGGGGAGTTTTTATGTCTTTGGAGATGTAGGCAATGGCGGTGATGTTGGTTGCCAAAGGACAAGGGCTTATTGAAGTCAGGATACCAATCAAAAAGGCAGTCAAAACAGGAATGTTATATTGGTCAATAAGAGTGTTAATTATATCCATAAATTAAGTTATCTGGTTTTTAATTGAAGCTATTCCTCTGGAAAAGACGCCAATAATGATTGGTTTCATCAGAATAAAAGAAGCCATAATGGCAGAATAAAGAGGAGCGGTGATTAAGCCAAAAGTAACCAAAAGGTTCTCGCTGACAACACTGGTGCTGAATTTAGCGCACAAGCCCACACCCAAAATTGCCGCGGGCTTTTTGCCTAATATCTTATTAAAAAGCAAATATGAAAGAACTACCCTGACTGTCAAAGAGATCAAAATAATGGCTAAAATGAATAAAGGGTAAGTCAAAAGAGAATCAAAGGATATTTTGCTTCCCAGACTCAAGAAAAAATAAGGCCCAAGAAACATATTACCGACAAAATAAATCGATTTTTTATATTGCTGAACCAGTTTTTTGGGGAAAAACAGTCCTTGGATGGCAATCCCGCTGAAAATTGCCGCTACCACACCCAAATTTTCGTTGCCAAGCGAACTGAAATATAAAAAGGAAAACATTACCAGAAACATTGAGAATGGAAAGACAAAAGAGTCGTCAGGTATCTTTTCAATGGGTTTTTCTAAAACCTTGCCCAGCTTTGAGAGCAAGAAAGTGGCAATGAAAATGCCTAACAGCGTCAGTACAATTGGAAGAGCAGATGCAAAAACAGATGCGCCAGTATAATTAATAATTGAAGGTAAGGCAACGATTATCGCCAATGCCCCAATTTCAAAAATATCGTCAAAAACGCCGATACCCAAAGCCAGTTGGCCGAACTTGGTGGAGGCGATGCCAAATTCCTCCAAGATAGCCAGAAGAATAACTTCACCCACAGTCCCAAAGGCGATGCCAGCAATCAAAGCTATTGAAAATGAATGGCTGACAAATTGGGGAAAAACAAAAAAGAACAGTGAACCTAAGACCAACCCCTCGGTTAGTGTGAGCAAGATATCACCAATTACTATATGCCAACCTAATTGCTTTATTTTCTCAAATTCTAAATCAAGACCTATGGTAAACAAAAAAAACAACATACCCATTTTTGAAAGGAAAAGGAAAATATCGCCTTTCATTACCCCTTGAAACAAGCCCAGTGCCGAGAGAGCAAAGCCCAAAAGAACAACAGTAAACATCCAAGGCATGCGCAGATGTTTATTTATCCAGTAACCGACAGTGATGATGGCTGAATAGGTAACAATGGCCAAAAGTAAAATATCCGTCATCTTTTATTTTCCAAGCAAACTGCTTAGTTTGTTCTCAAAATAACTTATAAATTGGCTTTCGCTGTTAATCAACCGCCAGACAGTGACATCCTCTTCGATATTGTCTTGCTCGTCCCGAATGGCATTTACAAACAAAGAAGAACCTCTGGCTTGATACTTCACGACGATTTCCTGGTTTTCTTTTAACTCGCCGTCAATGTCTTTATAAACAATTTTTCCCGAAGCATAT
>PEVD01000060.1:15833-16086 GCA_002780305.1 Candidatus Shapirobacteria bacterium CG03_land_8_20_14_0_80_40_19 | reverse complement strand
TAAAGAAAGTATGTTGAGCAACAAATGAAGAATAATAAGTCTTTAGTGGCGCCCTAGAACTTATCCATAAATCATCAGTAAGGAATTTAGAGGGAGCTTTGATTTCGATTTTTGTGTATTTAACATTTTCAGTAGGGCCATTGTAAAAACTTTTTAATTCTTCTTCTATTGTTACATAATCATCAATAAAATATTTGGTCTCGGTGTAGTTTTTAATATCTTTGAATATTTTTGGCGACCGGTGCCCAATAAT
>PEVD01000060.1:0-15730 GCA_002780305.1 Candidatus Shapirobacteria bacterium CG03_land_8_20_14_0_80_40_19 | reverse complement strand
ACAAAATTCGTTTGGTTTTTTATAGAGGTGTCAATAATTATAGACGGATCGTTTTGAATGGCTTTTGTTAGTTCCTGCAAAACAGTTTCACCTGGTTGGAATCGTAAAAATTCGCTTAGCGGAAGATTTTTGTCGGTTTCAGTTAATTCGGGATATTTTTGTTTCAAGCTTTCTACTAAATTAAAGAATTTTGGATAGCGGTATGGGCTCAAAAAATAATGATCTAAATTATTTTTTATCGTTTGGGTAGAGATAATTTTTTCCGGCGAGCTTATCCACGAAGCAATGAAAGAATAATCTTTACCTATATAGTTATCTAAAACCGGAATTGAGCCGGTTTCAATTTTTAACCCTTTAGCTTTTAGATAATCATATAAACCGTTGGCTGTTTTGGCAGTAATTATCTCTGAAGAAATACCCTCTTTGTCTAAATGCTCATATATAACGACATCTGATTCTGTTCCCCTTTCCATTCCTAACGGTATACTCTCAATATTATATCCTTTGTACCCTGTCCCCAGCATCCTGTAAAATGAGATAAAGGGAAATGTATAAAGCTGGCTCAATTGCAAAGGAATTATTGTCTTGTCAAGATTTGACTTTGCCTTTCTGGAAATTTCCTCGCCGTTTAATCCAGGCAAATTTTTTACAACATCAATCGCGACTTTATTCGGGGCAGCAGGAACCGGAAAAAGCCAAACAACTTCTTTACTATTTTCTCCTTCCAGTCCAACGCTGATAATCATTTTTTGTAAGCCATGATCGTAATTGATATACGCTTGCTGATTGCTTTCACCTGAATAATCCCACCTGTCTGAATAGGGATCAGGTTTAATCATCATGCCGTCTGCAAAAACTGATTTTGGAATAAAAGAAAACGCCGCTATAAATATAACTAGCGATAAGGTAATAAAAGAGGATGGCTTTTTCGTAATTTTATATTACGGCTATTTTATTAACTCGTCAATACTCTAATAAGAAGTGAATCTTTAAGCAAGAAGAATTCCTCTAAAATAAACTTTTGTGACCCCACACGGATTCGAACCGTGGTAACGAGGCTGAAAACCTCGTGTCCTAACCGCTAGACGATGGGGCCAAACGCAATTTGAAATTTAAAATTTGAAATTTTCAAACAAGCGGATTTTATCTGGTGAGGCGTGATGGAATCGAACCATCGACCAATTGCTTAAAAGGCAACTGCTCTACCCCTGAGCTAACGCCCCAGAATTTGAGAAACTGCTCTACCCCTGAGCTAACGCCCCAAAAAGATTTTACTATTTTTGTCCTCTGAAAGAGGACCTCCCCCTGCCTGTCCCGCTAAGCGACACTTTGAGGCAATGACGGCCCTTGCGAAAAGCGAGCTTTTGTGGGAAGCTAACGCCCCAAAAATAAGTCAAAATTCAAAAATCAAAGATCAAAACAGCATTCAATTTTCAAATTTACTCCAGAATTTTACCACAATTTCGGAGATTGTAACAAGACTTCTTTAATAGCTTTTGCAAAAAGAGCCATTTGTTCACTCGTAACCCCGCCGATATTTATTCTTCCGCCGTTTGGAATATAAACCGCATACTCTCTTCTTAATCTCAAGACCGCCTCGTCATTAAGCGGTAATAAACTGAATAATCCATGTTGTTTAGCGACAAAGTCAAATTGTGGCACATTTTCGGCAAAAATTTTCCTCCTTTTATTTAAAATCACCACTGCTTTTTCCAAATCTGACAACCAAAGATTCTTAAGTGTGAGATCTTCCAGCA
Source organism: Candidatus Shapirobacteria bacterium CG03_land_8_20_14_0_80_40_19 (assembly GCA_002780305.1). GTDB lineage: Bacteria > Patescibacteriota > Microgenomatia > UM-FILTER-40-11 > UM-FILTER-40-11 > UM-FILTER-40-11. The sequence goes on along the minus strand of PEVD01000060.1, from coordinate 13,973 downwards.
TTGTCGTAACTAACTTTTCTCCATGTGCGGGAGGAGAAGAGTAACTGCTTCTTGCACACCAATTTAATAACCTTTGCATTTCGGTCGCTTTGGTATTGGTACTTGCGGGAATAATCAATGCTCCCGGACGTTCATTGTACAACCCGCAATTTTTTGCGTAAGATACGGCAACTGCAATCGGAACATTTTCTTCTAAAAATATCTTCATCGCCATAGAATCTTGGAAAATATTAGAGCTCAATCCAAGATATGGAGCATCAAAAAAAGCAAATCTGCCTGACATTCCCCTGGCTAATTCTTTCCATTCATCGGCGGATGGGTTTACTCCGGATGGGTTGTGGCTTTCACCGGCATGAAAAAGGACGATTGTTTTCTCGGGTGACTTTTTAATTGCCTCCAATGCACCCTCAAAATTAAAAGTGTTATTTTCAGTTGATTGGTCATATTTTATTATCTCAAGTTGTCTGGATTGAGCAATTTGAAAATGGTTAGGCCAACTTGGATTCCCAATCAAAATAGAAGAACCCGGCGATAACTGTTTGATTACATCAGCAAAAGTTGCGATAGCCCCCGTTCCACCCACTGTGCCAATAGCAGAAATTCTTCCTTGATTTAAAAGATTATTTCCTTGCATTCCTAGAGCCAATCCAACTGTCTCGTTTAGAAACACTTCATCGCCCAAAAATTCACGTTTCCCGGAGGGACTTAAATAATCTACCTTACCGAATTCTAATTTTTCCCAGGCCAATAAGATTGACTGCGGGGTATAGGTTTTACCTGATTCATCGCGGAAAACTCCCACTCCTGCGTTTATTTTTTCCGAACGGGGGTCTTGCTCAATCAATCTGGAAAGTCCCAAAATTGAATCAGGAGGCTTAATTGACGATTGGGGAATACATAATTCATGACTCATACACAAGATTTTATACCGTATGTGAATTTTTTTCTATTTTTAAAGAAATAATTTTCTGATATAATAAATTCAACATGTTAAAACTTGAAAGAATTTTTAGTATGTTTTCAAGAATAATCGGGGAAACTCCAGAAGAATACGATACTCCAGAAGAATACGATACTCCAAAAGAATACGATACCCCAGAACAGGCCATCATAGAGGGAGCACTCGATATATTAAACAGTAATGATAACAGATTGCCTGTTGTAACAAATTTACCGCCGCCCAGAGACGCTGATGAATTCAAAGAAGAAAAGAGAGATTAATTTTAATTTTCTCGGAGATAATAAAGTTTTGCCCTTCTGGCAGGAAATGATTTTTTTACTTCAACTTTAGAAATTGAGGGAAGTTCTGTCGGAAAAATTCTTTCAATTCCAACATTATCGATACCTATTTTTCTGACGGTAAAAGTCTTATTGGGTGCGCGGCCCCTTATAGAAATAACCCGTCCCTCGTAAATTTGAGTTCTTTCTTTATCTTTATCTTTGATTACCTGGTAAACTTTTACCAAATCACCGGAAGAAATTTTGGTTTCTTTTATCAAACACGAATTTGCCATGGGAGTATTTTAAGTTAAAGACGATCTTTTTTCAACCACCAAGTTTATTTCTTCATTAAGTTCGGGGGTAAAATCTACTCCGAAAGTCAATTCCAGCTTTTTAGGACCGTTTCCGTTTCCGTTTTCAAAGATTAAAATTCCCATTTTGTCGCCGGGATGCTTTTTAAGCAAGCTGTTTACTGCCATCAGGTCTTTAGAGGAAATCCCCCTTGGAATTCTTAAAACAAAATCGTAGTGCTTACGGTTAGGGTCTTCTATTATCAGGCTGCCGCTGTCAACCAAAATTGTCACGGCGTCTTCTCTCCTTTCGAATTTACCTTCAATTATAATTACTTTGTCTTTTGTCCAAACATCTCTGTATTCTGAATAAACTTTAGGAAAAACGACCAAGTCAATTTTTCCGGTGTCATCCTGCAGTGTTCCGAAAGCCATTTCCGAATTGGACTTTTTGGTCATCACTATCCGCAGAGAACTTAAAATCCCTCCAAGTCTCATCTTTTGTCCGGTCGGAATATTTTCAAAATCCAATGATCCGATCTTGCCGTCTGTTTCCGTAGAAAGAATTGAAAGATTGGGAGAAAGCGGATTTTCGGTCAGATAAAAACCCAGGAGCTCTTTTTCCATAGAAGTTAGCTGATCTTTTTCAAATTCGTCAATCGTGGGAAAATTATCGTTTGGTATTTCGATTGAGCCGTCGTTTGATTTTTTTCCAAACAAGCTTTCCTGCCCCTGAGCTTTTTGTTTGATCAGAATGTCGCACTTATTCCTTAACTGTTCAAGACCGGCAAGCATGGAAGATCTTTTACCGAAGCGGTCCATTCCCCCGGCTTTAATTAAGCTTTCCAGCACTTTCTTGTTGACTTTTTGTCCGTTGACCCTGATATAAAAATCGCAGAAGTTTTTAAATTCACCCTTTTGTCTGGCTTTAAAAATTTCCTCGAGTGCCGCTTCCCCTACATTTTTAATGGCATTTAAACCAAATCTAATTGCTTTCCCTTCAAGAGATTTTTCGTTTTTTTCAATTGAAAAACCGGAAAGTGATGTTTGAATATCAGGAGGAAGAACAATAATATTCATTTTTTTGCATTCCTCTATTCCTTCCACAATTTTATCGGTATCGCCGGATTCAGCCGTCAAGAGAGCCGTCATGTATTCGACCGGAAAATGAGCCTTAAGGTATGATGTTTGATAAGAAACAATGCCATACGAAGCGGCGTGGGCTTTATTAAAGCCATATCCTTGAAACGGTACAAAAAGCTCCCATATTTTTTCTGCTTCTTCTTCGGCCATCTGCGAATTTTTTTGGCAGCCTTCGACAAAAATACGATGCTGTTTAGCCATCTCTGAAGGAATTTTCTTTCCAATTGCGTTTCTCAGCTTATCTACAGACCCCCAGTTATATCCCGCCAGTTCAATCGCCGTAAATAAAACATCTTCCTGGTAAACTAAAAGTCCGTAGGATTTTTCTAAAAATTTTTCCATTTTAGGGTGCATGTAAGCAATTTTTGACTTTTTGTTTTTACGGGCGATATATTCAGGAATGTTAGCCATTGGTCCCGGTCTGAATAAAGCGATCATAACCATTAAATCTTCGATTCTGTTCGGTTTAAGTTCAATCAGCCACTTGGTCATTCCGGAACCTCCAAGCTGAAAAGTCCCCATTGTTCGGCCTAAAGAAAGCATGGCAAAAGTTTTTTTATCATCAAGGGGAATTTGGCTTAAATCAATTTTTTCGCCGGTTGAATCTTCAATTATCTTGATTGCCGCTCCCAATATGGAAAGATTTCTGATACCCAAGATATCAAATTTAACTAACCCCACATCTTCACAAGCGTGCATTTCGTATTGGGTGATTATTTTCGTGCCATTTGGCTCAAGTTGAAGCGGAGAATAATCGGTCATTTTATCAGGAGATACGACAATTCCGGCGGCATGGATCGAAGCGTGTCTGACATTGCCTTCGATTTGTTTGGCGATGTCAAGGATTTCTTTCACCAAAGATTCGCTGTCATAACTGAATTTAAGTTCCGGAGTAATTTCCAAGGCCTGTTTTATTGTCATTGGAAAGCCCTGTGAACCTAAGGGAATCAGTTTAGCGATTCGATCAGGCAAAGAATAAGGATGACCTAAAGCACGGCCAACGTCACGAACCGCCGCCCGGGCCAGCATTCTCCCGAAAGTACAAATTTGAGCCACTTTTTCTACCCCATATTTTTTGGTGATATAAGAAACAAGTTCTTCTCTTCTGTCGTCGGCGATATCAAGGTCGATATCCGGCGGCTTTGGTCTAAAAGGATTTAAAAATCTTTCAAAGGGCAGTGCATATTTAATCGGATCAACCGTGGTTATCCCCAAACAATAAGAGACAAGTGAGCCTGCAGCCGAGCCTCTGGTATTGGTGATAATTCCCTGTTCTAAACACCAGTTGACCATGTCTGACATCATTAAAAAATAAGGTGCATAACCCTTTTTAATGATCACTTCAAGTTCATATTCAACTCTTTCTTTCGTTTGCTCGTCGGGACTTTTATACTTAATCAAAAGATTTTCTCGGGCCTTTTCTTTTAAATATTCCGGGGCGGTTTTTTCTTCTGGTATGGGAAAGTCTGGAAAATACCATTTGCCAAGTTCAATTTCAAAATCGATTCTCTCGGCAACTTTGACGGTATTTTCTAAAGCATCAGGAAGATCAAAAAACAAATTTTTCATTTCTTCTTGGCTTCTTAAATGAAAGGTTGGGCAATCAACATAACGGAGACGGTCAGTATCGGAAACAACCTTGCCGGTGGAAATACAAACCAAAACGTCTTGGGCGTAAGCATCAGTTTGGCGCAAATAATGACTGTCGTTCGTGGCAATCAGCGGTATCCCCAACTCCCGGCTTAATTTGACGACACCTTTAACCCAAATAACCTCGCTTTTTTGATTATCTTTTAATCTTTGCTTAATTTTAGGATCGCTGGCCTGATCAACGTAATCGTTATAGTTATGGCGTTGAATTTCCAAAAAATAATTACCTTCACCAAAAATTTCTTGATACCAAAGGGCGGTTTGTTTGGCTTTTTCAAAATCACCGTCAATCAGTTGTTGTCCTATTTCACCTTTAGGACAAGCTGAAGCGCATATAAGCCCATTGGTGTAATTTTTTAAAACCTCTTTCCATATCCGGGGTCGGTAATAAAATCCTTCGGTGTGGGCAATGGAGGAAATTTTCATCAAATTTTTGTAACCTTCATAATTTTTGGCAATCAGAAGCAAGTGGTTGTTTTCTCTATTTTCTCCGCTTTTGATATTGTGGTCTTGTCCGACAACATACCCTTCCATACCGATTATCGGTTTCATTCCCGACTTCCGGCACTGTTTATAAAACTCAATGGCGCCGTACATTACTCCGTGGTCGGTTAAAGCGATCGCCTCCATATCCATTTCTTTGGCGTAATTAACCAAATCTTCAATTTTTGGAAGTCCGTCTAAAAGTGAGTATTCGGTGTGAACATGGAGATGAACAAATCCTGTCATAAGTAATTAATTATAATGGAATTTTTTTGATTATGTCGTCAATACTTACTAAAACATTTTTATCTTTTTTTACCAATCCGATTATCATTCCCAAAGCTTGGGGTTTGCCCTTTTTATAGCCCTCAATCACCTCTGGATGTTCTTTTAATAATTTTTCAATCAACTTTTCAATTTCTTTTTCTGAGTTCCAAGACGTCGTCTTGGAGGCAGAAATAAAACCAATTAACTGATCGGGAGATAATCCCTCAGGAGATCTTTTATTTATAATCACATTAGCAATTTCTATTACCCCCACTTTATCTAATCGGACACATTCCTCAAAAAAATCAGCTGTTTTTCTGTCTTCGGTTAAGATATTAGTCTGATAGTCGGAAAGTCCGTATTGGTCAACAAATCTTTGTTTTTTAGTCCAGGGCAACTCGTAACTTGAAATTTGAAATTTGAAATTTAAAATTTCTTCGTCGGACCACTCAATCGGGGGAATATCGGGTTCCGGAAAATAGCGGTAATCGTTGGCTTCTTCTTTTTCTCTTTGGAGAAAAGTAATCTGTTTAGCCTCGTCCCATCCTCTTGTTTGTTTATTGCCCGTTGCTTTTTCAATTCTTTTTTCTCTAAATTCCTCAAATTGCCTATGTATTTCATAGTCAATCGCTTTTTTAACAAACCGGAAAGAATTAATATTTTTCAGCTCTACAATCGGGGTAAAAAAAGATTTGTCACCTTCGTTTATTTCCAAATTAATGTTTGGCTCACAACGCATACTGCCCTTTTCCATGTCCGCGTCGGAAATTCCCAAATATCTGACCAGTTGTTGCAGCTTTTCCAAATATTCCTTGGCTTCATCGGAAGAATTCAAATCCGGTTCGGAGACAATTTCAACTAATGGAACACCGCTGCGGTTAAAATCGATCAAACTAACCTTTTCCCCGTTAACCGTTTCGTGTAAAAGTTTAGCCGTATCCTCTTCCAAATGTACTCTTTTTATCTTTATTTTTTTATCATTATCTAAACATAAAGACCCATTAATGGAAAAAGGGTTTTTATATTGACTGATCTGGTAGCCTTTCGGTAAATCGGGATAAAAATAATTTTTACGGTCAAACTGGCTTAATTTGGGAATTTCACCCCCCAAAGACAATCCTAAAAGGATTGTCCATTCAATCGCTTTTTTATTCGGCACCGGCAGCGCCCCGGGTAAACCCAAACAAACAGGACAGGTTTGCGTATTTGGCTGCTTGGCGAAATGACCGGCGGGACAACCGCAGAACATTTTGCTTTTGGTTTTAAGCTCAATATGAACTTCGAGCCCAATAATTATTTTAGTGATTTCCATTTATAACTCCGTTCTTTTCGGCAATAACGGCATCCTCTGCTTTTTTAATAAACAATAAAAAGATTAAAACTATCATCCCGGCAAAAAACAAAAAAGGACTGATTCCGGCCGTATCGATTAGAGTAGCCGAAAAAAGTAATACCGGCAAGGTGATAACGGTGGTGGCAAAACCCAGCGTGCCAAAAACACGGCCTCTCAGTTTTGACGGAATATTTTCCTGAAGTAACGTTTGATTGGGAATAAATATCAGGAGTCCGCCGAAACCTAAAATGAAAGCCAACAAAATTCCCGGGACCAAAATATATTTTCCTAAAAATGGTAAGACCAAAGAAAGAAGCAAAAAATCAGACAAAACAATTTTCAACCCAAAAGTCATTAAACTTTTTTTACGGTATTTTTGTTTGAGTTTTGTAATCAAGGAAATGGCGGAAAGCGCCCCCAGTCCAAGAGGCACAATTATCAAAGGACCGGCGTCTTTAACCTGAATTTTAAAGAGCTGATTGGCTATTGCCGGAAGGGAGACGCCAATACTGGATAGAATTACGCCAAAAAAAACAGATAAAATCAGGGGGTATAAAACGATTCTTTTATTGGCAATATAAGAATACCCGAGCTTTAATTCGGTCCAAAAGCGGGTAATATTCTCGATTTTTTTTCTTTCAGGTTCATCTTTAGGCAAAAAATAACCGGAAAGCCCCCCGGCCAGCAAAAGGAAGGAGGCTAAAAAAATGAGATTGTTTTCACCCAGCAGTCTCATTAAAGGCCCGCTTAATCCGAATCCAACCAAAAGGGCCCCTTGTCCGGTCACAAAAAAGAGGCTGTTGGCCATCGGTAAATCGTTCCTTTTTACCAGATGAGGGATGGATGATGCCTGAGCAGGACCATAAAATTCATCAATCAATGAATATAAAAAAACAAATGGATAAACCGTATAAAACTTATCCCCGATCAATAAGAAAAGCAAAACCGTCATCGATTGTAAAAAGTTGGTATACATTAAAACATTTCTTTTTTTCCAGTGATCGACAAAAATTCCCGAAAAGGGTCCAAGAAAAAAAGCCGGAATATAATAAAAAACCCACAGAAATGAAACCGCCAAGGACGAGCCTGTCCTCTCATAAATTTTAGTCATCATCATAAAATTAACAATGTTTACCGTCACGCACGACAAAATCTGAGACGACCAAACAAGGGAAAAGTTTTTATTTCTTTTTAAAAAATCAAGTAGTTCGGTTTTTTTCATAATTTTGGTTTTCTTTTATGCCAATCGGTAATTTGCTGAAACTGCCTTCCAATATCAAAAAGAATCTCTTCGGAAAAATGAGGCGACAAAAGCTGGAGTCCGACCGGAAGATTGTCATGAGTGAAACCGCAAGGGATAGATAAGCCGGGAATCCCCGCCAAATTGGCGCCGACAGTCAGGACATCAGACAAATACATCTTCAGCGGGTTGTTGATTAATTCCCCTATTCCAAACGGTGGAGTGGGAGAAACCGGTCCTAAAATTAAATCAACTTTTTCAAAGGCGTTTAAGTAATCAGCTTTTACTAAATTGCGGACCTTGGCGGCCTTAAGATAATATTGGTCGAAATAACCGGATTCAAGGGTGTAAGTACCCAACATAATCCTTCTTTTGACTTCGTTCTCGAAAGATTCTCTGTTTGAACCGAAACGGATTCCGTCATATCTGGCCATGTTGGAAGAAATTTCCGAAGGAACAAGAATATAATAAACGGAAATGGCCAGCGAAGTGTTGGGTAAAGAAATCTCAACCAGACGATGGCCCTCTTTTTCTAAAATTTTTGCCGCTTGGGAAACTAAGTTTTTGACCTCGTTCTCCACTCCTCCACCGAAAAACTCCTTCGGCAGGCCAATGACCAGATTTTTTTTCACCTGTTTTTTTTTAGGATAAAAAACGGAGGTGGCATCTTTTTCATCCTTTCCTTTAATGATGTCAAAAACTATTTCACAATCTTCAACCGTTTTGCCGATTGGACCCGGACAATCAAAAGATGAAGCCATCGCTAACAGCCCGAAGCGGGAACAGGCACCAAATGTTGGTTTTAAACCGGTAACACTGCAAAAAGAAGCCGGTTGTCTTATCGATCCTCCGGTATCAGTTCCTAAACTAAAAAGGCACTCATCAGCCGCCACCGCCGCCGCTGATCCGCCGCTTGAACCGCCCGGGACCTTAGTTGTATTCCAGGGGTTTTTAGTCGGACCAAAACCCGAGTTTTCGGTTGACGCCCCGAAGGCGAAGGCATCGCAGTTGGTTTTACCGATAATTTCTGCCCCGTGGTCGGTCAGTTTTTTTACCACGGTTGCCTCATAAACAGGGACATAGTTTGCCAGTATTTTTGAAGAAGCGGTGGATCTGATATCTTTAGTGGACAGAACGTCTTTAACGGCAAAAAAAGCCCCTTTTAAAATTCCCTCTTTTTCGATTTGTTTGGGATTTTCTTTATCAACTATCTCAACAAATGAAAATATTTTCCCTTCAACTTCGTTTATTCTTTTAATAATTGACTGGTGCAATTCAGCCGAAGAAAATTTTTTTTCCTTCAGTCCTTCAACCGCCTGTTTCAATGTTAACTGATTTAATTTATCGGCCATTTAAAAAATTGATTTTACTTTAAAATAACCGTTAAAAATTGATTTTGCGTTTTTAAGGCATTCTTTTTGAGTTAAACAAGGAGAAACCTTGTCTTCGCGAAAGACATTTTTTGATTCATTGACATTAAAAAGCGGTAAAACGGAATCAGTCGGCGCTTTTTCTAACTGGGCGAAGTAATCCAAAACTGCCGACAGTTGTTCGGCAAAAAGGGCAGATTGTTTATCGTCAACTTTTAAATTTGCCAGTTTGGCGATGTGTTTAATTTCATCTTTGGTTAATCTGGCCATTTTTATTAATCAAGTAAATTACAACATTCCCTCCAGGGCTTTGATTCTTTCTTCAATCGGTGGGTGGGTGTTAAAAAGTTTGGCAAAAGAACTCCTTCGACTTCGCTCAGGATAAACAATATTTTCCTTAAAAGGGTTCACGATATAAAGGTGGGCAGTGGCTTTGTTGGCGGCCTCAAGGGGTTCATTGTCCTGGCTAATTTTTTTAAGTGCCCGTATCAGACCACTCGGTTGTCGAGTCAGTTTTGCTGACCAGGCGTCCGCTAAAAACTCCCTTCTTCTGGAAATCGCCAGTTGGATCAACCGGGCAATTATCGGAGAAACTAAGGCCAAAACAATTCCCAACATCATGAGTATCACCCCCAGGTTGCCTTCTTCATTATCCCTGCTTCTGCCTCTGAATCTTGCCCGCAATAACCAATCGGCCAGGAGAGTGATCATTCCCACCATGACGGCCACCACCGACATCAATCTCGTGTCGTAATTTTTTATGTGAGACATTTCGTGGGCGACCACTCCCTCCAATTCGGTTCTGTCCAGTTTTTCAAGCAGTCCGGTAGTCACACAAACAACGGCATGTTTTATATCCCTGCCGGTGGCAAAAGCGTTTGGAGCACTGTCTTCAATAACATATAATTTCGGAAAAGGAATTCCTCCCCCAATTGATAAGTTTTCCGCTACCGACCGGAAGAGACGGTCTTCTGAACCGTCGGCCGTCCTGGCACCCGATATGGATAATATCACCTTGTCGGAATACCAATACCCAAAAAAACTACTTAAACCGGAAACAACAAAGGCCAACCCGACCACGGAATACCGGTCATATCCCAAAGAGACACCTAAAAAATAAGTGGCCGCGATCACGAAAACCGCAAACAACACCACCACTAAGACCGATTTAGTTTTATTGCGGTCAACTTCTTCATAAACGTTTCTCATTGTTTTATTCCAATTTGACTTTCGGTGATTTCATTTCTTCATCGCTTACTTGCAGATGTTGGCCTTCTTCCGGAACCGATAAACCTTTTTCCGTTTTAAAATTGAACAGTTTGGCCACCACATTGCTCGGAACAGTTACGACCATCACATTATAATCAGCCGAAAGATCAATCAAAATACGGCGGGAATACATTATTTTGTCGGATGTATCCCGAAGTTCGTCCATCAATTTGGTAACTGCCTCAACTGCTTTTAATTCGGGGGTGTTTTCCAATATGACTCTAAATTCTCCCAAGGTTGATCTAAACTTGGCATCAGCATCAACCATCAGTTGGGGATCGTTTTTACTCGCCGCCTCTAAAATTGCTTTTCTGGCCTCGGTTATTGACTCAAAAATTCCCTTTTCGTGCTTCAGATAACCCTTAACCGAGTCGATAAGATTGGGAATCAATTCCGCTTGTCTTTTTAGTTGGTTGCCGATTTCCTGGATTGAAGCTTTAATTCGGGTTCTGGTTGTGACAAATTTGTTGTACGTTACCAGTAAATATAAAAAAATTACTAGAATAATTGCTAACGGAATAATAAACATTTTTCACCTCCTTTCATTTAATTAAAAAGAATCATAGAAGTATATCACTTAAACCCTCGAAAGATAAAGAGTTGATAATGTCTTTTTTTTCCGCCCAGCCTCTCCTGGCCACACTCACACCGTATTGCAGGTATGCCATTTGGTTTACATGGTGGGAATCGCTGTTTATGACCAGTTTTACCCCGTATTTGACGGCTTCTTTCACTTTCGTATCCGGTAAATCAAGCCGGTTAGGCCAAGAGTTAATTTCTAAAAATTTGTTGTTTTTAAGACAGAAATCAAAAATTTTGTCCCAATCGAGTTCATACCCTTCCCTTTCCAAAAGCAGTCTTCCGGTAGGATGACCGAGAATTTTTATTTTAGGATGGGAAAGGCCTTTTAACACCCTGTCAGTCATTTTCTCCCTTTTCTGATTAAACGAAGAATGAACGGAAGCAATTGCATAATCCAAAATATTTAGGCATTTCTCGTCTACCGCTAGGTTTCCATTAGGCTTAATATCAATTTCAAGGCTGTTTAATACCTGTTTGGGTAATTTTATTCCCCTCTCGTAATCTTTGTTTTTTGTTGAGTAATATTCTTGTTCTATAAATTCTTTTTTTCTCATGATTAAATCATATATTTCCCTTTCAGAGTGATTGGAAACGGAGGGATTGTGCTCACTAAAACCCAAATATTCATAATTTAAACTTCCTGCCTGAATCAGCATTTCCCCGACACTTGATTGGCCTAAATCATGGCTTGGTTCCAAATTAAAATTAGAGTGCAAATGCAAGTCGCCCTTTATTTCTTTAAGTTCTATCAGTTTGGGCAGTTTCCCATTCAAGGATGTTTTAATTTCCTCAGTTCCTTCCCTAAGTTCCGGCGGAATCCACTCAAGTCCAAGAAAATTATAAAAATTTTCTTCGTCCTTGAAATTTTTAATTTTTAATCCCTCGACAAGCTCTGGACAAGTTTTTAAATTTTTAACTGTTTTGATCCCGTATTCGGATAAAGACAAATCTTTTTTTAAGGCAAATTCTCTTAGCAAAATATTGTGCTGTTTGCTTCCGGTAAAATATTGCAGCATTGACCCATATTTTTCCGGGGTAGAAAATCTGAGATCTACCTGTTGGCCCGAAAAAAGCACGACTCGGACCAAAGATTCTTCCCCACGGCTGATTACTTCTTTAATCTTCTTATAATTTAAAAAATATTCAATCGCTTTTTGGGGGTTGTTGGTGCAAACGGATATATCTATGTCTCCAACGGTAGCGACTTTTCTTCGCAAACTACCTAAGGGATCAGCCCGAATTACTTCATTTGATTTTTTTAAATAGTCAATAATCTCGTCAGCAAGAGCATCGGCATAAAAAAGAAGCATTCTTTTGGTTTTAAGCTCACCTTTTTCCAGAACGGAAATGCCGTTTAAAATGTCAAGTTCGGATTTTTCTCCAAAATTTTCAATTTCTTCAATTTTTCCTTTTTGAGCCGCAGTTTTAAGTCTTGCAATGGCATTCTTTTCCTCTCTTATATTTAGTTTTTCGGCAAGAGTATAGGCGGTTTTTGGTCCGACACCCGGGATATCTAAAAAAATAAAAACGGAAGGGGGAATTTTTTTAAAAAGTTCTTCAAAATGTCTGACTTTGCCGGTACGGAATAACTCATCTAAATAAGACGCAATGCTTTTGCCGATACCGGGGATATCGTCCAATTTATCGTCGTCCCAAATGTCTTTAACTTCACTGGTAGCGTGTTGGATCGAAACGGAAGCCCGTTCATACGCGGCAATTCTAAAACGATCTTTATCCAATATCTCATAAGCAGCGGCAACTTTTTCAAGAATTTTGGCAATTTCTTGATTTGAAAAACTCTTATTTTTTTCCATTTGTCTTATTTTACAACGAGATTGACTCATCCGACAATCTAAATGTATAATACATTGAGTTTTTTAACATTTAAATATCTAGTTATTAAAAATTCATTGGGGTCGTAGCTCAACTGGTTACCCGCCCGCCACGCAAGCCAGCTTGCTGGCGTTGCGGGCAGGGAGCATCCGAATGTACTATACTTATAATTCTTGTTTATTATGAAGCTTGTCTTGATAAAAAAAGAGCATTAGAAAGAGAAAAATATTTTAAAACTGGATTTGGAAGAAGATTCTTAAAGAATAGAATTAACTTGGGGTCGTAGCTCAACTGGTTAGAGCATCCGCCTGTCACGCGGAAGGTTGCGAGTTCGATACTCGTCGATCCCGCAACGTAAAAATTTTTTTTAAGAAAATTTAACGTTGCTGGAGCGCTTAAATCACAAAGTGATTTATTGCGCTCAGCCATAGTATATCAACCTGCCCACACTCATTCTTAAATGAAAGGAGGTGAAGAGCAGGTTTTTTATGAACAAGAAAGTCGTTGAAAAAGTAAAAACAGCGGAATCAACTATCAGTATGGTCTTAGGAGTTGTGGTTGTTGTTGTAGCCGGAATAATTTTGTTTAACTATTTTAAAGGGTTTATTAAAAAACAATCAGAAAAAGAAACAGAAACAATTACTCCGACACGAGAGGAAATCTTTAATGAAGAAGTGGAAAAAAGAACTTCGGCTTTTAGCGGGGAATTACCGGCAAAGTATGAGGTCGAAAAGGGAGACAGTCTTTGGAAAATAAGCATTAAATTTTACGGTTATGGTTACAATTGGGTAGACATCAGCAAAGAAAACAATTTAAGAAATCCGGGTCAGATTGAAGCAGGCCAGGAGTTTATTATTCCCAATGTTGAACCAAAAAAACCGATATTAACTGTTTTGCCAACAATAATGGCAGGCCCGATTGACGGAAATAGTTATGAAGTCAAAAAAGGCGATAATCTTTGGAATATCAGTGTCAGGGCTTACCAGGACGGCTACAAATGGCCGCAAATTGTCCAAGCCAACGATATCGCCAATCCGGATATTATTCATGCCGGAAATGTTTTGGTTATTCCACGCTGAACATAGTTTTTTAATTTAATTAACTCCGGTAACACCGGAAAGGTTTTTGCTGTAAAATAGACTGAAGGAAAAAAGTTGGAAAAAAACTCGTTTTTTTCCATGATGCGAAACGTAATAAATTTTGAAAAAATTTAAACGTTTCTGCAACGTTAATTTGCAAGGCAAATTTTACGTTGCGGTGGTAGTTCAGTGGTAGAATGTCTCCTTCCCAAG
>PEVD01000012.1 GCA_002780305.1 Candidatus Shapirobacteria bacterium CG03_land_8_20_14_0_80_40_19 | reverse complement strand
TTGGGATCTTGCTCGGGAATTGAGGGCAAAGTTTGTACTTATGATGAAGGGATTACGAAATTGCGTTGTAAAGTGACTCTTGATGGTCTAACTCAGGTAATTTTGGAAGAGGAGATTGATTACTGATGAAAAAATTTCTGATTTCCTTTATTTTGGTTTCTTTGCTGTCCGCTTCTGGCGTAAAAGCGGTTGATTTGACCGTTACCTGCGACGGAACTTCTTGTGATACCTCTCCAGCAGGGAACGCGGCGCTTTTTGAAGTGAACAATTGGCTTCCCGGAGAAACACTAACTCAGACGATAAATGTCAGCAATGGTGATCAGGAAGGTGAGGGGGATGACTGTAATTTATACATGGCTTTAAAAAACAAGAAGCAAACTCCGGCTGATTTTGCTTCGCGTATTTTTACGGTTATTAAGGAAGGGGCAAGCGATTTATTCGGGATAAGAAACGGTTCGAGTTACGCTTCGTCGGATAAAACCTTGCAGGATCTTTATACTTCTGGAGCAATCTTTTTAAAAACTATTCCGTTTGGCAGTTCAACTGCTTTTGACTGGACAGCGACTTTTGATTCAACCACTGGTAATTATTATCAAGGAGCAAAGACAACTTTTGATTTTGATTTAAGTTTTACCTGCGGAGTTGAACCAGCCCCTACTTCAACGCCGGTGCCGACCGCTACCTCAGTTCCCGGTCCGAACCCGACCTCGGTTCCTCCTCCGGGGTGTGATGATCCTACCCCTGGAATTCCCTCCGGACTTTATGCGGTTGTTGGTCCGGGTGCGGGGCAAGTTACTCTTTATTGGACTGCTCCGGCACGGCCATATACTTATTTTTTGATTGCTTACAGTGATAGTCCTGATTGGCCGCCTAAATGGGGTAACCCGGATGTCGGCGATACCAGCAGTTATACTGTCTCCGGTCTGGGAGTCGGAACTTACTGGTTTTGGGTAAGGGCAGGCAATGGCTGTATGCCGGGAGAGTATACCGGACCGGTTAGCCCGGGAGCAATTGCCGGGATAAGCACGGGAGGAATTGCTGAAGGTTTTCAGGAAGGGGTGTTGGGGACGCAAGAGGGTTTAGAAGGAGAATTGGACGGAGGAATTTCTTCCCAAGAGGGAGCATTAGTTGAAGGTGCAAAAACCCAAAAAGTTTGTCCTTTTTGGTGGATAGTGCTAATTGGGCAGACGGTTTTTCTGGGGATTTTTTATGCCTTAAACCGGCGCCGGAAAGAGTGGATAAAACGCTGGTGGCTAATGACGGTGGCAACAATCTTACTCGCATACTTCATCGACTATTACGCCCATACCCGTTGGTATATTCCAAGCAAGATGTGTTCTTGGGAAAAATGGCTGGGAATTTTGCTGGCGGGGATGGAAACGACTCTTTTTAGGAAAATTCGGAAAACTTCATAATTTTATTAAAAGTGTTAACGTAATTCTGTTACACTACGAAAATTGATTTTTGATCAAGGGTTTGTTATTATTTAGTCACAATGAAAAAAGTAAATGTTTCTACTAAAAATATCGGTGATTTTGCCGGTAAATGGGTCGTAATAGACCCAAAAAAAGACAGAGTTGTTGCTGTGGGTTCAACTTTAAAGGAAATAAGCCTTCTGGTTACGCGTTCAACAACTGATAAAAATCCAGCAGGAACCGTACCTTTTTCTTTTTTAGTTCCCCGTAAAGATGAGGGTCCATATATTTTATGGATAAACAATTATTAACAGTTTTTCCTTATTACAAAAATCCGGAAGGGATATATTTTCCTATAGTACCTCTGCAACTAAGTTATCAGGAAAGAAACATAGATTCATCAGCACTTATCGACTCCGGAGCGACAATTTCAATTTTTCGTACAGATGTGGCAGAACATTTAGGTATTATTGTTGAAAAAGGGGAAGAAATTTATTTAGGTGGAGTTGGTGGCAGAATCAAAGGCTATATCCACAAACTTGAAGTAGAAATTGCCGGTAAAAAATTCTCGTGTCAGATTGTTTTTTCCCATGAGTATTTAGTCTCATTTAATCTCTTGGGCAGAGAGGAATTTTTCAAAAGATTCAGAATTGTTTTTGAAGAAAAGAAAAATTACCTCAAACTGGAGTAATTCCCTACGCGACGGTCTCAATTCTTCTTTGCTTTTGCTTTTTTGTTTTGGGAGTGTTTAAATTAAAACATGTCCTTTTTGTTAAACCTATTCTTTCCTCATTTCGGCAATAACCACAAAGCCAAGATAATTAAAACACACGGAATTTTTATTCTTACTTTGAGTTTTGTTTTTTTCCAGGTTTTTTTGAATTTTTTTGCCCTGTCTCGGCCAGCGGTTTTAGGGTTTTCTGCCAACATTTCTCCGGAAAAAATAATTGAGCTGACTAATATTGAAAGAGCCAAAGCAAATGCCGGGGCCCTGCGGGAAAGTAGGCTTCTTTCCGAGGCGGCCCGGCAGAAAGCGGCCGATATGTTCGCTTTTAATTATTGGGCTCATGTTTCGCCTTCAGGCCGGTCTCCGTGGGCCTTTTTTACCGATGTCGGTTATAGGTATCAGTATGCCGGGGAAAATCTGGCGCGGGACTTTAGTGATCCGTCGTCGGTGGTTAAAGCCTGGTTGAATTCCCCCTCACACCGGGAAAATTTGATTAACGGCAAATACCAGGAAATCGGGGTGGCGGTGGTCGACGGAACCCTTCAGGGAGTGGAAACGACTTTGGTGGTTCAGTTATTTGGCACTCCTTATGGGGCGGTTGCCCCAAAAGCCCAAGAACCGAAAACGGCGGAAGCAGAAGAACCGATAGTTGTCCCGATTGAAAAACCTGCTCCGTTATCTAACGAGGTTTTGTCCAAAGGACAGGAAACTGTTCCGGTCACCAGCCCGCTGGATATTACCAAAGCAATGGCTTTTGTCATACTGGGAATTTTAATTGGTGTTTTTGCGGTTGACGTGTTTGTTATTTCTCCCAAGCAGACCCCCCGGCTTTCCAGCCGGAGTTTGGCCCAGATGGTCTTTTTGCTTGCAATTTTAGTTGCCAGTTTTATGATTAAACAGGGAGCGATACTTTGAGATGAAGATATTTGTTGAAGATATAAAAGAGCATTTGGGCCATTATTTGGCGCTGGTGTTTATTTTGGCTTTCGGGGTAGGCGCTTTGGTTTTTTTTCAAAGAACACCCCAAATGCAGATAATATCGGCTTTTTTGACGGCCTGCTTTTATGTTTTGTGGGGGGTTGTTCATCATTATATTGAAAAAGACCTGCACATTAGAGTGGTGATTGAATATATAACAGTTGCCTTGCTTGGTTTTTTAATTCTTTGGAGTATAATTATTAGAACTTGACTCATAAATACTAAATTCTAATTACTAAATCCTAAATAAATTACAATTTTAAAATTTCAAAAATTAAAATTTTTTTGTTTTGTGTTTTTGGATTTTGGTAATTTAGTATTGTTTAGAGTTTAGTATTTAGTATTTAGTGCTTAGTTTTTAGAAAAAGATGAAAGGTGTAATATTAGCAGGAGGTTTGGGGACTAGGTTGTATCCCCTGACTTTCGCTACCAACAAACACCTTCTTCCGGTATTTGACAAGCCGATGGTTTTTTATCCGATTCAAAACTTGGTTAAATAGGTCCGGTGCTTATTGGGCAAAAAAGAGTGGGGTGGTATAATTCTTTATAAAATGTTTACAAGATACTTCGGAAACCCGATTTTATCTTCGGACAAAAATCACGGTTGGGAAGGTATGGCGGTTTTTAATCCGGGAGTTACCCTTTTTCAAGGTAAATTTTATCTGCTTTACCGGGCAATCGGGGAATATAAAGATTATATCTCTAATGTTGGATTGGCTGTGAGTGAAGACGGGTTTAATTTTACCAGAAATCCGGAACCTCTTTTAAGTCCGGAAGAAATACAGGAAAGATACGGAATTGAGGATTTGCGGGTAAATAACCTGGAGGGGGCTTTTTATTTAACTCATACCGCCCTGACCCGTCCGGCAACCAAAGGGGGAGAACCTCACCAGGTAAGTTTAATTAAAACGAGGGATTTTAAAAATTTTCAAAAAATGGGCGTGATTACCCCTAAATATTTTTGCAGTCGCAATGCGGTTTTGTTTCCGGAAAAAATTAACGGGAAATACGCTATGCTGCATCGTCCTTTGTACCTAACAAGAACAAAACACCCGCAGGATTTTCTGTTGCCCCGCGATCCTTCGGTTTGGATATCTTATTCTGAGGATTTTTTTCATTGGACCGGCCGTAAAGTGGTTTTAGA
>PEVD01000031.1 GCA_002780305.1 Candidatus Shapirobacteria bacterium CG03_land_8_20_14_0_80_40_19 | reverse complement strand
AAATTTCCTGGAGTAATTAACCAATGACCAAAGAATCACTATTTTCTCTTTTATTTCGAAGATCCCGGCTGTCTCCTCCCCAAATTTTGCCCGAACTCCCCAAAGAAGTTACTGAACTCCGGCCAGATGTCCACCAAATTTACTCTGACCACCAATTATTGGTCAGCCATCTGATAGCCAACCCCAAAAAGGCTCAGGCAATTCTTCAAGAGTATCTTGACTCCCCGGAATTTTCTCACGACAGCCAGCTTTTTGGCCAATTTATAAGCGCTTGTCTGTTTAAATTCAATCCTAACCCTTCTGAGGCGATAAGAATTGCCAAAGAGGCAGAGCCTCTCTCGCTTGACCGAGGCCTGCAAAGAATTCAAACGAGAGTTTTGCGGAAATTACTTAAAACAATTAACCCGACTCAAGAAAGTGCCTCTCTACCGGAAGTCGGCCAGGAAATTGCCCGGCAATTTATGCAAAATAATCATCAACTCCCGCAATCAGTCCTAAATGAGTATCGGATATATATCAGAGAAAAAACTCTCAGTCAATTAGGTTTAAACAATACCTTAACCGCTGAAAATTTAGATAAAGGGAAAAAGCGCCAAAAATCTCCCTCCTCTCCACCCAATTCTCAAATTCCCCAAGAATCCGGAGAAGAAAATCAATTTCATTACCGAATATGCTACCTTGCTTCAAAAAACACTGATCCTGTTCCGGTAGAAAACGCTAAAGAATTCGGAAGATTGTTTAAATCAAGAGGATTAAATCTGTCCGCCGAAGAAATTTTTGCGCGAATCCAAAGACTGGAAGGGAGACGTCCTACCGACATACATCAACAATATTCTATCAGAGTGGCTGGTGGTCCTTTCGCCGGTTGGCACGAGATCCTTGTGGGAAAAACCGGCAGAATTCTTTTTAAGATTGAGACCCTCTCAGACGGGAAATATCAAATCACGTTTTGTGCCGGTTCGCACGAAGTTGTTTACGCAACCAAGAGAAGAAAACCACCCGATCGAAGCCGCAGTCTTTAGTCAGCCACCGCTTTGATTTGACAATGAGGTATCAAATGAATGTGGGCATGGGGCACGTCAATACCGATTACTTTAATTTCTACCCACTCAGGGTGAAATTTCTTATCAAGAAGATTTTTGACTTCTCTCACCTTCTCCCAATACTCAGAATAGTTTGGCCCGCCTTGCCCGCCGACAGGCTGGCGGCGAGGCAGGTCCCAAACCCACCGATAGTGTTTTTTGGGAATAACTAACGTATGCCCTTCAGCCACCGGCTTGATATCCAGAAAGGCCAGATAATTTTCATCTTCCCAAATTTTATAACAGGGAATTTCACCAGAGGCAATTTTACAAAAAATACAGTCTTCCACTTCCTCCAGTTTATCAGTTAATCTTTTAATTTTCAATGATATATTTTGAAGTACTTATGGTATAATTTATAATAGTGGACAAACCAATTATTTTATCGATTGACACCTCTTGCGATGAAACATCCGCGGCTGTTACCAGCGGCCGCCTGGTATTATCCAATGTGATTTCCTCACAAATCTCCATTCACCAAAAATACGGCGGGGTCTATCCTGCTTTGGCTAAACGGGCGCACCAGGAAAGAATTGATTATGTTGTTCAAAAGGCGATCCAAAATGCCAAAAAAAATAGATTCGATGCAGTCGCGGTTACTCAGGGACCTGGACTGGCGATTGCTCTTGAGGTGGGTATCAAAAAAGCTAAACAAATCAGTGAAAATCCGCTCGCAATCCGCGAAAATCATCGTTTACCACTAATTGCCGTTAACCACCTTGAAGGCCATATTTACTCTTGTTTAGCACAATCTGTGGGAGGATTGCCAAAAAGAGAAATTATTTTCCCGGCATTATGTTTGGTCGTTTCCGGTGGGCATACGGAACTGGTTTTAATGAAAAACCACGGAGAATACCAGCTTATCGGAGAAACTTTAGACGACGCTTGCGGAGAAGCCCTTGACAAAGCGGCCATAATTTTAAAGCTGGGCTACCCCGGCGGACCGGTGATTGAAAAGTTAGCTTCAAAAGGGGAGGCCTTGCGAAGCTATATTTTGAGTCAACCGTTAAAAGATAAAAAAAATCTTAATTTTTCTTATTCCGGCTTAAAAACCCAATTTTTATATTTAATCCAAAGTCTGTCACAGAAAGAATTTTCCCAAAACTTGCAGAATTTGGCTTTATCTTTTCAGACTGCTTGCTTCGAGCAAATCACTCGCAAAACATCGCAGGCTATCAGAGTATATCAACCCAAAATGATACTTTGCGGAGGCGGAGTCATTTCCAATAAAACCCTGCGTAAACTTCTGCGTCAAACCGCCAAGAACAATAACCTACCGGTTTTTTTTCCGCCCAAAAAGAATTTAATCACCGACAACGCCGCCATGATCGGCGTGGCGGCTTATTATAAATATTTAAGAGGTGAGTTTGTAAAAAATATTGATCTTTTGGATCGGGAACCAAGAATGACGCTGGATTCACACAAATTACAAGCAGATTCCCGCTGATTTGTTTAAACAGATCCGTGCAAATCTGCTGGAAATCCCTGCCTGCCGGCAGGCAGGCAGACGCGAAAATCATAGATCATATCTCAACCGGTTCCAGGACATCCAAAAAAACATGGGCCTCGTTTTCCCAAATTTTAAGTAGTCCTGTTTTGGTCTGAAAGGTCACTTTTTCCCCACTTGATTTTGTCACCGTCAAAAATTCTTTAATAACCGAAATAAAATTGGCATGCTGAGGCAAAACACTGAAAACACCAATCTCATTTGTAGAAGTAACTGACTTCGCCTCTCCCTCAAATAAAACTTTATCTCTTGTCCGCACGGTCAGAGAAAGCAGTTCTTTACTTCTTATCCGGCCGATCAAATTTGAAGCCTCGTTAAAAAAATCAGATAAGGTTCTTTTAGATTTATCCATATAAATTACTTAATCTCCTTCGCGCTACCGACAAACAAAAACTTTTCCGGTCCTACTTCATCATAAACTCCCTCAATAATATCTTTAACGTCTTTTACTGTGGTTAAACGCGGCACGAAGTTCCCTTTCTTGCCTGACTGAGCCTCAGTTACAAAAAAGTTCTGGGTCATAAAATTCTGCAATTTCCTGGCTCTTTTGTAAATCGCCTGATCATCAAGCGAAAGTTCGGAAATACCTACCAAAGAAACGATCCTGTCAAGTTCAGATGCCTTTTTCAGCAAACTCTGAGCTGACAGCGCAGTTTCATAATGCAGATCACCGACAATCGTTTTGGTCAAAGTATTGGAAAATCCCGAAGAAAGAATATCAATTGCCGGCAAAATCCCCTGCTGGTAAACTTTGCGCGACAAAATAATTGTTGAATCAAGATAGGGAAAAATTGATTGCACGCCCGCATCCAAAAAGTCGTCATTAGGAACATAAATCGCTTCAACCGCGCTTAAAGAAGCTGATTTGGTGGAAACCAAACGGCCATGAAAAGAGGCTACCTCCCGCTCAAGAGTGGCTTGGTAACCGCCTTCCGACGGAATAGTGTTCATCAGCATTGAAAGCTCATTGCCAGCCTGGGCAAATCTAAAAACATTGTCAATAAAAAACAAAACATCAGATTTTAACTCATCCCGAAAATGTTCCGCAATGCTGGCCGCGCCAAAGCCGGTTAAAAACCTGATTGCCGGATTACGCCCCATCTCGCCAAAAACCAAACAGGTCCGGGGCAAAACTTTATTGCTGGACAAAACTTCGTACAATTCCTGGCCTTCTCTTGCCCTCTCCCCAACACCGGCAAAAACAGAAACATTCGAAGTTTTGCCCAAAATAACCACATTATGCATTATCTCGGTCAGCAGTATTGTTTTCCCGACTCCAGCACCGCCAAAGATGCCGATTCTCCCGCCTTTAACCATCGGCGAAAAAAAGTCAATTGCTTTTATTCCCAACTCTAAAATTTCTTTTTTGGTTTCGATTTTCCCAATATCCGGCGCCGGCGAAAAAACATTTCTTGAGGTTTTGGTTTTTATCGGACCCTTAGCATCATCAGGTTCTCCCAAAACATTGATTATCCGTCCCAAAACCTCCCTACCAACAGGAATTTCCAAATTTTT
>PEVD01000044.1 GCA_002780305.1 Candidatus Shapirobacteria bacterium CG03_land_8_20_14_0_80_40_19 | reverse complement strand
AAACAAATCGCGGATTGTTTGTCTCTGTGCAGTCAATCGGTGGAAAAAATTATTCCTGCTGACAATGATTTTATTTATGATATTGAAATCACCACCAACCGGCCGGATTGTCTGTCGGTTTACGGCATTGCTAGAGAATTAATCGCGATTTTACCTAGATTTAATATTCCCGCAAAACGTAGAGACGTGGTATACCGCGTCTCTACAATAAATAATAGAAATAGAAAAAAAACCCTACCTCTAAATGTAAAAATTTTCAAATCTGACCTTTGTCCAAGATTCACCGCTCTTATTTATGACAATATTGTGATCAAATCATCCCCGCAGTATGCTCAAAAAAGGCTAAACCAGTCCGGCATAAGAGCCCTAAACAATGTGGTTGATATTTCCAATTACCTAATGCTTGAATTAGGCCAGCCGATGCATACTTTCGACTATGACAAAATATTAAAAAACAAAATGTTGCTTCGAGAATCAAGAGACGGAGAAGAAATCGTCACTTTAGATAGCCAAAAAAGAACTTTAAAACAGGGAGTAATGATTATTGAAGACGGGGAAGGGAGACTGGTTGATTTATGCGGCATTATGGGGGCAAAAAACTCGGAAACAGACGAAAATACCAAAAGAGTCCTGCTTTTTGTCCAAACTTATAACCCGATGAAAATCAGAACTGCTTGCCAATCGTTGGCTTTCCGCACCGAAGCCGCCTCACGGTTTGAAAAGGGAATTGATCCGGAAGGAGTAATTCCCGCCATGGAAAGAGCGACTTTACTTTTTAAAGACTGGTGCAATGCCAAACCGGCCAGCCAGCTTTTTGATATTTATCCCAATCCTGCAGAAGTTAAAACGGTTGGTGTCAACTCTGACAAAATTAACCAAATTATGGGGGTAAAAGTGGATTTAGAAGAATCCCAAAATATTCTGGAAAGTTTGGGTTTTAAAACAAAAATGAAAAATAATACCATTGAGGCAGTCGTTCCTCATTGGCGCAATAACGACATTGAAATTCCGGAAGATTTAGTTGAAGAAATAGCCAGAATTTATGGCTACCACAATCTTCCTAACGTATTGCCCCCGATCACGTCATTAAATTTTCAAAAAGATTCAACCTTCGAATGGGAAGATAAAATTAAAGACTGTTTAAAGCATTGGGGTTTTACGGAAACTTCCAGTTATTCAATGGTCGGTAAAAATTTAACATCCAATCCCCAGGATCACTTAAAGATTACCAACCCCTTAACCGATGATTTGGTTTACCTTAGAACTTCTCTAATTCCCTCACTTTTAGAAGTTATTGCCAAAAACAAAACCGAAACTGAAATCAAAATTTTTGAAATGGCCAATATTTATCTCCCCCAGGGAAAAGATAAACTCCCTCAAGAGATTATGGAATTAACACTGGTTTGGGGAGGAGATAATTACTTAAAACTTAAGGGTATTTTAGAAGCCTTGATAAATGAATTGGGAACCGGACAGTTTGAAATAGAACCAAGCGGTTGCTTGAACTTAAACAAATACGCAAAAATAACTATCAAAGGAAAATGTTTTGGCATTATCGGGGAAACCAAAGACGGTTACAACGTCCTCGAAATCGAATTGCCGGTTTTGCTCGAGTTTGCAACCCAAACCAAAAAATACACTCCCTTGCCAAAATATCCGCCGATAATTGAGGATTTTTCTTTTGTTGTCCCGGCTCAAACCCTTGCCGGACCGATTATTGAGAAAATTAGAAAAACCGATGAATTAATTAAATCCGTTAAATTAATTGATTCGTATGAAAACACCAAAACTTTCAGAATTACTTATCAATCAGAAAGCCAAAATTTGACCGATAAGGAAGTCGGGGTAATCAGAAAAAAAATAATTAAAAAAATGGACTTAAAACACAACTTTTCCCTTAATTCTTCCTCTTAACAGGGATAGGAGTTTTTTCAACTATGAAACTGATTATTCCCCCATAAAGTGTCTCAAATCCTTTAACGGTATCTTCCGCGTCTTTCCAAAAAGTGAGGACTGCCTCTAAATCTATAGACCCGCGTTTCTGGTCAAGTCTCCTTATAACGTAAAATTTATGGACTAAATCTTTAGCCTCTGGACACCCATCAACCCAATTATCTCCAAATCTTTCGGCAACTTGACATTCCCATGAAACCCAAGTCGGATAAGGCCCGACAATCCGTGCCTCTAAAATTTCTTTCGAGTCACGGGAAGAACTTCCTCCTTTTCTTTCTGTCATTGTTGGAGGAATTTTACTTTATTTTTAAAAAAAGTCAAGATGACAAAGTGATTCAATCTATGTCGGAATTGGGGTAAGAGAAAGAGTGGGAACTAAAGTTGGGGTAACCGGCACCGGGGTGGGAGACGGCTCCCAGTTCCAGGGAACATTAACCCCGAATCTGGTTTCCTGACTGGCCTGATTACCGGCAGAATCGGTTGCTACCGCCTTAATAGTATGTTTACCGTCAGGCAGGTTCATTGCCAATTCATAGGGATAGGAGGTAAGCGTCTTTTCCGGGCTTCCATCAATATAAACTTCAACTTTTAGCACTTCATTAGAAGAAACAGTTTCAATCCTTAAGGTAAAATCATTGTTAATCTGAGATTGATCCGCCGGCTCATTGAACTTAATATAAATTGAGTCATTGTTATCGCAATATTGGATGGGAGGATAATATCTCTCATCTGTTTGTTTCGACAGCCAGATATCAATCCCTTTCTGCCATTTATTTTCTCCGTTTTCATTTTCAAAAGGATCGCTCTCTTTAAAGATAAAAAATTCCTTTTCTTCATAATTGTTTTTTGCAACATCAACAGTTGTCGCCAGTTTATTCTGCCCTCTGCACAATTTAAGTTTAGGATGAATCGGGTCTTCCCCGGTAGGCTCAGTCCCCTTAATAAAATATTCACTTCTTTGGGAAAACCCATCGTGTGCTTTGTAACCGGAAACACTATCCACTTCAAGCTGGACCACCCCTTCAGGAACAGAAAATTCTTCCACTTGTTTATTTTTTAGATATTCGGTGATTATCCTTCTCCAGATCGGCGCCGCTCCGGAAATACCGGAAACCAATTGTCCCATCGCCGAATTATCGTTATTCCCGACCCAAACACCAATTATCACCTGCGGCGACCAGCCGATGGTCCAGTTGTCCCGCCTGTCATTGGTAGTACCTGTTTTTACCGCCACCTGGCGGCCGGAAATTTTAAGAGCGCTGTTTTCTCCAAAAGTCATTTTCCTAGCTTCATTATCCGAAAGAATATTTGAAATTATAAAAGCTTCTCCGGGGGAGAGAACCTGTCTCCCCGCCACCGGTTTAAACTCTTCCAAAATATTGCCGTCCTTATCGGTGACCTTTAAAATTACCACCGGCTCCACTTTGTTGCCTCCATTAGCAAAAGCACTGTACGAAGAGGCCAAATCAAGCAGTTTTACCTCTCCTCCTCCAAGAGTTAACGACAAACCAAAACGTCTCAGGTTTTCACCGGTTGGCTCCAGCGTAGTCAGCCCCATATCAAAAGCTGTGGTTAGCATTTCTTTAATCCCCACCAAGCCCAAGGTCTTTACCGCCACGATATTAATTGAATTTCCAAGAGCGTATCGAAGCTGAATCGGTCCATGTTCTTTCCCGTCATAATTAACGGGAGTATATTCTTTTTTATCCCCGCCGGGAAAAGTGGTTGAAACATCCATCAGCATCGTCGAAGCGGTCAAACCTTTTTTAAGAGCCGAGACATAAGTAACCGGTTTGATTGTTGAACCCGGTTGTCTTTGGGCGGTAACGACATTGTACTTGCCGTCGTAATCCGGATCGTCATAGTTCTTACTGCCAATCATCGCCAAAACTTCCCCGGTTTTGGGATTAATTATCACCGCCGCTCCGTTGGTGATGTGTAATTTTTCGACTCTCTTTATCTCTTCACTGACGATACTCTGCGCTTTTTCCTGCAAATCAAGATCAACACTGGTCGTAACCCGCAGTCCGCCCAACTCGACCACTCTTTCTCCATATTTTTCTTCAAGAATTTTTTTAACATACATCACAAAATGGGGTGCCTTCAGTAAACCGCCGCGGGAAACAAATTTTACTTCCTTTAGGTCTTTCAGGGCTTGTTCTTCCTGCTCGTCCGTAATGTAACCATCTTCCTTCATCCGCCTCAAAACCGCCTGGGTTCGGCCAATATAGGCGTTGGGGTTATTGCCGGTTGGTGAATAAGCCGACGGCAGTTGGGGCAGTCCCGCCAAAATAGCCGACTCAATCAAGTCCAAATCTTTAGCGTCTTTGCCGAAATAAGAAACGGAGGCCTCTTGAACCCCCCAAGCCGTCCCGCCGTAAGGCGCTTCATTTAAATACATTTGAAGAATCTGATCTTTTGAATAGCGCGACTCAATCTCAAGCGATAATATCAGCTCTTTTAGTTTTCTGATCGGAGTTCTTTCCGGAGAAAGGAGGACATTTTTAACCAGTTGCTGTGTCAAGGTGGAACCACCGATCAGCCGTTGTTTGAAAATCAGGTAATAAACAATTCTGACATACCCTTTAGGGTCAAAACCCTTATGTTTAAAAAAATCTTTATCTTCAATCGCCACGGTTGCGTTCTGCATGTCTTTTGTGACTTCGTACAATTGAATGGGAGTCCGGCGCTGATCCTCAAAAATATCATAAATCAACTTATCGTTGCGATCGTAAATTTTGGTTGAGAAACCTTCCTTGCGCACAATCCGATCCGGCCGGGGAAGATCACGGGCAACTACCGCCAAACCGACCACCGCCAAAAAAGAACTGCCGATGACGAAAAGAAAAAGAAAAAAAGAAAGTTTGGCGATGACTTTGCTTAGGCCGGCCCTTTTGGCCCGATAATATGAATTTTTGGCAAAGCTAATCTGGCTGTCAGCCAATTGCGTGAGCCTGCTTTTCCAGACGTTGCGCCAGTCGGGATTTCTCATATATATAAAATATATCACAATAATTTGTTAAAATGAACGGATGAAAGTTGTTTTACAAAGAGTTACTCAGGCAAAAGTTAATGTAAATAAAAAAATTGTTGGTGAAATAGGATTGGGACTGGTACTTCTGGTGGGAATAGAAGATGGAGATAGAGCAAGAGTAAGGGAAATTGCGAAAAAGATACTAAACTTGAGAATTTTTAACGATCAAAACAGTAAAATGAACTTGTCGGTTTTAGACATCAAGGGGGAAATCCTGGTTGTGCCGCAATTTACCTTACTGGCCGATACCAAACAGGGCAACCGCCCTTATTACGGTAATGCCGCCGGTCCGGAAATAGCTAAGCCGATATTTGACAAATTTGTTGATGAATTAAAAAAATCTAAATTAAAAGTTGAGACTGGAATTTTCGGGGCAAAAATGCAAGTAACACTTTTAAACGACGGACCAGTTACCATCTGGCTTGAGTTTTAAAAATATTGTAAAATGTCGCTATGGATGAAATACAAAACCTTTTAACCCGCGGGGTGGAAAAAATATATCCCTCAAGACAGGAACTGGAAAAAGTTTTAAGGTCGGGAAAAAAACTAAGACTTTATCAGGGTTTTGATCCTTCCATGCCCTCACTTCATCTGGGCAATTTTGTCGGTCTGATGAAACTGCGCCAACTCCAAAAATTAGGCCATAAAGTGATCTTTTTGGTCGGGGATTTTACCGGCATGATCGGCGACCCGACCGATAAATTGGCCACCCGCAAAATGCTGACCCGGGAAGAAACCTTAAAGAATTCGCAAACCTGGAAAGACCAGGCGAGTAGGGTTTTGAATTTCGAAGGTGATAATCCGGTCAAAATGCTGTTTAATTCCGAATGGCTGGATAAAGTTAATTTTAAAGACCTGATCGGTTACACCTCGCATTTCACTTTCCAACAGTTAATTGAACGGGATATGTTTCAAAAAAGATTGAAAGAAGATAAACCGATTTATCTTCACGAATTTTTATACCCTGTTGCCCAAGCAATTGACTGCATCGTTATGGATGTCGATTTGGAAATCGGCGGCAACGACCAGACTTTCAATATGCTGGCGGGAAGAACCTTAATGAAGGGGATTAAAAATAAAGAAAAATTTGTCCTATCAACCAAACTCTTGGTTGACAAAGACGGCGATAAAGTCGGTAAGACCACCGGCAATGCGTTGTTTTTGGATTCTACGCCGGAAAACTTTTACGGCGGGATCATGTCGTTTCCGGACGAAGTTATCGCTTTGGCTTTTGAATTGTTGACCGAAGTTGATCTTGAAGGGTTAGAAGCAAAAATCAAACAAGACCCGATGGGGGAGAAAAAAAGATTAGCTTTTGAAATTGTAAAACTATTGTGGAGTGAAGAAGATACTCAAAAAGCACAAGATATTTTTGAAAAAACGTTTCAAAAAAAAGAGTCTCCAAATCTTGAAGTAAAAGTTATTAAAAATGCCAAACTTGAAGACGCCCTGGTCGAGCTGAATTTAGCCGCCAGTAAAAACGAGGCCAAAAGACTTATTCAACAGGGAGGGGTGGATGTCGAAGAAGAAAAAGTAGTTGACTCTAACTTTAAATTACCCGAAAATAAAGAAATGATTATAAAGGTCGGAAAAACAAAGTTTGTAAAAATCAAAAAATGTATTTAAATAAAAAACAACAAAAACTTTGGACAATTATTGTCGCCATTGCTTCACTCGCTCTGGTTTTTACTTCGCTGGCACCATTGCTAATGACTTCGTTACGATAAAGTTAAAATATGCAGATTAAACTATCAGATCCGGTTGAAAAACTTTTTATGGTGGGGCCGACCTATGCCAAAAGATTGGAAAAACTGGGAATTTTTACAATTGAGGACCTTCTTTACTATTTTCCTTTCCGTTATGATGATTTTTCGTTAATTTCGCCAATCGGCCATCTTCAACCCGGGGAAACCGTAACCATAACCGGTAAAGTTGAATCCATAGTAAATGAATTCACCAAAAACGGTAGGAAAGTTCAAAAAGCGCAAATTTCCGACAATACCGGAAAAATTGAGGCAATTTGGTTTAACCAACCATTTTTAACTAAAACAATCAGAGCGGGGGAATCCTACAACTTTTCGGGAAAATGCGAATGGTTCGGCAGAGAAAAAGTCCTTCTTTCCCCGGAATACGAATGTATTAAGCATCAAGTATCAAGTATTAAGGGTAAAAATGAAATTAATAATGTTCATACCGGAAGGTTAGTTCCAGTTTATCCCGAAACATCAGGCATTTCCTCCAAATGGCTCCGTTCCAGAATTAAAATTGCGCTGGAAATATTTTCCAATCAAATTGAAGAATTTTTACCAGATGAAATGATTAAAAAAGAAAATTTAGTTTCGGAAAAAGAAGCGATTTTTCAAATTCATTTTCCCGATAATCAAACTTGGGCGCAAAAAGCAAAAGACCGTCTGTCTTTTGACGAGCTGTTTTTAATCCAGCTTTCTTCGAAGATCAGAAAGTCCCTTTGGCAGAAAAAAACTTTAACCAAAAAATTATCAGTTAAGAAAAAAGACGTTGACAAGGTGGTAGATAGTCTACCTTTTAAGCTCACTAAAGCCCAGGAAAGATGTCTGAATGAAATTCTTAATGATATTGGAAAAGACATTCCAATGAACCGTCTTTTGGAAGGAGATGTCGGTTCTGGAAAAACCGTTGTTGCCACTATCGCGGCCTACGCCGCTTATTTAAACGGATCAAGTACTTTATTTATGGCGCCGACAGAGATTTTAGCCAACCAACATTTTTCCACATTACAGTCATTGTTATCCCCGTTGGGTATCACTATTGAATTAATTACTGGCAGTCGAAAACCGAAAGTGCAAAGTGCAAAGTGCAAAGTTCAAAACTGTGGAAAAAATATTCCAAAAATAATTATCGGCACCCACGCTTTGCTTTATCAAGATTTTACGACCAACGAAATCGGCTTGGTTATTGTGGACGAACAACACCGGTTTGGGGTTGAACAAAGAGCGCTTCTGGCTCAAAAAGGTAAATCTCCTCATTTTTTAACCATGACCGCCACCCCAATCCCCAGAAGCGTAGCCTTAACTGTCTTTTCAGACCTGGATCTTTCCATTATTGACGAAATGCCTGTTTCGCGAATTCCGGTAAAAACTTGGGTTGTCCCTAAAGAAAAAAGGGGTGCCGGCTATGATTGGATTAAAACAAGAATTAAAGATACGCCCGAACAAGCTTTCATTATTTGTCCTTTAATAGAAGAATCTGAGTCGCTAAAAGACGTGAAGGCGGTATCTATTGAATACGAAAAGCTGGCAAAAAATATTTTTCCCGATTTAAAAATCGGATTATTACACGGTAAAATAAAATCAAAGGAAAAAGAAAAAATATTAAATGATTTTAAAGAGGGGAGACTGGATATTCTTGTTTCCACTCCGGTAGTTGAAGTTGGTATTGATATTCCCAATGCCACCATTATGGTTATTGAGGGGGCAGACCGGTTTGGTTTAGCCCAACTTCACCAACTTCGCGGCCGGGTCGGCCGGAGGAATTTACAATCATACTGTTTTCTTTTTTCCGAAAAACAAGACGATAAATCCTTAAAAAGATTAAAATATTTAGAAACCACAAATTCCGGTTTAAAATTAGCCGAAGCGGATTTGTCTCTGCGGGGTCCGGGAGATATTTACGGCATCAAACAGCATGGATTTTTTAAGTTGAAAATCGCCAGCTTGTCAGACATAAATTTGATACAAAAAACCCAAAAAGCCGTTGATCAAATTTTAGAAATCAATTCCGTCTTGAAATCAAGACTGGAAAAGTATAGAATGACTCCTGTTAGTAATTAAACCCTAAGCACTAAATCCTAAATTCTAAATAAATTCAGATCCTTCAAATACAAATGTTTAAAATTTTGTTATTTGAAATTTGAAATTATTTAGGAATTAGAGTTTAGAATTTAGAAATTTGAGTTATGACACCATTACCCAAAAGACGCTGGTCAACCAGACGACAGGGAAAAAAGAGAGCGACCTTAAAAGCATCTTCCCAATCTGCGGTTAAATGTCCCAATTGCGGAGAGCTTAAGATTTCCCATTTTGCCTGTTCTAAATGCGGATTTTATGACGGTAAAAAAATCATTACTATAAAAACTAAAAAGGTTAAAAAGCCAGTTGAAGACAAGAACTGACCCCCGCCACAAAAAAAGAAGAGAGGTTGTCAGCTCTCTTTTTTCTTATCTTTTTAATAAAGATCAACTGTTTAGTCCTGCCGTAAAACCTATTGTTGACAACTTGACAGAAATTGATAATAAAATTGTGGCTTCGGCGCCGGAATGGCCGCTTGAGCGGATAAATAGGATAGATCTTTCAATTTTGAGACTGGCGGTTTTTGAACTATTGATAAAAAAAACGGAACCGCCGAAAGTTATAATTGACGAGGCGGTTGAACTGGGAAAGGAATTCGGCTCTGAAAGTTCCGCGTCTTTTATAAACGGAGTCTTGGGAGATGTTTGGGAAAAAAATGACCTTAATTAACAATCAAGAAATAAATTTAGAAGAACTGGAAAATAAATTAGGCCTGATTTTTAAAAATCAAGACCTGCTTTTAAATGCTTTAATCCACCGCTCATATTTAAACGAATCAAAAAAGACAAAGCTGCAGTCAAACGAAAGACTGGAGTTTTTGGGGGATTCGGTTCTGTCATTTTTGGTCTCAGGCCTGATCTTCGAAAAATATCCGGATCTTCCCGAAGGTAAACTAACCTTTATCAGAACCTTTCTGGTCAGAACGGAAACACTCGCTCTCTTGGCCAAAAAACTTGACTTGGGAAAATTCATGTTGATGAGCAAAGGGGAAGAAAGCGGCGGCGGTAGAGAAAATCCGCTTCTTCTGGCCAATTGTTTTGAAGCTGTTTTGGGAGCAATTTATCTGGATCGGGAAATTAAAATAACCGCCAGTTTTATTCAAAAAAATCTTAAACCGTTCATCTCGTCTATTTCCGATCCGGAAAACCTGAAAGACAGCAAAAGCCTGCTTCAGGAAAAAGTTCAAGCCGATGGCCTATCTTCTCCTGTTTACAAGCTAATTTCTTCTTCCGGTCCAGATCATCAAAAAACATTTGTTATGGGTATTTATGTCAACGGCCAATTACTAGCCCAAGGAACCAGCCGTTCAAAACAAGAAGCAGAAGAAGAAGCAGCCAAGAAAGCCCTTGAGAATTATAATCAAAAAAGGTAAAATACTCATCATGTCTGTTACCATAAGACTATCATTGGTTGGAAAAAAAGGTCAGCCGGTGTACCGAATTTTGGTTTGCGAAAAAAGGTCAAAAAGAAACGGCCGTTTTATCGACCAACTGGGCCATTATGATCCGAATATTAATCCTCCGCTGTTGAAACTTGACGAAAAAAAACTGAAAAGTTGGCAGGAAAAGGGAGCGGTTGTCTCAACCGGACTGGCAAAACTTCTTAAAAAATAAATACTTATGAAAGAATTCTTGGAAAAGCTTGTATCTTATATTGCCAGTGAAGGTGTCTTATACGAAATAAAGGAAGAGTTGTCAGATGGTCTGACAACTTATACCATCTTGGTACCGGAGGAAGAAATTGGTAAAATCATCGGCAAAGAAGGCAAGGTAATTTCCGCGATCAGAACGCTTTGCCGTCTTAAAGCGACTAAAGAACAAAAGAGAATTTTAATTAAAGTCGATCGAATTCAGTAAACGGGAAAGGGGTTTTCCCGGCCGACGGCTATTCCCTCCGTCGGAAATTCTTCTTCCGTTGAGTAGTACTCGTAAGCAGACAATTCTTCAAGTTGTTTCTTTTGCGGAGAGCTTATTTTTGGCAGTTCTTTATCTATCGCCCCCAGAGTTTTGGGTAGTAAGGCAAAATAACTTTTAAGGTTCATCGATCCTGTATAATTGCCAAGCTGGCCGCTTGAAGAAGAATATTCCGAGGTGAGTTTAAGCAAATCAATCGAGAGTAAAGGCAGAGAATTTTCCAGCCGGGAAATTGCTCTCTCTGTTTTATCCACCGGTCCCGAAAATGACAGTGACACGCCGAAAAATTCCGGCAGGTCAGACGCCGCTTTTTTAGCTGATTGCGTAGAAATTTCACCAACAGTAAATTGAAATGCCGAAAGTAAAATTCCTTCTTGGCCAAAGATGTTTTTTATATTTTTAACCACAACATAAAAATCTTTTTCCGCCGGTACCGATTTTAAGGACAAATCAACATTATCCTCCAGTTCTTTTTCCGACAGGGAGCTCAAATCATTTAATTTTCTGGTCAAAACGGTAATTCTTTGATTTTGAGCCTCAATTTCTTTTTTTATTTCCTGGTATTCCTTAAACTTTGGCATAAAAACATACAAACCAATACCGGCGATGACAAAAGTAATTAATACCAGCAAGGCCTGACTTTTAACAAATTTTACAGTATTTTTCATTTCAAGAGAATTAATCTTTTAACGATATCCCTATTTCAAACGGGTTTTTTAAATTTCGGCTGATACTGCCAAAAACAAACCCGGAGAAAGATTTCTTTTCCTTTAATTCCTCCGCCTTGGAATACAGCAAGGACAAACACTGATTATCCAGACAGGATCCGGTTATTTTTGCTTGTTTTTGATTGTTTATTTCAAGTGAGGAAAAAGAATACCCCTCCACAAACAATTCTTTAACCTTGGTTAAAAAGTCCGTTTGGGAAGTTCTTGTTTTAAAAATACCGTCAATTTTACTAAGCCGGTTGTCGATTGTGGCTAAATAAGATTCTTCTTTGTTAAATCTCCCTATTTCGGTTTTTAAAGCAGTTATTTTAAATTCATTGTTTTTGAATTTTTTAGTTGAGCCCGAATAAATCAGCAAGAATATCCCCATCACCAATACCAGGACAAGATTTAAAAAGATAACAAAAGTCCTAAACAGTTTAACTTGACGGTAAAAACCAAATAATTTCTTTTTTTGGGAATCAATCAGGTTAATTTCTTTCATATGCCTTAAATCTCTTTTGCCGCCAAACCGGTAACAACGCTAAAAATCGGAGTGTCTTTCCTCAGGGTTTCCAAAAAGTCCGGGGCGACAGTCAACCCGTAAAAAGGATTGGCAATTTGAACTTCCAAGCCCAAAGTTTTGGTGAAATACTCCGCCGCTCCACTGAGAAGAGAAGAACCGCCAGTTAAAATCATCATCGGTATTTTTTCCTGTTCCTTTTCTTCAAAGAAATTAACCGCCTTTTTAATTTCATTAACCAGCGTCTCGAGCAAAGGCTGGATCGTCTTTCCCACCTTTCCTTCTGCCTCACTGCTAAGTCCATATGTTTTTTTATATTGTTCTGCGGAAGGAACATCTAACCCCAACCCGATATTAATAGCCCTGGTTAATGCCTCCCCTGTACCGGAAAGTGACCGATTAAGGTAAAAATCGCCGTTTTTAATAACAATAATATCGGCGGATTTCATTCCCCAGCTAAAAACCAAAATATTTTTCTTCCCAATCGTTGTTTGAATAAATCGTGTTAAAGCCAAACTTTCCGACTCGAGAGAGAGGGGGTCTAATCCGGCCAGCCTTAAAACCTTTAAATACCCTTCGGTCAAAACTAAAGGGGCGGCAATGATCAAAACCTTCAGTTTCCCTTCTTTTTGGGTTTTTTCATCCTCGATGGTCCGCCAATCAAAACTGACTTCCGACATCGGTTTGGGAATAACGCTTTCCGCCTGTAAAAGAATTGCTTGTCCAAGTTCCTTTTCCGTCATTTTAGGAACCTCGATTGTCTGAATAAAGACACTTCTTTCCGGCATTGAGGCGGTAACCAAAGCAGTCGTTACCCCCGACTCTTTTCTAAGAAGTTTAATCGCCTCCGCCAGGGGAGTAATCTCCTTTTCGTTGGTTGAGATAAAACCAAGCAGGGGATTCTTGGCAACTCCGGCGGCAACTACCCTTGGTTTTGCTCCCTTTTTAACCAGCTGCATAATTTTAATTGTTTCCGAACCAATATCAAGACCAAAAGCATTATTCATTGGTTTAAATCTCCCCCTGAAAACAATAAATAATCAAATATCCCCGGCGTTTTCGGCCAAGTCCGGCATTCTCTTAATTTTCTAACAATGTTGGAAACAGCCACCTTTGCCGTCGATTCATAACAATAGCCCTGAACAAAACCACTTTCTTCTGTTTGAATTCCTAAAATTTGAGGGATAGTGTTATAAATCATTCTAATATTGACAAAATAAGGCTCGCCATAACCCGGAAGTGAAGGAAGGCCTGAGATTGTTGCTTTATATGCGAAAATGTTTTCCCCAACAGAATGGCCGATGCCAGAATCGGGAGAACTAAAATTTGTGGCTGGGCTTCTGACTGAAGGATCAAAAGCAAACTTACGTGAGCGGAAATTTCCGACGATATCTTTGTAAATCAAGGTAGCAACTAAGGCGGGGGCGGGGGAATCTGCAGAATTACCCCAATAATTACCCCAATAAACAGTCAACTTGTCGCGGGAATAAAAATTTGTGCCTATATTTCCGTCACTGTCATGATCCACCAACCAATATACAAAATTTTCCCCGACTCCAACTCCTTCCGAAAATACGAAATCCGCAGACCCGCCAAGTTGGGTTTTTGTCACTTCATAGGTAACCCCGTCAATCTCTCCAACGGTTGTACCTTGAGCCAGCAGCGCTTTTTCCAACCCCGCTTGGGCGGTCCAAAAAGCTCTTGCCGATTCTTGGGTTTGCTGTGAAATTTTAATGTCGGTAACGGAACGGGAAACCGCCGACAGTCCTAAAGTAAGTAAGACTGACATCACCAAAAGCACCACTAACACCGCCTGTCCTTTATGAAATTTTTCTTTTATAGGCAGCAAGTATTTCATCTAAAGTAGAGTTTAAACCAATTTATTTTTTAAGTCAATTAAAGCTATTTCTGATTACGGACAATTACCTTGGTTGAAAAAGATAAACCAGCTTTTTCGTTTGTTCTCAAAGAGACATTATCAAACATTTCTACCGTATAACCAATCCCTACCATCGCGGGAGTACCCGGATTCGCGGTGCAGGTAAAAACACAACCGGAAACAACAACATTACTGTCGGTTAGCGAAGAAGAATTAGAGGAAATCTTAACCCCATCACAAGAAAAAACAGTTGAAGTGCCGTCAAGCATGGTTACCGTGAGTGAAGGCGAGGCAGGATCAACAGAACATTCAACTTTTTTGGCCGAAAGGGCAAATTTTTCCATTAGAGAAAGGGCGAATTCGCCGTTTTGTTTAACTTCTTTTAAAGCACCGGACTTGGAAGACCCGTTAAAAGTAATCAGAAAAAAAGAAAAGCTGATACTTAAAATTACGATCAACATCGAAATAAAAACAAGCACTTCGATTAAAGTAAATCCAAAATATTTCTTTTTAATTAGTGACATTTGTTTCTACATGGTAGTTATGGAAATATTGCTTACCGGAACAATCAGAACCGACCCCATTCTCACCCCAATAGACATAAACTTCGATCGTCGCTGTTTGGCCGTCTGAACTGACGACAGTCTTAATGCAATACTCACCGCCTTCAACCAGTTCTTGGGTCGGGGTCGGCGGGCTGGCAAAAAAACTCTGCGGACCGGCATTTTTTAACACAATTACGTCCGTGATTTTTTCCTGCGCCAGAGAAACAGCTTTGGTTTGGCCTTGAGAATAATTGGCATTTTTAACCGAGACGGTAGTGGCTTTAACAATGCCCAAAATCACCAACGCCACGATTGCCAAAGCCGCTAAAACCTCGATCAAGGATTGTCC
This sequence comes from Candidatus Shapirobacteria bacterium CG03_land_8_20_14_0_80_40_19, assembly GCA_002780305.1. Lineage (GTDB taxonomy): Bacteria > Patescibacteriota > Microgenomatia > UM-FILTER-40-11 > UM-FILTER-40-11 > UM-FILTER-40-11. The sequence goes on along the minus strand of PEVD01000044.1, from coordinate 2,685 downwards.
GTTGTTTTTTGTCATTTTTTATTCTTCTATGGTTAAACTTCCGCTGTCTCCAACAACGATTTTCCGGCGATATGAACCGTCTTTACTTAGAATTATTAATTGCCCGCCTGCAGGAGTAATTCCCACCCCTTGCGACAAAACCGTAAATTTTATCCAGTCGAGACCTCCCGACAACGTCACATTTTCAAGTTCAACCTTTTTTACGATAACTTCAGGAACACAAACAGAGCTACAATCAGGAATTATTTTATAACTAATCTCGTCATCGTCAACAACAAAAGAATAACTTTTAAGAGTGGTGCAAGTACAATCATCAGGATCAGGCTTTTGTTGGGAAAGGGCTAAATTCTGCGCGAGGCGGATATCGGAAACAATCTTTTTGGCGGCTTGTTCGACAATCTGCCGACGATTAAAAGACGAATAATAAGCCAGTCCAAAAGAACCAACAATTGCAGTTAAAGAAATCGTCACTAAAAGCTCAATCAGGGTAAATCCTCGGGCAGGAAAGGATTTTGCCATCAGTAATTGGTTACTTTGTAATAACAATGAGACCCACAAGTTCCGCCGCAATCAGAATCATAGTCCGGACCCTGATTTGTTTCAAGATAGGAACACAACAAATAACTGTTGGCAGAAATTGGATTGTAGACATAGGAATTTCCAGAAACGGGATCTCCAGGAACTTCGTCCATATAGACACCAACTAAATTTTCTAAAGAGGGAGGGTATGCTTTAACTTCGGAACGGTAGATTTCTAAAGCAGACCGGATCTGTTCCAAGTCCGCCTTCCTTTTACCGTCGCGGGCGACCTTTCTGGCACCCTGAAGCGAAACAAGAGAAAGAGAGGTTAAAACAGCGACAATTGTCATCGCCACCAAAATCTCGATTAAAGTAAATCCTGCTGATAACTTTTTCATGGGCAAGTAGCAATATTCGGCGCCGTATCAGTCACTGTCTTATCAGATTTTCCGGTCGAACAAACATACCAATAATAATCAGTTTCTAAATTTGCGTATAAAATAAATTTTGTCCCACCGGCATCAGAAATGTAATAATAGGTATTAGTAGTTATCGGGTCTGGGGGACAAGAAGAGAGATAACTGCTCAAAACCCCTCCTCCACAAAACCCAGATGTGTCATACGCTGCCGCATGGACAGGATAAAGGCCGTTGTTGCTGGCCGCATATGCTTCCAAACCGTTCCGGTATTGGCCCAAATCGCTTCTTCTCTGAGTGTCGCGGGCTTGTTTTTGGGCTCCACCGTAACTGGTCAAAGCCAGCGAGGCCAAAATACCGATAATCGAAATCACCACCAAAAGCTCTATCAGGGTAAAACCTTTCGTTAATTTTTTCATTTTTTCTCCTTTATAAATAAATTTATTCCGGACAAACAACATATTCACTTTCGGCACCGCAGGTACACCGAAGGTGGGAGTTGGCAATATCTTGATCAGACAGGTTTTCCAAAGTTGTTATCAAGCAATAGTCGGTTCCGTCGGCACTAAGATAAGAATATTCCGGGGCTCCATCCGCTACAATATAAGAAGGGTCATGGGGAACATACTTCATATAAACCATTTCTCCGCTAGCAAAAGGCTCTCCAAAAGTAAAATTCTTGGTAAGGGGATAAAGATTTTTGTCATTGTAATACATCCTCAAAGATGTCTTTATTTGGTTCAGATCGCTTTTCCTTTGCACATCCCTGGCTCTTTCTCTAGCGGCATTAAAATTTGTCATAATCAAGGCCGCCAATATCCCAATAATGGATATTACCACCAAAAGCTCAATTAAAGTGAAACCAGGTGATAGGTGATAGGTGATAGGTGATAGTTTCTTTCTCATGGTGTTGTATCGAAACTTGATACTCCGTAATTATAATCTGAACTACCTCCGCAAGTGTACGGACCGGCGGCCTTTGGGTCATTTGCATTTTCTAATTTCGCGTATATTTTATAAAACGAACCGGTGTCATTTGACAAATAGCAATAGTTTGGACTGGCCTTCGGATCACCAACAAGTTCCTTCATATAAACAGTCTCATTGGCGTCTACAAATTCCGAACCTGCCGCTCCGCGGGTTTTCCAATCAAGCGTAACGGCTCCAACCTTGATTGAACCAACTGACGAAAGGGGATAACTCCCGTGGTCATTGAGATAAAATTCCAGTGCCCTTTGCACTTGTTCAAGGTCGCTTTTCCGCTGCCCGTCCCTGGCCTTTATCTGCACATTGCGAAAACTTGCCAGAGAGATTGTCGTTAATATGGCAACAATCGCCATCACCACCAAGAGTTCAATAAGAGTAAAGCCACTTTTAAAAACTACTCGCATTCGTTTTCTGGATATGCGGGAGACCCGCATTTAAGATAACAGTCCTCTCTTAAATATTTTGGCGTGCAGTCAAACCCACTGAACGACTGACAAACTCCGGAAAAACAGCCATATTTGACAGCACCATCTCCGGTTGGAAGCGGAACTTGAGTTGGCGTAACTCCGCCAAGTTCTTCCGGTACCAGCCGGTAGTTAGGGCTGGTAACAACATAGTTATAACCCCCCGTGTTGGGATAAACAATCGTCTGGTTTTCCGTTATTAAAGCTGCAAAAACAGCGAATTTCTGACATTCCGGTCTTTGGTAAAGATAAGGTTGTTTTGTTACCGGGTCACAGGGAATTTTGCTTAAGTATGGACG
>PEVD01000025.1 GCA_002780305.1 Candidatus Shapirobacteria bacterium CG03_land_8_20_14_0_80_40_19 | reverse complement strand
GTGTACGAATAGTACGAGAAGGCTTGAAGTAAGCTGTGGAGGGCAAAAAACTACCTCTTCAATTTATAAAATTCCTACCACATTTTGATTGTCAAAGTTCTGCAGAACTTTGACCCGCCGGCAAACGCTCCTCAAGTCGCGCACGAATAGTGCTGAAAAGACTTGAGGCAAGTTGCGGAGGGTCAAGTACCGCTTAATTTTCAAGGCATGTCAAAAAACCCGCCAAGAAGCGGGTTGTGGTTACCAATCTTCCTGGTCAGAGTCTCACATACTAAAGGGATATTAGCATTTCTCAACTATTTTGTAAAGCACTATTCCCAGGCTTACCATTACATTAAGCGATATGTTAACTCCAAACATGGGCAGTTCGACAATGGCATCACACATCTTCAAAACCTCTCTCGATACTCCGTAAGTCTCATTACCCACCACTACCGCCACCGGAAACTCCCATTTCATTTCAGTATATGAAACACTTTTTTTATCCTGTTCTATCGCAATTACTTTGATATTTGATATTTGATTTTTGATTTTGATAATCGCCTCTTTCGCCGTGGACTCGTAGTGCCACTTCACCCACTCAGTAGTATTTATAGAAGCCTTTTTAATGCGGGTATTAGGTGGTACTTCTGCCTGCCCCGTAATAATTACCTCTTCCGCCGCCACCGCATCCGCCAGCCGAAAAATCGACCCGATATTATAAGTATCCAAAATGTTGTCCAATACTATATATATTGGATTTTTCCTCAGTCTTTTAAATTCTTCTGAGTCTTTTTTGGTTGTCCGAAGTTGTTGCGCGTTTAATTTAATCACGGAGTCATTCTAACACAAGCAGTTTCTGTTTTTAAACCTCTTGAAAATCAAAAATAAAACAATCGATCTCTTCAGAAGCGAGCAGTCCTCTGGCTTTATTTCCATCCAAATCCGCAACCGTAACTGCCTGTCCAAAATAAGGTGAAACCAGGGTATACTTCCATTCATCCCTTCCCGCATTCTCTTCTATGGACGGGCTAATTACCAGAATTTTCTTTTTTAACAGAGAAAAATCCCAGTCTGTCGGCAACAACCTTAAGGCAGCATAATTATCACTCTTAACCCAATCATAAGCTTTCAACAGTACTCTTTTTTTGCTGCCACTGCCACCGAGTTCTAAGTAGATTTGAGCCATTTCTCCTCCGTAGTAAATGCCAAAGAAGTCCAACTTCGCTTCCCAGTCCCAATCAATTAAACCTTTTAAAAAATGCAAAATTGAATCCCTCCCCAAACATGGAATCAGACCTCCTTGAATTCTTGCTCGACTGGTTGTCAGACCCAGATCTTCCTTAATTTGGGAAAGTCTTTCACTGTCCATTTGCAAAATTCCCCGTTCAAGTACGCTTCTGCTAAAACCAAATTCTTCCACAATCTCCCAAAAACGGCTGATGTCTTTGCGCCGGAGATTTATCCCGTAAAGCGTTTCTTTCATTTCAAAAATAAAAAAATCGAGCCTCCCCCGGTATACCTGTAAAATTTTTTTGTCTAATTATCTAAGTTTAAAATTTCAAGAGGTGGTTTCAATTTTTTCCGCTTGAACCGGTTCTTCTCTTTGTTCTGGTACTAAACTCTGCAAAATTGTTATGTCCAAAAGATCTTTTCCTGAACATATGTCGTAAGACAAACAAACGTCTGCAACATTATCGGGAGTTTGAGAAAATTCGCTGCCAATGTTCCCCTTTTTTCAACCATATTATTTTATTTCCTCCATTTTATCTTTAACCTGACGGCAAATATTTTCCGGTTTTCCGTCAGTTAATTTACATAAAATAGAAGTTAAAGCTTCTTTTTCTAATTTTTGGCTTTCTTCATCTGTTGCCCCTAATTGTTCTCCTGCCCCCACTCTTGCATATTTGCAACCCAAAACCAGAAACGGCACATAGCCCGGATTTATATCCGAATATTGATTAAAAACTTCGCTGTCAGCACCATTATCAAAATTCTCATGATAAGAAATCTCGTTTTTAAACTCCCCAAACACTTTTTGAACAATCGGTTTTTCCCAAACGCAATGCGGACAGCTTGAAGAGCCGAAAAAATAAACAATCGGTTTGTCATTTTCAAGACAAACTTCTTTATCAGTCACTAAAAAATTACCAATAATTGTTGGAAAATTAGGGGCTGGCTTAATAGTCGGCTGAACTTGATCAGTAGAATCAACCTTGTCTTTCTCCCCCAATATTTTAGACTGCCAATTATTTTTCGTCCAAAAAAATCCCGCCGCTCCCGCCGCGATTACCAAGATTACTAACACAAAGTACTTTTTCATCTACTCGCACCCTTCGCTCGCCGCCGCCGTTTCTTCGCCTAAAACCGTACTGCATTCTTCCGGCGGATTTTCAAACGCCAAGCAAATTGCTTTTTTATAATCCTCAGGCGCGCGACCGCCATTATATACAGTATCGTTAATAAAAACCATGGGTGATCCGGAAGCCTGATATTTTTCCGCTTCCGTTATCTCCTTGTTTACCAAAGTCACCTTTTGCGACTCTGCGCAGGTAGAAATTTGTGTCGTATTTAAACCAGCGCCAGTGGCTTGTTGATTCCAGCAAGTATCCGCGTCTGTACTGTTGCATTTCTCATTGGTCAAAGATACAAATTTCCACCATTTATCCAAATTACCCAAATTAAAAGCGCAAATTTCCCTGATATCTTGGTTCAATTCTACTTGTCCGTGCAAAGACTCATACTCTCCCGCCTTAAGTCCGGCGCATTCTTTTGTTAAACACTCATCGGTAGAAGTATAGGGAAAGTAAGTTTTACAAGTATCCATATCTTTAATCTGTCCTTGTTTTATTGCCTCATCGCAACGGGACTCAGCGTCGCTGTTAAAAATCCGATAGGGACAATTTTGCTCACAGGAAGCTTTTTTATCATTAATAATGTAGCGGGGCGACCAGGTTGCTTTATCTTTCAAAAGCTGGTAAACCAGCTCCAGTCCTGCTTCCGCCTGGTTACCGTAAGGGCAAAAACTCATTACAAAAAACTTAACTTCAGGTATCAAAGATTTTTTGGGATTAAACGGTATGGGTGAAGGGGCGGCGGAAATCGTTGGGGTAGGTATTATTTTAGAACCGCCATACTTTACTTTTGCTCCGGCCGATCCGGCCAAAAAAGCAGCCACCACCAAAAGAACAACAATCAAAACCTGTATTTTTTTATTCACTGTCCTCAATTACTAATTACTTATTACTTAATTACTCCCCTGTAATCGCCTTCACCGGGCAACTCTCAACCGCTTCCTTAATTTTCTCCCCTATCCCATCGCAACACCCGCAGACTGCACAAGGGGAAACTCTTTCCTCTTCGGGAATAGCCTCACTCTTCCCTTGATCGTTCATACGGAAAACTTCTTCGGCAATTGAAACGCAAAGCCCGCAACCAATGCATTTCACCGGATCAACCTTAATTTTTGACATAGAAGCTATGCTAGCATCTCCTTGGTTATTTTGTCAACCGCTTATTTTGCTTCAGGTATTTAAAAACTGAATAACCGGCGATGGCACCCTGGGCACATGCAGTAACCGTCTGCTGTAAAACTAAGCTCTTGTTCGTCACGTCCCCGGCGGCAAAAACCCCTTGAACGTTAGTAACCATTTCTTCATTGACGACAATATAACCGCTTTTGTCCATTTCAACCTCCAAGGAAGACAGAAAGTTACTGGTTGGTATCCCGCCTATTTCCACAAAGACGCCATCGGTTGGTAAACTCATTTCCCTGTTAATTTCTTTGTCTAACTTCACCTGGGTTACTTTTGAACCATCACCGATTATTTCCAGTAGGTTGGTATCATAGATGACTTCTATCTTGGGATTACTTTTAACTTCCTCCACCCAAATCGGCTCTGCTCGCAGCTCAGATTTTCGGTATACTAAATAGACTTTTTGAGCATATTCGGCCAAGTGAATCGCCCCGCTGCAAGCCGAGTTTGCCCCACCGACTAAAATCACCGTTTTGTTTTTAAAGAAAGGGGCATCACAATTGGTACAATAGGAAACTCCCTTCCCTACGTATTCTCCTTCACCAGGAATATTTAATTTTCTCCTCCCGGTTCCGCTGGCAATAATCAGGGTTTTAGACTGATATTCTTTATCATATTCAGAAGCAACGGTAAAAACATCATGATTTTTTCCCAAACTTTTAACGTTTTCGGTAACAATCTCCCCGCCCAAAACTTTTGCTTGGGATAGCATTTTCTCTCCTAACTGCACGCCAGAAATCTCACTTACTCCCGGAAAGTTCTGGACTTTATCGGCATAGGTTATTGTCCCGCCAGGAAGTTTGCCAATTACCAAATTACTTAATTTATACCTTGAAGTATAAATCGAAGCCGTCAGCCCGGCTGGTCCGGAACCAATAATTATTACATCATATAACATTTATAAACTTTACAATTATTATAATTTTTATATCGTTATTTCTTTAACAATGTCCTCTTTCCCTCTAAACCCTTGCAGGGTCTTA
>PEVD01000052.1 GCA_002780305.1 Candidatus Shapirobacteria bacterium CG03_land_8_20_14_0_80_40_19 | reverse complement strand
TTGAAGCCATGAGTACGGAAGTCCCCGTGGTAGTTACCGATATTGGCGGGTTAAGAGAGATTGTTACCGACGGATTTTCCGGATATTTGGTGGAGGTAGATGATACTAAGACATTCTCCTTTTTGCTTGAAAAGTTAATTAAAAACCAAAAGTTAAGGGCTTCATTGGGTAAGGAAGGGAGAAGAGAAGTGATAAAAAATTACTCACTGGAAAAAAGCGCCGAAGATATTAATAATTATTTTTGTTTAATCTGCAAGTGATAATATTTCTACTGTTAGCGGTAAGTTTATTTTTAAGATTAATTAATTTAAACCAAAGTCTTTGGCTTGATGAGGCGGTGCAGGCGATTACAGCCAGGCAAAACTTTTCTTATATTTTTCAGGAAATAGCCGGTGATTTTCACCCGCCCTTGTATCATTTTTTGATGCACTTTTGGGTGAGATTTTTTGGAAATTCGGAAATAGCCATGCGTTTACCGTCGGTGTTATTCGGCGTTGCCACCGTGCTGGTACTTTACAAATATTTATCGTACGTACGATTAAAAACTGTTGCGATTTTGACGGCTTTGTTTTTAGCAACTTCTCCTTTTCATATCTATTATTCCCAAGAAGCGAGAATGTACTCGATGGCTTGCTTTTTTGCCGCTTTATCAATGTACTTTTTTATGAAAATTAAAGAATTAACGAAATTACGAATTAACGGTTTGTTTATTTTATTTTTTATTTCGACAATACTGATGATTTATTCAGATTACTACGGGTTTTTGGTTTTACTGGCGCAAATGATTTATTTGGCTATAAAGAGAAATTATAAGTTTTTGCTTATTTGCTTGTTTGCTTTTTTACTTGTTTACTTGCCTTGGGTTCCAATGTTAATCATCCAGTTAAAAACTGGCATGTTGGCGTCCCAAACCCTGCCCGGCTGGGCAAGACTGGTGAATGTAACTTTTTGGAAAGCAGTACCCTTAACCCTGATTAAATTTACGATCGGCAGAATTACGATTTTTAATAGGGGAATTTATTTTTTTATAAGTTTAGCAATTATCGTTATGAACGGATTTTTAATCGTAAAAGGATTTTTAAAAAGAAAAACATTTCAAATTTCAAATTTCAAATTTCAAATTGTGTTGTGGTTTGTTGTACCATTATTAATTTCTTGGCTGGCTTCGTTGTTTATCCCTAACTTTCAGCCTTTTAGATTGCTTCTGATACTGCCGGCTTTTTACCTGCTTCTGGCGGAGGGAATTTCAGCTACAAGTAGTAAAAAACTGCAGTTTTTTGTTGTAGGACTCTTTTTAACTATTAATCTGGGTTGTTTGTCGGCTTATTACTCCAATCCTTATTTTCACCGGGAAGACTGGAAGGGAACGGTAAATTTTTTACTAAAACAAACAAATTCGAAAGTTTTATTGCCTTCGATGACTTCAAATTGGCCAATCCGGTACTATGATCCGGATTTAAAAATTAAAATTATCTACGGAGGCAAAGGAATAAATCCGATTAACGAATTAACGAATTACGAAATTAACGGATTAATGGATTACGAGATTAAAAATGTATTTTATGTTCGTTATTTGGTTTCTTTGTTTGATCCTCAAGAATTAATTTTGGAAATGTTGGAGAAACAAGGTTATACTAAAATCAAAGAAATTAGTTTTAATCAAATAGCGGTTTGGGAATACGAATTAACGGACTACGAATTTCGTTAATTTTTAATCTTTTAATCCGTTAATAATTTTTATGAAAATAGGTATTGATATCAGCCAGATTGTTTATCAGGGTACAGGGGTAGCCAGTTATACCCGCAGCCTGGTGGAAGGTTTTTCCAGGATCGGAACAGATAATCGGTATGTCTTATTTGGATCTTCTTTGAGAAATTTAAAAATTTTGCGGGATTTTGCCAAACTTTTTGATAAAAAAATATTTAAACCTCGGTTTTCTTTTTTACCGCCAAAATTTTTGGAATTTCTCTGGAACGGGATTCATCTTATTCCCATTGAGTCTTTTATCGGGGGAGTTGATGTTTTTCATTCTTCCGACTGGCTGGAACCGCCGACAAGAAGAGCCAAAAAAGTATCGACAATTCATGATTTAGCGGTATTTAAATACCCGCAAACTTTTCAGCCAAGAGGAGGTCATAATATTGTTAACAACCAAAAAAGAAAACTTTTTTTTGTTAAGCATTATGGTGATTTGGTTATTGCGGTTTCTCAAACAACCAAGCAGGACATTATTGACATTTTAAAAATTCCCGAAAAGAAAATTAAAGTTGTTTATGAAGCAGCCGACTCTGATTATTTTCCCCGCAATCAGGATGAAATTAAGACCGTTAAAGAAAAATTTAAAATAAAGGGTGACTATTTTCTTTGTGTTGGGACAAGAGAACCGAGGAAAAATATTGATCGGGTAATTGTTGCTTTTACTCAACTGGCAAAAGAACTTCCCGATTATTCTTTGGTGATTGCCGGAAAATACGGATGGGGAGAGGATGTGGCGGAATCTAGAATTAAGCCTGCCTGCCGGCAAGGCAGGAATTTAGAATCTAGAATTAAAATCCTGGGTTACACGGAAAAGGAGGATTTGGCCAGACTTTACAGCGGGACAAAAGGTTTTATTTATCCCTCTTTATATGAAGGTTTTGGTTTGCCGATTCTGGAAGCAATGGCTTGCGGAGCTCCTGTGATTACTTCAAACATCGGGTCGATGAAGGAAATTGCCAGTGGTGCTGCCTTTCTTTGCAATCCGGAAAGTGTGGAAAGTATCGCTGAAGCCATGCTAAAAATAACCAAAGAGGACCAAAACGAACTTAGGCAAAAAAGCCTGGTAAGGGCGGGTGATTTTAGTTGGGACAAAACAGCCCTTCAAACTCTGGAAGCATACCATAGCTTACTTTGATGAAAAAGGGTTTTTGTTTGTTATTAACAATTTTGGTAATCGGGGCCATTTTACGGTTGTATAATCTTTCTGTTTGGCAATATTTCAGTTATGATCAAGCAAGAGACTTTTTAATTATAAAAAAAATCCTGCTTGAAGGAAAATTTACTTTAATTGGGCCAAGTTTGGGAATAGCCGACGGTGCTTATCTGCCTCCCTTTTATTATTATCTAACCGCTCCATTTTTGTTATTAAGCCGTTTTCATCTTTGGGGTCCTGATTTTTTCAGCGTTTTAATCGGTTTGGGGGGTGTTATTGTCTTTTATTTATTGGCCAAAGAAATGTTTGGGAAAAAGCCGGCGTTTTTAGCCAGTCTTTTTTATACCCTTAACCCTTATATGATTCAAGCTTCCAGACATATCCGCAACCCCCATTTACTGCCTCTTTTTTTATTGTTGTTCGCTTTTTATGTCTTAAAATTTTTAGAAAATAAAAAAGTATTTTTTTTATACTTTTCCACAATTTTTTTAGCTATTTCCGTCAGCTTGCATATTACCGCTATTGTTTTTCTGCCGGTTTTGGTTTATTTATTTTTTATTCAACTTAAGAGAAAATCGTCTTTATCAATTTTGATTTCCGTAATGATATTTTTTTTGTTTTTTGCCCCCCTTTTAGTTTTTGATCTAAGACATGGTTTTGGTGTAAGCAAGGCAGTAGTTTCCTTTTTTGCCGAAAAAGGCGGTTCTGGTTTAGGAAACAAGGTCTTTAGATTTTTAATTTTTTTTTGTAAAATCCCTGTAATTTTGTTTTCCGGAAATTTTCAAAAAGAACTGCTTTCCTTGCGTTCTTTTCCAATTTTGTCCCTGGAGCAGATTAATTTATTTAAACTTCCGGTTTTAGAATCGGTCAAACTGTTTCTTTCTTTAGTCGTTTGGATGTTTGTGCTTGTTTTTAGTTTTAGGGGTTTAAAAGATAAGAGGATTGAGGTGAGGAACAAGTTTAAATTGATTTTGATTTTAATTTTTTTAGGATTTTGCATTTCTTTTTTACTCCCTCAAAATTACTCATATTTGTATTACTTTTATAATTTATTTCCTTTCATTTTCTTACTGTTTTCAGGTTGTTTTTTTCTTTTTTTTGAGAAAATTAAAAATAAAATATTTTTGGCATTATTTTTGTTTTTGGCGGTGATATCTTTTTTTCCCAATGGTTTAAAAACAGAAATCCGTCCGGAAAAATATTTTTTGCCTTCTGCCAAAATTATTGCCCAAGATTTTTCTTCTAATGACAAGGTGGCAGTAGCAGCCAACATAAATGAAAGTAACCGTTGGGAAAAAAACGGAATTGAATACCGCTATTTTTTGGAGTCGTTATATGAGTTACCGTTTTTAGGCTCAAAGGAGAATGACTATAAAAGCGCAAATGTTTTATACTTGATTGACGAGGGCGATTTAAAAGAACCGCTGAAAATGGGAGGAATGGAGATGGAGACTTTTAGGCCGGCCAAAATAGAAAAGGTTTGGGAGGTGGAAACGGGGCAAAAAATTTATAAAATGACACACTGAAAATTTGAAATTTGAAATTTTTAATTTGAAATCAATTTAAAATGTTTGAATGATTAAATTTATAAAACAAAATTGGGAATATTTATTTTTGGTTTTATTTATTATTGTTGCAAGTATTTTGCGTTTTTGGCATATCAATCGGCTTGAATTTTTTACCTATGATCAGGCCAGAGATGCGCTGTTTGTCAAAAGAATGATTGTTGACCACGAGTGGAGACTCCTGGGAACTCAGACTTCGCTTCCGGGAATGTATCTGCCCCCTTT
>PEVD01000023.1:877-4749 GCA_002780305.1 Candidatus Shapirobacteria bacterium CG03_land_8_20_14_0_80_40_19 | reverse complement strand
TAATAAACTCAAAATCAAACCTGTGTCTTAAAAATTGGGTACTTGACACTCTATTATTCTTACCTCTAACTTGACAACTCAAAAACTCAAATGTTATTATGAATACATATTCAATATAATACAGCCCGCCAAATCTTACCTCAATCCTTTGGGTATTATTCATACACGGCTTGAGGAGCGATTTCAGGCGGGTAAAAAAGGAGGTGAATAAAGATGCCAGGATTTGATAAAACAGGCCCGCAAGGACAGGGTCCGATGAGTGGCAGGGGTTTTGGTCCATGTGGCCTAGGTTTAGGCTGGAGAAGAAGATTTGGGGCAGGACGAGGAATGGGAAGGTATTTCAATTGGGGATGGCCTCAGTCTGAAGAAGACCAGAAAAAAGCTCTTGCCGAATACAAAAAAGCTCTGGAAGAAGAGCTTGAAGATATTAAAAAAGAAGAAGAAGATTTGGATAAGACAGAATAATGAAAATAGCGATAAGTTCAACCGGGAAAGATTTAAATAGTTTGGTTGCCGAAGTATTTGGCCGATGTCCCTACTTTCTCATCGTTGAAATTGACGATAAAAAAGTAAAAGGATTTGAAGCAATAGAAAATACTAGCGTAAATCAAACAAGCGGGGCAGGAATTTCTGTCGCCCAAATGGTCGCAGAAAGAAACGTGAGTGCAGTTGTAACGGGGACTGTTGGCCCAAGAGCCTTGGATGTATTAAAACAGTTTAATATCCAAATTTATAAGGGCGCCGGTTTGATAAGCGAAATCACCCAAAAATTCATCGAAGAAAAACTTGAGGAGATAAAATAAATGATAAAAATAGTAATTCCAACCAATAATAACAATGGTTTAGATGACGACGTAGCGGAACATTTTGGCAGATGCAATACCTATACTTTTCTTGATGAAGAAGGCAATGTTCTGGAAATAATAGACAATACAAGTGAACACATGGGCGGTTTGGGTTTACCGCCGGAGCTTATGAAAAAACATGGAGCGAATATTTTACTCTGCAGGGATCTTGGTCCAAGAGCTCTATCTTCGTGCAAAGAATTAGGAATAGAAGTGTACGTAGGGCAAGCGGAAACAGTCAAAGAGATTTTTGAAATGTGGAAAAATAAAAAAATAAAAAGGGCGGGAATTGATGATGTCTGCGAGGAACATAAAGGATGAAAATTGCAGTTACTGGCGGCAAAGGCGGAACAGGCAAATCAATGGTTGCCGTTTCCTTAGCGGTCGAGCTTTCTGAAAAAAATCTCACGATGTTGGTAGACGCTGATGTTGAGTGCCCCAATGACCATTTAATGCTTTCCGTAAAAAGAAAAATATATACAAAAGTTTACCAGCCAATACCCAAATGGGATTTTGACAAATGCACAAAATGCGGTAAATGCGCCTCTGTTTGTAAACAGAATGCCATAGTTTTTGTGAAGGATAAATACCCCGCTTTTGTAAAAGATATTTGTATCGGTTGCAAAGCCTGCCTTGTCGCCTGCCCTCAAAAGGCGATAACCGAAACTAAAAAAGAAATCGGCACAATTTATACCGGTAAAAATTACGGTGTTGATTTAGTTTCGGGAGAACTTAAACTAGGAGAACTGGCATCGGGTGAAGTAGTGGCTGAAGTCAGAAAATACTCTGAAGAAATCGCCGGAAAAATAAAAGCGAAAACAATTTTAATTGATTCTGCGGCCGGTGTCGGCTGTCCGGTAATCGCTTCACTGGTTGGAACTGATTATATAGTTGCCGTAACCGAACCAACACCTTCCGCTCTGCACGATTTAAAAAGGGTTTTATATCTTGCCGATCATTTCAAAATTAAACACGGGATTGTTATCAATAAATTCGATCTGGCAAAAAACTTTTATATGGAAATAGAAAAGTTTGCCAAAGAGAAAAACATCGCAATTATTGGTAAAATTCCTTATAGAAATGATTTTGTCGATTCGATGATAAAGATGAAGCCGGTGGTTGAAATAAATCCAAAATATAAAAGTATTTTTGGAAAGATTATTGATAAAATAAGTTGATATGAAAGAAAAAATTGCCCTGATTTCAATATTAGCCAACGCTATTTTAGCCGTTGGGAAAGTTACCGCAGGAATATTATCAAAATCGGCCGCTGTTTTGGCTGAAGGCATTCATTCTTCGGTGGATATTTTATCCTCAGTCATCAGTTATGCCGGGATTAAAATAGCCAAAAAGCCGGAAGATCAGAAGCATCCTTATGGTCATTATAAGTTTGAGGTTCTGGCTGGTTTTTTTATTACCCTGATACTTCTGGGAACCGGCGCAGGAATTGTTTATGAGGCATATCAGGAATTTCTAAATCCTTCTTTAAGCAAGATTTCTCTTCTGACCTTTGCGGTAATGATGGTTTCAGCGCTTATTAACGAGATAATGGCGCGTTTAAAAATTCATTACGGCAAAAAAGAGAACTCTTTAAGTCTGCTTTCGGACGGATTCCATTCACGGATTGATGTTTATGTTTCGCTCACTGTTTTTACCGGTTTATTCCTAACGAAATACTGGGTTTATGCCGATTCCGCTTTAGCTTTTTTAATTGGACTTTATATTATTAAAGAGTCGTTTTCCCTGGGTAAGGAGGCGGTTGATAGCCTGCTCGATTCTTCTGCCGGTTCGGAAATTGAAGAAAAAATAAAATCGATCGCCGGAAAAGAAAATATTAAAATTGATTCTTTAAAGACTCTGAAAAAAGGTTCGGCAATCACGGCAAATTTGGAAATAACTCTGCCAAGCAATCTGAGAGTAGAAGAAGCAACCGGGATTTCCGACAATTTAAGAAAAAAATTAATGGAACAGATTGATAATCTCACTTATGTTTCCATTCAAATAATTAGTCACGAAGTTGAGACGGGGTTTTACAAGCCAAATTTCGGCCGCGGTTTTGGCTGGCAGAGAAAAGGAAAATTTACAAACGGAGATTGCGTTTGTCCAAAATGCGGTTATAAAACTTCTCACCTAAGAGGAGTGCCCTGCTCAACGCTTAAATGCCCAAATTGCAAAATCAGTTTAGAAAGACGATAATATAAATTTTAAAACAATAGAACTTACTATTTTATGAATACACTTTTAGAAGTTAAAAACTTAAATGTCAATTTAGACGAAGAGAGAATTATAGAAAATTTGTCCTTTCAAATTACTCGGGGTGAATTTTTAACCGTCTTGGGCTCTAACGGCGCCGGTAAAACTGTGCTTTTAAGAACTCTTCTGGGGTTTTTGCCATATGAAGGAAGTATTACCTGGCACCAAAAACCAAAAATTGGCTATTTGCCCCAAGGATTAAATCAACTGAAGGTCAAAGATTTTCCGCTAACCGTGCAGGATTTTTTTGCGTTGAAAAACCCCACGCCGGACCTTGAAGAAATAACCACATTTTTACATTTGGTCGGTTTAGAAAAGGATATCCTTTTAAAAACTGCCGGTAATTTATCCGGTGGACAATTTCAAAGGATGCTGGTGGCTTGGACCTTGGTTTCCCATCCCAATGTCCTCTTTTTTGACGAACCGACAACCGGGATAGATATCGGGGGTGGAGAGACAATCTATTCACTTCTGCGGACTATTTGGGAAAAAGAAAAACTGACCATTTTTTTGGTTACTCACGATTTGAATATTGTGTATAAGCACTCAACTAATGTTTTATGCTTGAATCGTAAAGGGCACCATTGTTTTGGAGCGGCTAAAGAAATCTTAAACCCGGAAATGTTAGAAAAGGTTTTTGGCACTGAGATTAAATTTTATGAACATCATTAAAATATAATATATGTCATCTCAACTCATTTCTAGTTTAATAAGCGGAATTTTTATCAGCGGAGTGGCCGGTTATCTTGGGACACTCATGTTATCCAAAAAAAT
>PEVD01000023.1:0-868 GCA_002780305.1 Candidatus Shapirobacteria bacterium CG03_land_8_20_14_0_80_40_19 | reverse complement strand
CGCCGGACCATTGGCCCACTTGGCTTTCCCCGGAGTCGCTTTAGCTTTAATTTTCGGATTTAATATTTCGCTGGGAGTTTTCCCTTTTGTGATTATCGGAGCAATTCTTATTTGGCTTTTGGAAGAAAGAACGAAATTGCCGATGGAAAATCTAGCGGCGATTATTTTTGCTTCCGGTGTCGGAACAGCACTTCTTTTTCTGCCGATTGACAAAGCAGAAGAAGCCTTAATCGGCAGTATCGAAAAAATAACTCCCTTGGAAACAATTATAGTGGTTATTTTAAGCTTGCTCGTTTTTTATGTTATCAAGCGACTTTACCAAAAAATGATGCTCATGAATGTGTATGAAGATTTAGCGGTTATTGAAGGTATAAACATAAGACTATATAACTTACTTTACTTACTAAGTATTGCTGTCGTTGTAGCGCTGGGCGTCTATCTGGTAGGAGGATTAATAACTGCCGCCCTTATTGCCATTCCTGCCGCTTCGGCAAAAAATATCAGCGGCGGTTTACAATCGTATAAAACATGGGCAATTGTTCTGGGAATTATTTCGGCAATTACAGGAATTTTCATTGCCCGGTTTTTTCATCTTCCAACGGGTCCCATGGTTGTTGTTTCAAGTGTAGTAATATTTTTAATTTCAGTTATTTTTCGCAAACAATCATTTTAAATTATGCCAAGACCGAGAATACCAAGGTGTATTAAATTCAGACCGGATGTTTATTATTTTAAACCTCAAGGAATCCCCTTGAGAGAACTTGAAGAAATGGTTTTATTCCCCGATGAACTTGAAGCCTTAAAACTGCACGAAGTTGATGGATTAGAACAGATTGAGGCATCAGAGAAAATGAAAATCTCCCAACCG
>PEVD01000014.1 GCA_002780305.1 Candidatus Shapirobacteria bacterium CG03_land_8_20_14_0_80_40_19 | reverse complement strand
AATAAAAGAGAAAATAGTGATTCTTTGGTCATTGGTTAATTACTCCAGGAAATTTCCCTTCGGTTTTTACTTAAATGGTCAATTTTAACATAAATTACTCGGGCTGTTTTTTTAAGCTTTGATATGGTTGGTTGATCAATCTTTTCCGGCCACTCAACACTGTAAAGGTTGCCAGGCTTGATATTTTCCAAAAATCTAATTTCTTTTAGATCCGACTCAGATTCCAACCGGTAAAAATCATAATGAACTAACAATTGGGGTGTTTTTGATTCTTGTTCTATTGTTATAGAGTTATGATATAGTCTTTTTGTATCACAATACCTGCTGTTTTTTATAGGCTTATCTGTGGATAACTGCGGAAATTTTGTGGATTTATCCGCCAAAGCTTTAGCGATGGAGGAAACCTTGGCGAAGACGGGAATTTTACCGTTTGGTATTTTGTATTCGCAACTGATGGTAAAAGTAGGGGAGACGACTGTTTCTTCAATTCCCAATGCCTTTGCCAGTCCTTTGGTAAAGATTGTCTTGCCGGTCCCCAGGTTCCCTCGTAGCAGGAAAACAACCGGTTTGCCAGAGGATCTGGCAATAACTTTTGATAGGATAAATCCGGCCAAATCAAAAGTCTGTTTTTCTGATTTACTGATTAAACTGTTGGGAGTGGCGGGAAGCAGGTCGCCAAAACGGAGGGTTTTAAGCTGTCCGGAAGTGGTGTCAATTACCGTTGAAGGTTTGTTGTGAGGTAGTTTGCCGGCATCAACAATAAGATTGATTAAGAGAATCTTCTTCTTTTTTATAGAATCCAATGATTTTAAAAAAGATTCGATTGAATGGTGAGGAGGGCGGGAGCTTAAATTAGCCGAAGTGGCAGTAACCGGCCGGCCGAATTTCCGCACCAGCGTCAAAATTAAGGGATAATCGGGGATTCTGAATCCGAGAGTGTTGTTTTCCGCTTCCAGCCGGGGATCGATTCTCTGCAAGGAGTCTCCTTGCGTGCGTGCAAGGAGACTCCTTGCAAGGCACACAACCGTAAAAGGCCCGGGAAGTAAATTATTGATGATATTTTTTGCATTTTGATTGATTTGGACATATTTTACCGCCATTTTTTCATCGGCCATAAAAACAGAAATCGCCTTGCCAACAGGTCTTCCTTTAAAAGAAAGCAGTTTGTCAACGGCTTTTGGGTTGGTAGCGTCACAAAGCAGACCATAAACAGTGTCAGTGGGGAAAACAACGAGGCCGCCAGCTTTAAGCACGGTTAGCGTTGCTTTAATTACCTCTTTTTGATTAAACTTCGAAAGTTGTACTATTTTCATTGGTTTAATTTAAATTATTGAGAAGAGATCCCTCGGCTCCTGCTTCGCTTTGTTTTACAAAGCGGGTCGCTCGGGATGACACTGCGGAGTCATTTTACCATTTCCAGCCTTAAAAAGCACAAAATAAACCTTCTTGGAGTGAAATTATAGATTTGAAGGATCGGCGGCAAAGTTCCTTATTTTACTAGGATTGATTTGTGGAGGAATTTTTCCAGCAAAACGGTTTCTACTTATTCTGAAAATGTTGAGTTGCGGTTGTCCAAGCGAGACAGGAATTACTCCCGAAAACAAATTGTCCTCGAGTGAAAACGAATTGAGATCCGGCAAATTACCGATATCTGACGGGAGAGAGCCAGTCATTTTATTATAGCTGACATCAAAATCAGTCAATTGTTTGCAAGCGGAAATATTGGCTGGAATCTCGCCTTCTAAACCATTTTTCCAAACAATAAATTCCTTTAGTTTTGATAGTTGAGTGATACTCGGGGGGATTGTTCCGAAAAGATTGTTATTTGGAAGGAAAATCTTAGTAACATGGCCATTTTCTATGTGAATTCCGTCCCAAAAGCAAGGAGGTAATTTTAAATTCCATCTATATTTCCATTCTTTACCGCAGGTTGAGTTATAAAAGTCTATTAATGCTTGTTTTTCTGATTCTGGGATAGTTAATTTTTCTGGAACTTCCGGAAGCGTTTAGGGTATTTCTTCGCCCGAATATTTGAGGAGGAGAATTTTAAGAAAGTTCTCATTATTATTCCACACTTCATCGTCCCATGAATAATAATAATTGATTAAATTAAACAAACAAGCTTTTTCCTGTTCCTGAGTGGGAATGAAAAACAAACCGAAGTGTTCAGCTGTATACGTCGAGAAGACGTTCCTTCCTATTTTTAATAGTTTGTCCAGTTTTTCAAGCTGGCTTTTTAATGGCGGACTAGCTTTTTTCCTAATCTCTGTCAGATTGTAATTGCAATCTAATATTAAGTTATTTACTTCTTGTTTTAAATTGACAGTGTTACATTCAGGATCGCAAATTTTTTCGTAATTTTTTCTAAAGTATTCAATCATCCCGAATTCGATTATGTCTCTGTATTCTTGAGGTTCATGTGTTCTCTCGGAAAGATTTGGATATTTGTCCATATGTTCTCTGATAAAATTGGCTGTTTGGCAATAAAATTGGTGGCCGGCGGCTTCATTAGTGCCGGCAAGCCGGTATCTTTGTTTGAGCCAGGGTTTGTAATACAAAAAGGTATCATAGGCTCCAAAAAACCAGTGATAACGATCCCGAAAGTGTGTTTTTAGATCAGCTGTTTTAGTTGGATCGAACTGGGTAAATCTTTCATTGGCGATAATATTAAAATTCATAGTCACGTTTCCGTCTTGATCATGAATAGGATTTCCTTTTTGATCAAGTTTGACTGGTCTGTAAATACCGTGGTGGTAGAGCAGAAAAGCCAGACCGACAAATTTAGCCAATTTTTCTTCAGGAGAATTACCGACACTTTCGTCTGCCCAGTTCATTAAAAAATCTCTCAAGTTAGCGGTTGGAGTGGCTCTTTCGCTAAATACTTTTTCCAGATGCTCCAAACAAATAGCCATAGGAATTAAAGTTCCCAGTAAAGCATCGTATCTTAAGGCTTTAGTGGTTGTTATGGGCAAGACATAGCCTTTGGGAATTCCGGGAATTCTTGCCAGCCATCTATACCGGCCGTCAATTTTGATATTTTGGGCAAATATATCGCTATCTGTTTCCATGTTAATGAAAACCGCGCCAATAGTGGGGCAGTAAGTGTCTCCATGAAGTTGGGGAATAGTCCCGCGAAGGCCGTTTTCTCGCCAGGCAATGGTTTTGATAAAATCTGGCGGTAAACCTGTGAGTTCGGCCACTTCCGAAATTACTTTTTCCGCTTCGTTCACATCCGGGTCAATAATTGTGGCGTAAGGATCTTTTGTCAATTGATTATATCTCTCGACAGCTTTATTTAACAGGGTGCGATAGGTGCATTTCAGTGCCACCCCTATTCCTTTTTGCTGTAACAAAACGGTTAAGGCTTCCGGAGCGCTTCCTTCTTTAATTTCCTGCCAGATTATACCGTTTTTTCTAAAGGTTTCCAGGCTGACAAGTTGTCTGAATGATCCATCTTCCTGTTTTTCAAACAGCTTATCAATTTCCTCTCTTTTTTTAGCTTCCCAAGGGTCAAATTTTTCAGTTTCAAGAAGGGTTGTTGATTGGGGGGGAAGAAAACCCGGAACGTTTGGTAAAAGTTTGCCTCCGACAACCCCGGTAATACCGGCCACACCGCGAAGAAATCCCCGGCGGGAAAAAATAATTTCAGATTCATCTTGTAGCATGCTAATTGGATTATACAACCTTTCAAAAATGTTTAGAGTATCAGGGTTTCGTTAATTTTTTGTTTGGGTGTTTTGCCAAATATCTGGTATCCGCCATGTCTTTTTTTGGTATCTTACCCCAGGTTGTATTTAGTCAATTCATAATTAACAAAGTTTAAGTCTGACTCTTTGTTTTTAGAGATTATTCTCCATAAACATTCTTCTTTCTTGACAGTATTTGGCAAAGTGTTTTTTAAACTCAGAGCCATTATCTGTTCTTATGGCTTGGACGGGGAAAGGGCAAGATTATGAGGGAGACGGTGAGACTTTCTTAATTTTCAGAGTCCCTGCCGGTTATTCCCAGTAAAGAAGAAGCATCTTTTTAACACTTAGTTTACCTTCCTCAACAGACTCTAAAATCTCTTTTTTTGTTTTTAAAAGAACAATTTTGGGATACTCTCCAATAAGACCTCCTTCCGGCAGGACTATTTAGTAACAATAACCAAATAGTTTAGCCTTGGGTCGTTTCTTTCAAACACCATTAAACAAAACTCGAAAGGTCAACTAAATCGTCGATACTTTAGCTTCAAGATTAAAAATGTTATACTTTCACTATGATAAAACCATTAATTACTTATTCCGATTTTGAAAAGCTTGATATGAGAATCGGGACGATTATTCAGGCGGAAGAAGTCCTTGGTAGTCAGAAATTAATCAAATTTACCGTTGATTTAGGTTCTGAGGCTGGTTTAAGAACAATACTATCCGGAATTAAGAAAGATTTTGATTGGCAGGCTTTGATCGGAACCCAAGCTTTAGTACTGGTTAACTTGGAACCTAAAGGGATGATGGGTTTGGAAAGTCAGGGGATGATACTAATGGCGGTTGAGAGAGGGGAACAAGCCGAAAAAATTACCCTGCTGGTGCCACAGGAGAAAATTCCCGAAGGAACGGGAGTTGAATAATATGTTTACCGAAGAAATTAAAAAAAGTCTGGAAAGAATCTTGCCTGGAGTGGAGATTTCACTGGAACATCCGGCGGATTTGAAACATGGCGATTATTCAACCAATGTCGCGCTGGCAGCTTCAAAGTTACAAAGTTTCAAAGTTTCAAACCCTAAAGAGTTGGCTGGCGAAATTGTCAAAAAATGGCAAACAGCCGGGTTGCCGGATTTTGTGGAAAAGATAAAGGTTGCAGGAGTAGGATTCATCAATATATGGCTTAAATTTGATGCTCTTGGCAACCAACTTTCCAAAGTGCTAAGATATGGTGAGCTGTTTGGAAAGAATAATTCTTTAGCCGGTAGAAAAATAATGGTGGAGTTTGCCCACCCCAATACCCACAAAGAACTGCATGTCGGCCATATGAGAACTTTAATTACCGGTGAAGCCTTATCAAGGATTTTTTCTGCCTGCGGGGCTGAAGTCTTCCGCGCTAATTATCAAGGCGATATCGGCCCTCATGTGGCTAAAGCGATTTGGGGGACAGAAAAAATTCTTACAGAAAGAGGAATTTCCTGGGATAAAGCAGAAAAACTGTCGTTGACCCAAAAAGCGCACTTACTGGGGGAAGGTTATGTGAGAGGAAACCAGGATTACGAAAAATTTGAAAAGGAAATTGACGAGCTGAATGTTAAATTGTATAAAAAAGATCCCCGGATACTACTGGTCTATGAAAGGACCAGAAGGTGGAGTTTGCAATATTACGATAGCTTTTATAGTAGATTTTTGACCAAATTTGATCGGCTTTTTTTTGAAAGTGAAGTGGCGGACGAAGGCAAGAAAATAGTGCTTGATAATATCGGGAAAGTGTTTGCAGAAAGCGAAGGAGCGGTGATTTTCGACGGCGAGCCTTTTGACTTGCATAAACGGGTTTTTATTACCGCCAACGGCACCCCAACTTATGAGGCTAAAGAAATGGCTTTGGCGCAAGCGCAATACAAAGCTTTCCCGTTTGATTTAAATGTCCATGTGGTTGCCAACGAGCAAACAGGTTATTTTCAAGTAGTAATCAAAGCAATTGAACTGTTATTTCCAAATCTTAAAGGCAGAGAATGCCACTTGCCAATGGGCATGGTTAATCTGGTCGGCAGAAAAATGTCCTCCAGAACCGGAGTAATTTTGCGGGTTGATGATTTAATTGAAGAAGTAAAATCTTATCTTAAGCCTCTAATTAAGCTTGAAAACGCAAATGATGAAGAAAAAGCCGGGATTGCTGAAGTCGGGACTATTGCGGCCATAAAATATTCGGTTTTGCGGGTTGGGCCGAAAGCAAATGTTGCTTTTGATCCGGAAAAATCTGTTTCTTTGCAGGGAGACAGTGGGATTTATCTGGAATATACTTATGCTCGCACTTGTAGCGTGCTCGCAAACTCAAGATTGTCATTGCGAGCGAAGCCCTGTACCAGACGGTACGGGGCGAAGCGAAGCAATCTCGTTGGGGATTGCTTCAGGGGTAAACCCTTCGCAATGACAGAGGAAGAAATGTCTCTTTTGAGGACACTTTGTAAGTTTCCTGAAGTAGTGGAGCAGGCGGGGGAGGAGTTTAGTCCTAATATTTTGTGTAATTTCCTTTTTGATTTGGCCCAAAAGTTTAACCTGTTTTATGACAAGCAAAGAATAATCGGCAGTGAAAGGCAAGATTTCAGGTTGGCTTTGACCGCCGGAGTCGGCCAAACACTTAAAAACGGCCTTAATTTGCTGGGAATTGAAGCCTTGGAGAGGATGTAAATTGATATTGATGTTAAAGAAAAAAATTTTAGCTTTACTGTTTTTTCTTTT
>PEVD01000057.1 GCA_002780305.1 Candidatus Shapirobacteria bacterium CG03_land_8_20_14_0_80_40_19 | reverse complement strand
GTTCTAAAATCTTTGGGTACCGGTTTGTCATGCGGCCAAAAACCTAAAAGCTTTAATAAATTTAGTCCGAAATTGCCCAAAAAAAAGGAATAGTTTTCTAAGCTTAAATTGTTTAATTTTTTTAAATTGTCAGATAACAGTTCGAAAACTCCATCCTGCTCGCTTTCCTCTACCGTCAGCTTATCTACCATTTCACACAGTTGATAAGCGCAGGCTACTTTATGTAAATTGCCTCGTAGGGAAGAGAAACTTTCCACCAACTCCGTCTCTGTAATAATATCCATGCCCTTACCTTTGGCGGCAAAAAAAATTACTTGATTAAAAACTTCCAAGTTTCCTCTTTTCCGCGAAGTCATTCTACGGATCCCTTTTGCCAATAAAGTTAGTTTACCGTAGCGCTTGGAATAAACAGTAATTATTTTATCTGCTTCACCGAAGTTAATCCTCTTTAAGACAATCCCTTCGGATTTATAAGTAATACTCATCGAATACTGAATACTGAACTATGAACAAAAAAGAAAAACATCACAAATCATCATTCATTATTCATTGTTCATCATTCATTATTTAAAACCTCAACTCTTTGTCTTCACGAAGTTCAAATTCTTGAATCTTGCCGTTAAACTCAAGACTGAAATCATACTTTTCAACTCCGGCTTGTTTTTGAATCAATAGTTGATATGTTTCACCAAGTTTGACTCTTTGGGGTAATTTATATTTAAAGCTGACTTTAGTCATGCTTTGGGGACGGAGCGGATATTTATCACCGTAAAAGCCTTCAAAAACGGTTTTCCCCAATTCTTCATAAACTTTTGGTTCAACTTCAGAACCGGTCATTTCGACAAGAGTACTGCCATTAGGAACATAAAGCCTAAACCAATTCCGATAAAGTCCGTTTAAACAAAGCCCGCCGGAAAGAAGTCCGCAGTCAGATGGGGGAAATGGATTATTGTAGGTGACCAGAATAGTCTTGGTTACCTCACCTTCAGCAGAAATCTCAATTTTTTCGTCAATTTTCTGGGTGATAAACAAATTCGATTTGGCACCGGCAAAATTGGTATCAACCAACAGTTGATAATCACCTTCAGTCTCCCTCACCCGACCGGCCAGATTAAATGACTCGGCCGCTTTTTGAGCCTTCTCGTCCAAAAAATAAAAAAGAACGTGTTTTTCTTTGATTGCAATCAAACCGACATTAAAAAGTTGGGCGATTTTGTCTTTCGGGCTGTTAAAAGCATTGGCCAGGATTGAATGCATTAACGGTCCGATAACCGCCTTACGGGAAGCGTTAGTCCCGCTTATTGGCTTATCGGCAATTTCCTCTAACCGATAAACCACTTGGGGGCAATCACAACGCTTGTCAGTTTCCGCGGAAAAATTACCCCATTCGGGCACTCCAATCGATCCCAAAACTTTTAAAAGAGAAGCTAAAATTTTAGTATCGACTCCGACGATTCCGTCAACTTTTTTTACTCCACGAATCTCGTTATTGTAAATATCTAAAATTGGTTTCATGGAAACGGCAAAATCAGGCGAAAGATTCATGTCACGCAAATAAAGGTAGAAAACATTCTTATGGTAATTTTGAATCGGATCAGGGGCCGGCAGTTTCTTACCCCAAGCAGAATCAAGACTGTAAATATCTTCGGATAAAACCGGCGTAATTTTCCCTTTATCAACTTTTAATACTCCATAAGCAGTCATAAAACCACCGGTCGGACGAAGCTCGGCATCATTTTGAAAAATCACCAGATAATACTTCGGAGAATTGACTCCCAGAAGGTTAGGCATTTCCTCTATCAACGGCTTGGCGTCGTTCACTAAGGCGGAAGCTTGATCTACAGAAGAAATTACAGAAGATAAAGATTCTCTTAATTTAATTCCTTTTATTTCAATCGGGTAACGGCGGGGGTCAATTTGGTCAATTTCTGTCTTTATAATATCCAGCTGACTGTCTATTTTATCCAGTTCAGGACGAATTTTATCAAGAGTGGTCACCAAAAAAGTAATTCTATCAAGGGCGGTTTTTCCCTCTCCGCTTTTCACCCCGCCCAACCCCAAAAGATCACCATATGGGGTAATTGTCTCAACTACCAAATCAATCATATCCAAACCGGTCCTGCCCGTTTTAAGCAGCCGCTGAGCATCACGGTAATAATCACCTACCCTGGGAAGTGAAGATAGAAAAGAAAATTTTTCTATTTTAGCTTGAATACGATTTAACTCCGCACGGAAATTCGACGTCGATTGTTTAATGTTTTCTAAATTCTGCTCTTTAATGGCCGTTTTTAACTCATTTGCGGATTGTTCCAGGATCACTTTTTCCGGCAAAAAACTTTTGTACACCGAATAACCCCAAGCGGTTCCCGCCCCGACAATGACAACCAAGAAAAGAAATATTCCCAAAGAAGTCCACAACCAAAGTCTTTTCTTTCGTGGTTCTTCTGTTTTAATTATTTCTTCGGCAGGCATCTTCTTACACTGCTCCCTTTCCTGTAATCATGGCTAAAGGCGTTCTCATGAGTATAATTAAATCATAAACAATAGACTTCCGTCTTGCATACTCCGCGTCCATTTCTATTCTTTTGTCAAAATTAATTTCGCTTCTTCCGGAAACCTGCCATTGCCCGGTTACTCCCGGTTTAACCGTGAGCACTTCTTTGACTAAGGCGACCGTGTTGGGATACTTTTTTTGTTGCTCCTCCAGTTCAAAAGGGTAATACGCCCGGGGTCCAACTAGACTCATTTCCCCCCTCATAACATTTAAAAATTGAGGGACCTCATCAATTGAATGCTTCCTGATAAATTTACCTACTTTAGTTACCCTTGGATCATCATGAAGTTTATAACTTGATTTCTTATATTCTTCAAGCAGTTTTTTAAAATGGGGGTCAGTGTGAAGTAAATTATGGGCATTGGGTATCATTGATCTAAATTTTAGCAGCCGGAATAAATTGCCGTTTTTCCCCACTCTCTTTGGCGTATCAGCCAGTATCGTCCCCGGAGAATCAATTTCTATGGCAATTGCCGTAACCAAACACACCGGGGAAAAAATAACCAAACCAATCAGGGAACCAAAAATATCAATCAGTCTTTTGCAAACATCGTGTAAAAAGTTACGCATGTTATTTTACAAATATTGGTCTTTCTTTTGTTCTTTCAAAGTATTAACGATATTTTTTACATCCTGGGCCTTTTCCCGGTTGCAAACCAACACCACATCCTTCATTTCAACTATTATTAAATCGGATACACCAACCGTAGCAACAAGCCGGCTTTGGGCTTCGACAAGGCAGTTTTTAGTCTCAAAACCAAGATGTGTCCCACCTTCGCCAAAAACTTCTATGACATTACCGTTCACATCTTTACTTTTTAGTTCGTAAGTAACTTTCCAGTCGCCGATGTCACTCCAGCCGAAACTGGCCGGCACTAAAAGCAGGTTATCCGCTTTTTCGGAAACGGCTGTATCGATCGGTAAACTTTCCGCCTCATCGTAGGCATCGGCCAAAACCGATTTTTCTTCAGCTAAACCAACGCTGTTAAAAATATTTTCCAGCGATTTAAAAATGTTCGGCGAATGTTTGGAAAAAGCCTCAAAAATTGAACTCACCGACCAAACATAGATTCCTGTATTCCAAAAATAGTTTCCTTTAGCTAAAAATCCCTCCGCAGTTTTTAGATCGGGTTTCTCTTTAAAAGAGCTCACTTTAAAAACCGATTTCTGGGCCGAAAACTGTTCACCTGTTTCAATATAACCAAGACCAGTATGAGGGAAGGTAGGTTTAAGACCCACGGTTACTAACCAATTACCGTTAAAAGCAGTCTCCGCGGCCAAAATAAGGCTTTGGTAAAAAAGGTCATTATCCTTAATCACCGCATCAGACCAGAAGTTCATTACCACCGCACCGGGATCAACTTTTCTGATATAACTGGCGCCTACTCCGACCGCCATGGCGGTATTGCGGCCCATGGGCTCGACAATAATGTTTTTTTTCAGAACCTCCGGATAAAACTGCACTATTTGACGGGCGTTATCATTACTGGTTACCACAAAATATATTTTTTGCGGTTCAGTTAAAAGTTTTGCCCGGTCAAGCGTTTGGCCAAATAAAGTCTTCTCACCATAAAATTTGGGTAAAAATTGTTTTGGGGTGCTTTTGCGGGATCTTGGCCAAAGACGGGTTCCCGCCCCCCCGCAGACAATCAGCGCGTAAAGATGTTCTTTAAATGTTTCTGCCATTCCGCCTCAATATATTTTTTAAATTCTATCATAAATTTTTCTTTGCAAAATTTTTCCGCCTGTTCCCGGCAATCTTCAGCCTTATACCCTGCCGCTTTGAAACTTTGTAACTTTGCTGCTAATGACTCGACTGTTTGCTTGTCAAAAAATAGTCCGGTTCTGTTTTCAATTAATGTCTCGACTGCTCCCCCCGCCCGGTAAGCAACAACCGGCTTCCCGCAAGCTTGAGCCTCAAGGGGGACGATGCCAAAATCTTCTTCCTGCGGGAAGATCACCGCCTCGCAGTTTTGATAGTAACTTAAAAGTTGTTGGTCTGTCAACTGGCCTAAAAATTCAATATTATTTTTTGCTTTTGTTTTTAGTGAGTTCGTTTCCCTGCCGGTTCCGGCTATTTTTAAATTCCACCCCAGCCGGTTAAACGTCTCAATAACCAAATCAACTTTTTTATATTTAACCAACCGTGACACGACAAAAAAGTATTTTGTATTTAGTATTTTGCCTGCCTGCCGGCCCGCTACGCCGCGAGGCGAGCAAGGCAGGTATTTGGTATTTGATTCGGATTTCGGATTTCGGATTTCGAATTTGTCTGTATCAATCGGAGGGTAAATAACTTCAGATTCTCGATGATAGTAATTTTTGATTCTTGATTGCACTGTTTTAGAAATTGCCACATACCCATCCGGCCTTTGACCGGCAATTTTATCCCATTTGCGCAAGTAAGAAATAAGAAGTCTGCTTAATCGGCGCGATTTTTCGGTTTTAAAATAGTCATCATAACCACTCCAAAGATAACGGGTTGGGGTTAGGCAATAACACAAATGCAACTGATGGGGTGATGTCAAAACTCCCTTTGCCGCTTCGCTTGTAACGGAAATAATCAGATCATATCCACTTAAATCTAAGCTCTCAAAAGCAATTGGCATTAGGGGTGAAAAAATCTCGTGGGAGGTTTTTGCCCAAGGAAATTTTTGCAAAAAGGAGGGAATAATTTTGGGAAAAACTTTTGCCCAACCGGCGGTTTTGGAATTATAGACCGAGGTAAAAAGAGGCGCCTGCGACCATATCTCATGAAGAGCCAGCAAGACTCTTTCCGCCCCGCCCCACTTATTCACCCGATCGTAAACCAAAGCAACTTTCATACGTTTATTAACGGATTAACGGATTACGAATTTCTTTAATTTTTTAATTCGTTAATATTTTAATTTTTTAATTATTAAATGGATTTTTTTTACTAAAATCCGGCATCAATAAATCGGCGCTTTCCCCGAACTTTTGTATCCAGCCATTTTCAAACCTTAACTCTTTTACTGCTCTTAAAACCTTATTATATTCCTGCCGGTTTAGCTTTCTGTTAATTTCGGGAAAATATTTTGCTTTGTAAGTCGGATTGTACTGAGTCATTAAACTCAAATAGATTTTCGGCGAAATTGACCGGATAAATTTCAGGCATTCAATCGAATTTTTAATCTGCCTCGGCAAAATCAGATGCCTGACAATCAATCCCTTAACACCTACTTGCCTGAACATCTCCAAAATCGCTTTTTGGGCAATTTTCGGATACTCCGGAGCGGAAGAATATTTTATGGCCAATTTTTCATCGCTGTATTTGCAGTCAGGAAGGTAAATGTCAATTAAGCCCTCAAGTTTCTTTAAAATTTCCGTTTTTTCATAACCGTTGCTGTTCCAAACTACCGGAATTTTCAAGCCGTTTTGTTTGGCTTTTTTTAAAACTTCAATTAACTGTTTGGCCCAAATGGTCGGGGAAACAAGGTTTATATTTCCGGCGCCTTGATTATGAAGATTAAAAATAATTTTTAACAGTTCGGCTTCGCTTACTGTCTCACAGGAGGTATTACCCTGAGATATTTGCCAATTTTGGCAAAAAACGCATTTTAAGTTACATCCGCAAAAAAAAATGGTTCCCGAACCTCCTTGTCCCGAGATCGGCGGTTCTTCACCAAAATACTTACCGTACCAAGAAATTCTCATGCCGCTTCTTTGTAAATCTTAAGGGTTTCTTGGGCCATTTTTTGCCAGGAGTATTCTTTGACAAGTTCAAGGCCTTGTTTCTTTAACTTTTCTAAAATCTCCTTATCGCTTATGACTAATTTAATTTTTTCAGCCACATCTTTTGAATCCAGCGGGTTAAAATAAACTGCCGCATTTTTATAGACTTCTTTCAAAACAGATATATCGGAACAAATTACCGGACAACCTAGGGACATCGCTTCAAGTCCGGGTAAACCAAACCCTTCAGACAAAGTCGGAAAGACAAAAGCTTCCGCTTCCTGATATAAGCGGGCCAGTTCATCGTTTGAAACATATCCGGTAAAAGTAACGAGGTCTTCGGCTGAATTTTGGGCAATAAAGTTATTCAATCTGTCTCTGAACACATTTCTTGCGCAAACGATAACCAGTTTTTTGTCTATCAATTTAACCGCTTCAATTAATCTCTCAATATTTTTATGAGGATAAACACTGCCGACATAAAGCAAAAAGGGGTTTTTTATCTTGTATTTTGTATTTAGTATCTTGTATTTAGTATTTGCTTGAAATTTATTGTCCACCCCCTCGTAGGTCACTATCACCTTATCAGCACCAACTTTGTACAGTTTGATTAACTCATCCTTTACATATTGGCTTGGGGTAATTATTTTTTCGGCTCTTTTAACCGCTTGTTTAAAAACAATTTTGTAGCCTAAATATTTTAACCAATAAAGCGCTGTGCAGCGGGTAGTCGTTGAAGGACCTTTTGAAAGATGTTTAATCAAATCATGGATAGTGACCACATATTTTCCACCATAAAAAACCGGAGCATTAAAATGGGGAAAATGCATCAAATCCACTTTCTGTTTTTTAATTAATTTAGGAAGTAATAGTTGCTCTTGAAGTGAATAATGACTTACATCAGTAAATACAATTTGAAATTTACAATTTGAAATTTGAAATGAATTTTTAATTTTTAATTTTAAATTTTCAAAATCATTTTCAGAATCTTTATTAATAAATAAAACATATTCATTTTCCTTGTCTTGTATCAACAAATTTTCCACCAAATTCTGCACATAGCGGCCGATACCCGTATGTTTTGGACCATAAATCCGACAATCAATACCGATTTTCATTTTATTTATTTTGAATAAAAATTACTAATGGTTATTAAGCTGACAATATTTAAAATCAAAAGCGGGACTACAAGTATTGTGTAAAAAACAAAATTCCTATAAACCTTAAATAAATATTTTGAAATATATTTGGAAATTTGAAATAAACCGGCAGTATAATAAAAACCAATAAAACTTAACATTGGAAAAAGATATCTTCCCTGCGGATGAAAAAAGGTTAAATTATCCTTTATCAACGCCACAAATGTTAGAATAAAAAAGGAGAAAAAAAGCAACGAAGACAGTTTTTCTTTTCTCTTTGAAATAATAAAAAAATTAATTATAAAAAGCGCAAAAGGTAATATAAGCAAAAAGGTTGCTTTCCTAAGGAGAGAATACGCCACCAAAGGCAAGTAAATTGAAAACCAACCAAAAATTCCCCAAAAGCTGTGAAACAAAAGAACCAACCATTGGCGGGGATGGTCATAAATCAACCTATTTCCAAGAAGCATATATTCAACTTTTTTTAACTCTTCCCATCCCAGAATATCCCATTGACCGTACAAACTAACATTTCGGTAAAACCAGAAACAAAGCCCGATAAAGGACAATAAAAAACATAACAGGGTATAATATTTTTGTTTTTTTTGGGTAAATAAAACCGTCAAACCGGAAATAAAAACAGCCGGCCAAAGAATAATTTTAGTAAAGATTGCCGCCATGAAAACTAAAGACCACAATAAATACTCTTTTTCTCTAAAGAAGCGGTTTAAAGACAAAACCGAATAATAAATTAACAGCGAACCTAAAAGACAAGCCAACGAATCGTTATTAACCCCAATAGCCATAAAATTATACATCGGTATCAAAGAACAAAAAATTGCGGTTCCCAATGACAAATCGCGTTTTAATTTTTCCGACGGAATTATTAACTCGACTATTTTTTTTATCACCAATAAATTCAGTAGTGAAAAAACAATGGAAAAACCTCTCAAGACATAAATATTTTTAAACAATATAAATATCGGGGTCAAAATTAAATAATAAAAAGGGGGGTGGTGGGCAACACCGCTGAAGTTGTAATCAGGCAAGGATCCGAAGATTGCAAGATGTTTTATGTAATTTAGATGAGCCGGTTCATCCGGAGTTTGACCTATCGGAACTTTAAAAAGATAAAAAAAGGTCAATAATAAAAACGGAATAAATATCCAATAAAAATTATTCTTATTTAAAAAATTTAATTTTTTTTTCATTACGAAAGTAAATGTTTTATTATTCTAAATTGCCCTTTAATCTTTATTGCCAGCAAAACAATAAAGGTTAACCAAAAAGGATATTGAACTTGGTAAAATTTCCTGTAAAATATCTCCATTGCCACAACAGATGCTTTGGCCACTTTAATTCTGTTTTCTCTTGAATTCTTGGCAATTGATTTTGATTCTTTGCGCAGTCCGGAACTGGCCCCCTTATAATGTTTTAAAAGCGGACGAGCGTAAAACACCACTTTATAACCGGCTTTTTTAATCCGATAAAAGAAGTCTAAATCCTCGCCGTAAAAAAAATAGCTTTCATCCCAAATTCCAACCTGGTCAATAATTTCCCGGGGAATAACCATAAATGCGCCGGCGCCGGCATCGATTTCATGATTTTTATTTAAATCTAAATAAAATTTATGGTAATGGCCAAAAATTCTGGATTTGGGAAAAAGTTTCTCCAAACCAAAAAAATAAGTCAACGAAGCCCAGGGAGTCGGAAATCCCCGATGGCAATCAGGATCCATTTTCCCGGAAACAAGTAAAGTTTTTGCCGATAAGGCACCAACATCCGGATTTTTTTCCATAAATTCAACCGCTTCTTCAAGTGCTCCTTTAAATACTTCCGTGTCTGAATTTAGAAATAAAATATACTTTCCATGAGCGTGTTTTAAACCGGTATTATTGCCCTTGGCATAACCCAAGTTATCTTTATTTTCAATTAGTTGTATACTGTATCCAGTATTTAGTATTTTTCCTGCCTGCCGACAAGGCAGGTATTCTTTTACCATTTCTTGGCTGCCGTCGCTTGAATTATTATCCACCACGATTAGTTCGGTGTTAGGTGGTAGTGTTTGGGTGATAGAATTAAGACATTGCCTAAGAAGATCTTTAGTATTGTATGAGAGAATAATTATAGATAAATCAATTTCTGCCACCTGACACCTCCAGATAAAACCTGCTTAATAAATCAGCAATGCTTTTATAACTGTATTTTTCCTCAACTAATTTCCTGGCATTTAAAGCCAGTTGATCATAAACCTTTTTATTTTTTAAAAGTGAGATTGTTTTTTCCGCCATTTCCCGCCAGTTCCGACCAACCAAAACTTCCTGGTTGTTTACGGCTTCAATGCCTTCTATTCCTATTTGACTGGTAACAATCGGCACTCCGGCCGCCATCGCCCCCAAAATTTTTAATCTCGTCCCGCCGGGACCCTCAAGCGGAGCCACAAAAACAGTTGCTTTTTTGTAAGCGTCGATTACTCCTTTAATGTCAGAATTCTCCAGATCGATAACTTTAATGTCCTTTTTTCCCAACCCGCCGACTTTTTCTTTAGCCGACTGACCAACAATCCAACATTGAACAACGGAAATTTTCTCTTTTATTAAAGGAAATATTTTTTCTACCAATGTACTGGCGGCTTCAATATTCTGCAGCCAGGAAAAATTCGCCTGAAAGAAAACTATGGGAATTTTTTGCGGTTCTTTTTTCATCCAGACATTCATTAAGTCCTCTCCTGCTCCGTTTGGCACCACTCTCACTTTCAGATTATCAACAAATTTAATCATCTTTACCTTGTCAGAATCAGAAACTGCCACTACCATGTCGGCTTTTTGCCAAAAAGCCAGCTCCCAGTATTTAATTTTAAAAACATCCAAATACAGAAAAGGTTTAAGAAAAAAGTTTTTATTATTTTTTACATAATGCTGATAAACCTGAAATTCGATTGTTTGATCAACCAGTAAAATCGGTACCTTTGTCTCCGGGATGTGAGGCATAACATAAAATGTTTCTGCATGAATCAGGTCGTATTTTTCTGTGTTAAGCTCTTCTACAACGGCTCTCTTTTCTTCCTCAGACAAATTTCTGATAACCAAAAACGGGTAAAGACTAAAACCGGTTCTTAAAATATTTTTAAGAGTCCAGGGTTTAGAAGGCCGGTTAAAAACTCTAACTTTATGGCAATATTTTTCAAGCTCGACAATATAACTTTTTTCTTTTTCATTTTTAATCAGCGAAAAAAGAGTAATTTCGTGTTTAGAAGCCAAGTTTTTAATCAAATTGTAAGACCTTACTTGCCCGCCCGACGAAGGCGGGTACGGTAAATATGGCGTTAACATCAAAATTTTCATAAATTCGTCAATTTAAATAAAATATACTGGTCTGATTCTTTAATTATTGAATAATTATCTATCATATACTTCCCAAATTCCGAATTTCGGTCAAATTTGGTTGCAATATAAACAGAAGCCCCCAGATTTATAAGTTTTTCTATTGTCTCTTTTGAATTAGGGTATTCTGAGGCATAACCGGCCGTCCAACCCCACCGGTTAGTGTTATAAAGCAAAGTGGCATCATTACTGTCTCCCGTTATGACTAAGGCGCTTTTGGGAGTTAATTCATCCACGGCCATCCCCGCTAAATCAACCCCGCCTTGAATATTATAAAAACCACGTACTTCATACCAACCAAAGGCGGCAAACAGCAAACAACAAACAGCAAACAGCAGGCGTGACAAAACCTTGGAAAATTTTTCCGGAATATCAAACAACAACAAATTCGCTCCTTTAGCCATAAAAATACAAAAAATAGGAACTAGGGGGATTTGATAATAGTCATGGGTGACATTGCCGGCGGCAAAAACACAAACAAAAATCAGCAGTGAAAAGGCCCAGGCATGAAAGAACAAGCCTTCTTTTTTGGGCTTTAAGACCATGCCTAAAACCAAAAGCGGCAGCCCCCAATAGCCTGAAATTAATTTCCCGATTCTTTCGGCAAATAGCCAATAAAAAAAGGCGCCCTTAAAACGGATATTATTCTGATTAAAAAGCCAAAGGTTGCCGGGAATCCCCTCCGGAAAGCGGCCAATCCACCACCGCCACAATAAAAAAGGCAAAACAGACACTAAAAACCATAAATATAGTTTTTTTTGTTTTAAAAAAGAAAATTTGTATTTTTGAAAAATTAAACAAAGCAGTGGAAGAAAGAAAAAAAAGGGAAAGCTTTTTTGAGTAAAAGAAATAGCGCTAAGAGCCATGAACAATGAATAATGAACAATGGATTGAGACTGGAGCCATTTGAGACAAAAATAAAACATGCCCAGGGTTAGAAAAATTATCATCGGCTCGGGCAGCACCACCCGGGAATAAAAAATGTTGTACGGTAAAACCGAAAAAAAGAAAGCCGAAAGCAAACCGACTTTTGCTCCAAAATATTTTTTTGAGATTAAATAAAGCAAAATCGCCGATCCTAAAGAAAATATTATAGACACCATCCTCGCCCATTTGATATCTACCCCTAAAATTGAATAAACGCCGGCGACAAGACTGTTATAAATCGGCGGTTCAACTAAAAACAACCTTTCCTTGTTGGGAACACCCGGATGCAAGGGAATAAAATTGTCAATTTGAGGTTTAAAAAAATCAAAACCCGATTTAATAAAATTTCTGGCCACGGCGGCGGTATCCGCCTGACGCCAAGAATGATGATCGGCCAAGGGAATATCAATCTTATACAACCTCAATCCCAATCCCAACACAATAATTAAAAATAAAATTATCTTTGATTTCATAATCAAAAAACCCTAATTTCTAAATCCTAATTTCTAAACAAATCCAAATTCTCAAATTTCAAATATTCTAAATTGTTTTTGGATTTTTGTCATTTGTATTTTGGTATTATTTAGGATTTAGTGTTTAGAGTTTAGATCAATTAATCTCAATCCCACTCCCATCATTATCCAAAAAAAGAAAGCTACTTTGGATGATTCAAAAACATCAATAAAGGTGGCGTTCAAAAAATAACCGACACTCGCCCCAACAAAACCGATGATGAGCAGTTTTTCTTCCCTACCGGCTTTACTTTTCAAGAAAAGAATTATCCTGCCGGCAATTTCCAAAATAACCAGAGAAAAAGCCAGTACTCCTAAAATCCCGCTTTCCCCAATCAACCGCAGATAGTCATTATCTGTCGCCAGGGTAATTGAAGAATAGCCTGTTCCCAATAAAGGATTTTTCAAGAAAGCGCGGACGGCTCTCGGCCATTCAACTTTTAAACGAATATCGGTTGACCGGCCGACCGCCAATTCCGTCGGCTCAAAATACTCACCTGACGCGGTGGCCACCGGTTGCGTCGGCGTTGGCGTCGGCGTTTCGGTTGGAATAGGCATCCCGTGAGTTCGGGTTGGTTGCAGTCCGGTAAAGCTCGGAGTCGGAATAGGCGTTAAGGTTGGGGCAAGAGCAATCTTCCTCGGCCTGACTAAAACAACACCGGACAAAAAACTTAAATCAATTTTAAAGGTTGCGGCGTAACGCTGACCGAGGTCTTCAGAAAAAACCATACCTAAAATGGAAAAAACTAAAAAAGGAATAACCCACCACTTTTTTTTAGCCAAAAATAAAACGAACAATCCACCGACCAAATATGCCCCAAAAGAAACCCGGGAGGCAGTAAGTAAAATAATATAAAAAGAAAGAAGCCCCAAAAAAAATACCATCAGTCTTGTTTTCCAATTTTTGACTAAAGTTAAAACGGCAATGATTAAACATAAAATCATCACCATGTAAGCTGCCAGATCATAATGACCGGCAAAAGTGGAATTAACTCTCGCCCACCAGGTCAATCGCAGTATCATCCCCTTGGAAAATTCCTTATTCATGGTGGAAACAACCGGCCAACCGAAAAATTTCTGGCCTAAAGCATAGAAAATAACCCCAAAAGTTGAGGTTGCCAGTATCCAGCCAAAAGTTTTAAGTTGTTTTTTTTTAAAAAAGGAAAAATAGGCGA
Organism: Candidatus Shapirobacteria bacterium CG03_land_8_20_14_0_80_40_19; assembly: GCA_002780305.1. Lineage (GTDB taxonomy): Bacteria > Patescibacteriota > Microgenomatia > UM-FILTER-40-11 > UM-FILTER-40-11 > UM-FILTER-40-11. The sequence continues at coordinate 4,755 of PEVD01000057.1, read as the reverse complement.
CAAAAAGCAGTGAAATATACTCAAAACGGCGCAAAAAATGAAGCAAGACTAAGTGGGGAATAACGTTTTTGGTAATAAAGATAGCGTTTAAAACTGCGAGCAAGCCAATCAGAAAATATAAGCCCAAGAGTTTGGTTAAAGGCCATTTTAAAAAAGAAAAATCTTTTTTCAAAAATAAAATAAGAGCAAAAATAAAAACAATAGAAGCGATTAAAACATCTTCCAGTCTGATGGAAACATAAGTGTCAGAGACGGAAAAAAGAGGAAATTTCGGATAAAGGGGCAAAAAGAACAGCAAAAAAGCAATTGCCCAAAAAGCGAACTTTTCTTTAACTGACTTTAAAAGCTTGGCCATATGTTTCAATTAAATAAGCGTCTTTTTTTAAATAACCGATAATCAGGGTTAAAAGCGCTTTTAGTTTTAACATTAATTTTAACATTATAATTTCTGTTTTCGAACGATGTTTTTTATAGAAATGAAGCAATCCTTTGTAAATATTGATAATCGGTTCTTTTTTGCCGGTGATAGAACTGCCTCTCCCAAGGTGAATTATCTCCGCCTCTTTCAAAAAATAAGTTATAAACCCCTGTTTTTTTGTCCGGTAAAACCATTCCACTTCTTCCATATACATAAAAATATCCTCATCTAGTCCGCCTATTTTATCAAAGACCTCTCTTCTGGCCATAAAGGCCGCCCCCATCAACCAATCAACTGCTTGTGATTTAACCGGAGAAAACCTGACCGAATCGCTCTCGCCGAAATGTTCTTTAAAAAGCATTAAAAAAGCTACCCTCAAGAGGGGGAACCAACCGCAATTGGCTTGAAAAGTACTATTTTGATTAAGCAATCTTGGCCCGACAATCGAAACCTCTGGATGCTCGTCCAAAAAGCGGACTAATTTTTCTATCGCCCCTTCTTTAATAACCGTGTCCGAATTAAGCAGCATAATGTATTCACCCTTGGCTTGCTTAATACCAACGTTATTGCCCCTCGAAAACCCCATATTCGTCCCATTCTCAATAATTTTCAATTTTAAATTTTCAATTTTAAATGAATTTTCACTATCAAATTTAAAATTTTTAAACTCTTTAACACTATTATCGGTGGAACCGTTATCTACGACAAAAATCTCAATTTCAAATTTCAAATTTCGAATTTCAAATTCCAAACTTTTGAGACAATTAATCAAAAGTTTGGCTGTATTCCAATTGACAATAATAATTGAAAGTTTAGGATTCATGTTTTAATCTTTTAATTAATCTTCCGGTTTCATTAATTAGTAAACAACATAGTCCCATTGCCAGATAAAAAATAATCAGCCTCATCCAAATAGACGAGGTTTGATAAAATACCGTCACTTTAAATTGATAGGTTTTTCCGTTTACAATGAGGATGTTTTGTTTTTGGGCCCAAGGTGGAGTAAATGGATCATTATTCCACTCAAAACCACTTACAAAAACAGATTCCCTAAAAGGATGAACGATTTCTTCAACATAGGTCGATTGTTGGGTGCCCCGCAAAACCTCTCTGATTCTTTCCGGAGGATGATTTAGTTTATAAGATATTAGTGGGATGTTTAAAAAAGGCGAGCGGGAAAAATAATTAAAATAAAAATCAACTACCTCTTTCCGGGACAAGTCGGTGTAATAGGCGCTGACATTAGCCATCTGGGTTGTATCGCCAGGTTCAATTGATTTCACCGCATCGGGCAACCCTGGAAAATTATCAGGAGCAGGAAGGACTAAATAAACAGTTCCCAATAAAAGAATTAAAATAAAAAAGATTTTTATAAACCTTTGCATCAAACTTCATTAATTCGTTAATTTTTTAATTCGTTAATAATATTATTGAAACAAGGCGGCTCTTCCGAGTTTGTATTGCGGGTTCTTCAACTTCCTCTCGCCTATTTCTCTGGCCGGAACCCCCCCAACAATCATAAAGGGTTCAACATTTTTGGTCACCACCGCTCCGGCAGCAACAACGGCACCGTTGCCGATTTTCACTCCCGGCAAAATAATTGCTCTTGGGCCAATAAAAACATAGTCTCCGATTTCAACCGGTGCGGAAATGGCTGTAAAGTTTTCATCTTCCAGGGCGTGCTCTGCGTTATAAATTAAGACTTGTGAAGCAATATCAACATGATCGCCGATTTTTAAATTGTTCCGACCGTCTAAAAAGCAGTGGTCTCCAATAATCGTGTCCTGGCCTATCTCGATTCCTCTTGGATCAAAAAAATTCGCCCACATATGAATTGTTGAACCCCTTCCTATTTTTACCCCCGCCATCAAATAAAAAACATTTCTAATTATGTGAGAAGGAATATAACCAACGAAGCGAAGAAGCATCAGTTCAAATTCTAGCAAAACAGTAAAAATCCTGTTTTTAATTTTTTTTAGCATTTTTTTCCAAAACAGTTAAAATTCTACCGGCACACTTTTCCCAACTAAACTTTCCAGCCTGCTTGTATCCAAAGTTGATTATCTCATTTTTCTCCCCTTGGTTCAATTCTAAAACTTTCTTCATCGCTCCGGCGATTGACCCAACTTGGTTGGGATCGGCGTAAATCGCCGCTTCCCCGCCAACTTCCGGCAAACTTCCGACATTTGCAGCCACAACTGGAACACCTAAACTCATCGATTCCAGAACCGGTATGCCAAAGCCCTCATAAAAGGAGGGAAAGACAAAAGCCTTCGCCCCGGCTATTAGGTAAGGCTTATCGTCTTCACTGATGAAACCAGTAAAAATCACCTTGCTTTCAAGTTTTAATTCTTTGACCAATGCAAAAATCTCCTCGTATTGCCAACCTTTTTTACCGGCAATGACTAAGATGACAGGTGATAGTGGTTGGGTGATAGTGCTCCTATCCACTACTTGATCAAAGGCCTTGATTAGTCCTTCAATATTTTTTTTAGGTTGTAGTGTCCCGAGATATAAAAAATAATCACCCAGAATGTTATATTTATTTTTAATCTCTTTGGTTCTAGATTCTAAATTCCTGCCTTGCCGGCAGGCAGGCTTAATTCTAAATTCTGTAAAACCCGGGTATGCCACCGTCACTTTATTTTCAGGTAATTTATAAATATCCATAATCTCTTTTTTACTAAATTCCGAAATTGTAATAATGTGTTTGGCTTTTTTAACCGAATATTTTTCCCAAGCGGTTAACTGATATAAATCTTTTTTCGCAAATTGTTCCGGATGGCGGTGATGCCACAAATCCATTAAAGAAACAATCGTCGGAACCGGAGAAAATCTCGGGGCGTAATGTGAAGGAGAAAAAAAGACATCCGGCTTTACTTTTTGAGTAACCAATTTCAAGGGCAGAGCAAATTGCGTCCAATATTTTTTCGGACCAAAAATTAAATATTTCCATCCCACCCTTTCTTTGGGAAAATCATCAGCCGGTTTAGTCTTTAGATAGATTAAATATGAATTTTTTCGGTCAATTTTCTCTAAAGCTGAAATCACCCCGAAAGCAAACTGGCCGATGCCAACCCGGTCTTTGTTATTAGCCTCGTTTCCGTCAATTCCAATTAGCATCTTATTTTCCTAACTTATATATTACAACACCTTTGTCAGTCTCCCACTTGCCAAGTATCTGCTTGGGACCAAATTCCAAAATTTCCATTATGGGAGAATTTAAGGGATTACTTGTTTTGGTTTCATCAACTACAAATAAAAATTCTGCATTTTTATAATCCTGCGGGTACCAGTCTAAGGCCCTTTTACCTCCAAGTGTTTCAACAAAATACCGGTAATCAACCGCGTTACGATCCCAACGGTCAAGGTCTTTTTGAATAGTCGCAATATTAAAGGATTCCCCTGTTTTTATATTTTTAGAAATAACCTCAGACACCTTTCGTAAATCACTGATTTCCCTCCAGCCTTGCTGAAACACCGTGGTATATTTTAAATGAAAAAAGATAATCGGAAAAAATAAAATCCAAACTAAATATTTTATTTTTTTAATTTCAAGGCCTTGTTTGAACAGATATCCGAAAAGCAAAACCGGAGCCGGAAATAAATACAAATAATAAAAAAAGAAAAAACTCCCGCTATAAATCCGTGAAGCAAAAATCCCCCATATAATCCAAGTCCAAATTAAACAAAGCGCCAGATTCTTTGATTTTTTCAAGAAAGAAACCACTGAAATTAAAATAAAGGTCAAAAGACCCCACCATTGGTAAGTTAAAGAAAAAGGTTTTTGTGCCACCACCGAAATCTGCTGAGAAGCGGAAAAAAAGTCTTTTATTCTTCCGCTGAATTCAAGCGGAGCGCCGTAGCCGACATCAATCCGGCCGGAAATTAAAATTGTAAACAGGGCAATAAGGGAAGAAATAAACGATTCGAAAAAATTCGTTCCTGATTTTGCGCCTATATGTCCCCCATCAAAGAAAAAAACTTTCGCTTGACTGATTAAAAAGAAATTGTGTCTTAATTCAAATAGGAAAAGCGGTAAAACGAAAAAAAACATTATGGCTATCGCCAGCAAGCTTTTTTTAAAACCTATCTTGCTTTTTTTGGTTAAAGAATAAATCCAAATAGCCCCAAAAAGAGGCATTAGTGTCCAGGCGCCAAAATGCAAACTTAAACAATACCCATAAAAAGCAAAAGCCAGTAAAAAATCTTTTAATTTTTTGTTTTTAAAATATTGATAAATAAAATAGAAAGAAAGCAGGATAAAAAAAGGCATTGTGTTGCAATTCCAAGCTCTTCGAGTTAACTCAACCACTATCGGTGAAACGGCAAAAAGA
>PEVD01000015.1 GCA_002780305.1 Candidatus Shapirobacteria bacterium CG03_land_8_20_14_0_80_40_19 | reverse complement strand
ATTCAGATGATCCCCTTTTGGTTTCAGTTCGTTCCGGCGCGAAGTTTTCTATGCCTGGTATGATGGATACGGTTTTGAATTTGGGGCTTAATGACGAAGCGGTTCTTGGTTTGGCGGAAAAAACTAATAATGAAAGATTTGCATACGATGCCTACCGAAGATTTATTCATATGTTTTCCAATGTGGTTTTAGGAATTGAAAAAGAAAAATTTGAAGCGGTTTTGATCAAGAAAAAAGAAAGTTTGGGGATCAAGCTGGATACCGAGCTTAAGGCTGAAGCTTTAAAAGAGCTTATCGTGGAGTATAAGGAGCTGGTTAAAGAAAAAACCAAGCATGAGTTTCCCCAAGAGGCTTTGGTGCAACTGGCTTTAGCCAGAGACGCGGTCTTTAAAAGCTGGAATACACCAAGGGCGGTCACTTACCGCAGGCTGAATAAGATTGCCGATGATTTAGGCACAGCGGTTAATATTCAGGCAATGGTTTTTGGCAACATGGGTGATGACTGCGCCACAGGGGTTGGTTTTACTCGTAATCCTTCAACTGGCGAGAAAGCCTTTTACGGTGAATATTTGACTAACGCCCAAGGAGAAGATGTGGTTGCCGGCATTCGAACTCCAAAGCCGATTACCGAGCTGGGCAAGGACATGCCCCTTGCTTACGAACAGCTTCGGGAAATTACAACCAAACTTGAACAGCATTATAAAGATATTCAGGATTTCGAGTTTACGATTGAAAAAGGCAAGCTCTATATGCTTCAGACTCGCAATGGCAAGAGAACCGCTTTTGCGGCGGTGAAGGTTGCAGTAGATATGTTTAAAGAAGGCTTATTAACTAAAGATGAAGCTCTAATGAGAGTTGAGCCAAATCAGATTAACCAGCTCTTGCATCCGATTTTTGATCCGAAAACTAAATACGAAGTTTTGGCTAAGGGTTTACCGGCTTCACCTGGAGCCGCGGTGGGAAAAGTAGTTTTTACTTCAGAAGAGGCGGTGACGCAGGGAGATACGGATAAAGTTATTTTAGTGCGCCTGGAAACTTGTCCGGACGATATTGCCGGTATGGATATGGCCCAAGGTGTTTTAACGGCCAGAGGAGGAATAACCTCACATGCGGCGGTAGTGGCCCGGGGAATGGGGAAATGCGCCGTTGTCGGTTGTGAAACAATTAAAGTCAGTGAGGCCGAAAAGAAGTTCACGGTTGACGGAATTACCGTTACTGAAGGTCAGTGGATTTCGATTAACGGTAATACGGGCGAGGTGATTTTAGACAAAGTCCCGACGGTTGAACCGGAACTAACGGGAGATTTTGGTGAATTTATGGGCTGGGCGGATGAAGTGCGTAAACTTGGGGTGCGCGCCAATGCTGATATTCCTCGCGACGCAATCGTTGCCAGAAAATTCGGCGCTGAAGGCATCGGTTTATGCCGGACGGAGCACATGTTTTTTGCCGAAGACCGGCTGCCTTTTATACAGGAAATGATTGTGGCCGATACGGAAGAAGGTCGGAGAAAAGCTCTGGACAAATTACTTGCTTTTCAAAAAGAAGATTTTAAAGGCCTATTTAAGGAAATGGAAGGCTTGCCGGTGACTATCAGGACGCTTGACCCGCCTCTGCACGAGTTTTTGCCGAAAACTCATGAGGAAGCGGTGGAATTGTCCAAAAAAATCGGTGTTCCTGCCGATAAAATTTGGGCCAGGGCGGAAGAATTACACGAGCTTAATCCAATGCTTGGCCATCGCGGCTGCCGGTTGGGGATAACTTATCCGGAAATAACGGAAATGCAGGTTAAAGCAATTATACTGGCGGCCTGCGAGCTGAAAAAAGATGAAAAAATTGAAGTTGAGCCGGAAATTATGATTCCTTTGGTTGGCAATGTCAGTGAGTTGAAAGACCAGAAAGAATTGGTGGTTAAAGTGGCGGAGGAGGTCATGAAGCAGCATGGCGTAAAAATTCATTACAAAGTGGGGACGATGATTGAAGTGCCTAGAGGGGCTCTGACGGCTGACGAAGTGGCGGAGGAAGCGGATTTTTTCTCCTGCGGTACTAATGACCTGACCCAGATGACCATGGGTTTTTCCCGGGATGATTCGGGAAAATTTATTAAAGTCTATCTGGATAAAAAGATTATTAAAGATGATCCGTTTCAAACACTTGATCAAACCGGGGTTGGCCAGTTAGTCCAAATGGCAGTAGAGAAAGGAAGATCGGTTAAAAAAGATCTTAAGGTGGGAATTTGCGGTGAGCACGGCGGCGATCCGGAGTCGATTAAATTCTGCCACCGCGTCGGCTTAAACTACGTTTCCTGCTCGCCATACCGTGTCCCAATCGCTCGTTTGGCAGCAGCCCAGGCGGTTATTGAGGAGAAAATGGGAGTAAGCGGGCATACAAATAAATAATTAAGTTGTTGAATGAATTCAAACAGTCCCCTAAACAGGGGGCTGTTTTGGTATAAATCATTTCTTGACAAGTGTATATTGCAGTAATATACTTCTATTTAAGATGAAATTGCCTGTTCCTTTATCATTTGATTGGAATGAAGGCAATTTAGATAAGAATTGGCTGAAACACAAGGTTAGCCTTAAAGAAGCAGAAGAAATATTTTTTAATAGACCATTGAAAATTTTTGAAGATGAAAAACATTCTCAAAAAGAAGAAAGACTATTGGCGTATGGAATTACCAATAGAAGGAGACAGTTAATGATAGTTTTTACTTTGAGAGGAGAGAAAATAAGAATTATTTCAGCCAGAAATCAAAATAAAAAAGAAAGGAGAATTTATGAAAAACAAAATTAAACCAATTCCAAAATTTAAAAATGAAGATGAAGAAAGAGAATTTTGGGCGACTGCCGATACAACTGAATATTTTGACACAACCAAGACAGTAGAACTTGATCTGTCGAAACTTAAGCCGTCAACAGAGTCTATTTCTTTACGTCTTCCAAAGAGTACTTTGTTAGATTTAAAAATGTTGGCAAACAAAAGAGATGTTCCTTATCAGTCTCTATTGAAAATTTTTTTGGCGGAAAGAGTGGAGAAGGAATTAAAGTCTACAAGTAAATAATTATGTTGAACAATGGATCGAGTAAGGAGCAATGCTTGAGGTTAGAAAAAGTTATTGAGACATTTCCCGAAATAAAAGAAATTGTCGGGAAGTTTAATGAGGTTGGGATAAAATGGGCGATTGCGGCGGGAACGGCAGCTTACATTTATTGTGGCGGAGACGAAAGTTCGCTTGATGATGTTGACATTTGGATTGCCTCTGAAAGTAAAGAAAAAGCGGCAGAAGTTTTAGACCAAGAATGGCAGTCTCAATCTTCAGAAAGACACAAAGCGGAAAATATTCAGCTTGGGAACTTTGATATTTTTACTAATTGCCGAAAGTATCAAGGCGATAAATTACTTTTAGACTATCAGTGGACAGATTTAGTTGAGGAGCAGCTGAGAGAAGCAACTATTGATGGAATAAATTATAAAATAGTTGCACCTGAAGATGTTATTTTGTTAAAAACGCCCAATCCGAGAGAAAAAGATAAAGAGGATATTCGAAAATTAGAAAATATGGGATTAGATAATAATTATTTGCAAAAAAGAAAAATTGAGTGCAGAAATCATTTTTGGTGAGTTTAGAATAAAAAACCCTTGACAAAAAAGATTTACTGTTGTATAGTTAGGTATATACATGAAGAAGGTAAGAAAAGTACTTGAATTTGAATGGGATAAAGGGAATATTGATAAAAACAAAAAACATAAAGTTAAAAATCAAGAATGCGAGCAAGCATTTTTTGACGAAAACAAAATTATTCTTAAAGATATTTTACACTCGGTTGCGGAGAAAAGGTTTATCTTGGTTGGTAAAACAGAAAACAAAAGATGCTTGTATATTATTTTTACCTATAGAGGGAAGAAATTAAGAATAATTTCTGCGAGAGATATTAATAAAAAGGAGGTTAAATTATATGAAGAAGTTGCTTAATATTCCAAAATTTAAGAACGAAGACGAAGAAAGGGAGTTTTGGTGGAAGTTGGACCTTTCAGAATATTTTGAACCGTCTGATTTTGAAAGAGTCAGTTTTCCCGATTTAAAACCGACGACTCGTTCTATTTCGATTCGGATTCCCGAATACTTGCTTGATCGGGTTAAAGAAAAGGCCAATGAGCTGGCAATTCCTTATCAATCTCTAATTAAGCAGTATATTAAAAAAGGGGTTTTTACCGAGATTTGAATCTTATGGATTGTCCGTTTTGTAATATCGATAAAGAAAAGAACAGAATTATTAAAGAAGGGAAGTATGTTTATGTTGTCTTAAGTAATCCAAGACTGGTTGACGGTCATCTGTTGATTGTTCCCAAAAGACACATTGAGAAACCTTCTGAATTAAAAGAAGAAGAGAAAAAAGAGCTTCTGGATACGGCAATTGAATTTCAAGAAAAAATTCTTTCAAAATTTTCTTCGGGATGCGATATTCGGCAGAATTGCCGGCCTTTTCAAAAGCAAAGCCAGTTAAAAGTAAATCATGTTCATTTTCACCTGCTGCCCCGTGAGTTTAAAGACGAACTTTATCAAAAATGCCAGATTTTTGAAACGGAAATTTTCCGGATGCTGACAGAAGAAGAAAAAGAAAAATTTGCCAAATTATTTAAGGGATAAAAACTCAAATTCTGTAGAAATGGCGGCCCGGCCGGACTCATTTGCTTAATAATTTGTAAAGTATATTAATATACTTTACATTCAGAATTTGGCTTCAACTTGCCTCTTTTCAATAAATAATTAAAATTCACACTAGCGTTCTAGCGTTATGTTTTGGGTGCAGATGGGCATTATTAGTTTGCTTTTAGTGGTTTTTTTCAAGCTGCTGCTAGCGGTTTTCCGTGATTTTGGGGTGAAAGTTAAGCATGCCAAGTATTTATTGTTCACGCTCTTTCTATTTTTGGGCCAGCCTAAATATTGGAGGAAGTAAGGAATGTGATTTGTATGTTAAAATGTACATATGGCTTATCTTTGGGATTACGATGAAAAAGTGCTTAAGAGGACAAAAAAAGGGAAAATCTTTCTTTTGGAAAGAATGATAAACTATGGTCCCGGCAAAGGTAGAAAAATTAGGTTATCCGAAGTAAAAAAATATTGGCACAAGCTAA
>PEVD01000032.1 GCA_002780305.1 Candidatus Shapirobacteria bacterium CG03_land_8_20_14_0_80_40_19 | reverse complement strand
ATCAGTGTTTTTCACCGCAATGTTTATTTGACCGCTTCCTAAAGAATCTGAGGCCGTAAATTTGAAATTAACCGTACAATCATGGATATCACCAGAGCAATTATTTGACACCTCTTGATTTGACACCTCTTGAGTCGTACCTTTTGTAGAACTATGGCTAAAACATAAAACAGCAAAACTATCACAATTACAATCGCCAAATGTTGTGCCTCCGCTGCAAGGCCACCTAATAGGCTCGTCAGGAGAATTAAAAGTAACACTAAAAGTGCTTTCTTCCCCTGGTCCAAAAGTTGGTTGTTGAAGATTTATGGAACAGCTTGGGTCGTCTTCATCTTGTGTCGCTCTTTTAAAAATATTAAAAATTCCCCCTTTTTGAACTGCCGTTACTCCCAAAACTCCTGCAGCCAAAAGTAAAAGCAAAGAAATGCCCAGAAAAAATCCCTTCTTGGCCGACGAAGGAAACGCTTTTTTGGGCGGAGAAAGCAAGGGCGGATCAGGTTCTTTAGGACCAATCACCGGTGGAACTTGGTCTCCCGGATGAAAAAACAAATCGTCCATCAATACAATAGTAGAACGAATACAAAGACAAAATCAAGTAGCTATTGCTTTTGGTACTCAAACCAATCGAAGGTGTTAACCACTCCGTTTTTGTCAATATCGAAAGTTGTATCGGTAGTGCCAAATTTAGCTTGAAAGTCTTCAAAAGTATAGTTTTTCACACCTGTCGGCGCAACTGTCGGACTTTTAACAATCGTCGGTACGGCTCCCCCGCTTAAGGGCAAAGTCAAAAAATTGCGGATTTCTCCAACCGCTTTACCGGCAGATTTAATCTGATAGTAATAAGTGGTTGAAGGAAGCAAAGGAGCAAGACGAATGCGGTGATTTAAAGAAGCCATTGATTCAGGCACCTGTAAAAGCAGGGCTTCCGTTTGATTGCCGGTACCGTAAGCAATTTCCAACTGGCAGGCCTTGTTGGTAGAAAACAAAATATCAACCGAATTTGGAGACAAATCCGCTTCCTTGACACTTTCCGGGAAACACTCGCCGGCCGCCTTTGAAAAAAGGCCGGTAAACCGATTAAGCCCGTAAACCAACCCGGCCAGAATTAGTAAAAAAAAGCCAACCAAAAAGAAATTTTTATTAATTGTTAATTTTTTCTTTGGCATTTCAGAACCTAAAGCGGCCGCCGTTTGCGGAGGGGAAACCGACAACGGATTAAAAAACTGGTCTTTATTTTGTTGTTGATCCATATATCTAATTTCTAATTTTAAAACAATAAGGTTAATCCCAAAACTGTCAAGGCCGTTCCGACACCAAATCCGAAGACTGTCGGCAGGGTTATTCCGCTTACAAGCGGAGTCGGAGTCGGCGTTTTCGCGGCGGTAACTGCGGGGGTCGCCTCCGCGCCGCCGTCATCTTCTGTTATCGTATAATCAGGAGCATCGATCGAACCGCAGACTATAACGTCATTTGTCGATTCATCCCAAATATTACTGTCTGTGGTCTGGGTGGTACAAACAACCGCCAGTTTGGCCGCCCCCCCGCTTTTTCCCTTCAGAGTCAACTTGGCAAAAACTCCGCTTCCGGTTCCGGTCACCAAAGCCTGATCATTTCCGTAAGACAAGTATGCCGATCCGCCTTGGATATTATAACCGCCCTTAGGAAAGAAACCCCCCTTCTCCACTTCCGTTATTTCCAAAACATCGTCGTCAAAAGTAAATTTAAGATCCGCCCCCTGGGTTTTTGAAGTTCCGACGTTTATACTGACAGTAACGATAAATTCCTCACCGATTTTCTTTGCCGCTGTCGCCGGCGAAAAACTAAAGGTCTGGGCAGATGCCTTTTTTGCCACCAGAAAAAAACAACTCAAAAAGAAAATCGTAAATAACAGTTTTTTCATTTTACTTTCAAACTTTCACCCTTAAAATCAATTTTCCTGCTGGTTCCATTTTCGGTTATTACCGTAGTCACTCCCTTTTCTGCTTCTAAAATCTCAATCACAGATTCTCCGGCTTTTTTCGCCTTCAATTTAACCGTCATTAACTCGTTGTTTCCGCTTAAACCGATTCCCCCTCCTCTTTCTTCTAAAAAGGTAACAGAAATTCTCCCCTTCTGTAAATCATCCTTGCGGAAAACACTAAAAGAAAAAATTTCCGAAGGAACGACTTCAATTATTTCCACCATTTGCGAATCAAAAATCAAAACAATATCAACTCCATCCAAAAAGACTTCTTTTTCAAATGACAAGTTCAGGTCAAAAGAGGCCGATCCCGCTTTTTCCAAGATAATTTCCGCCGGCGAAAAAGAAAAAACCGCCCTTGGCTGAATTAACGGCTGGTTTTGATCAGCCTTTTTGGCGGTGTCGCCCCCCGGTCCGGCCGGCAAATCCATAATTCCGGTCACCGCTACGGTGCCAAAAATTACCAGCAGACAAAGCAGTGATACCAGCCATGGCTTCGAAACTTCGACTATAAAACCGGTTTTAGGTTCGATCTTCTCCATTAAAATTTCAAATTAAAAATTGTGTCAGTATTCATCTTCATATTTTGTTCCCAGGGTATTTAATAATAGCCCGGCGTCTCCCCAGTTGACAATACCATCCAAGTTTAAATCCGCCACCGACAAAGAGGCGGAATCAACCTTGCCCACCCTTGATTCAATCAGAGAAAAATCAACGCTGTTTACTACCCCGTCCTGCTGGTTGTCTTCGTTCGGATTGGGAAGATCTCCCGCCTCCAAAACCAGTTTGGAAAAATCAAGATTATTTTCTCCTGCGGACAAGGCTATTCCTGCGCTGTCTTCCCCACAGCGTCCGGTTTGATTATTTTGACAAAACTTTTTCGCCAGATGTTTCGGCCCCTTTATAAAAACATTAACTTTGTCTCCGGCGGTAAAGTCGGCTAAAACCACTGACCCCAAGTAAACCCCGCTACTATCAGCGCTTACTGGAATATCGGTGTATGTTTTAGTAATGCCGGCGGCCTTCTTGACAATTACCGCCACTTTCTGATCTGCCCTTTTGGTATCTATCCCCTGAAATTTAATCTTAAAGTTCAAAACAGGCACCGTCCTTGAGGTTGTAAAAGTATAAGACCCGTTTTGTCCTGCTTCTATATAAAACATCTTTGGTTCTGTCGCCTCTAAACCGGCAAAATAACTGTCCTGATTTACTCCAATATCTAAGCTGGCGGTACCGGCGGCCGTCCCTTTAAGCTTAATTTTACCGGCGGTAAAATTGCCGGCTGCCAAATTATCGCCTAAATTTAAAGCAAAAAGCTTGGCCACTCCCCCGGCCGCTGCCAATATTTGATCCTCGTCTGAAAATCCGTCCGCAGAAAAGACACCCGGATTCGGGATAAATTTAACAATCTGCAATTTGTCTGAATCAAAATTCAAAACCAGCTGCATAAAGCCGATTTTAAAACTACCGGACTCAACTTTAAGCTCAACATCAAATTCTTGATTTACCCCCTTGCCGGCAGTCGGAGGGTCCAGTTTTACCACCACCTTGCCTGGGCTGATCTCTCCTCCGACCACATACCGGCCATCTTGAGAACTGGCAACCATCACCTCCAAATCGTCACTTCCGGGATTTTCAATCACAACCTGTGACTGGTCTTTAATAATTGCCAAATTGGAAGCTCCCGCCGACTTAGCTTTAATTTTTAAAACACCGACTGTAATCATCTCCGAATCGGTCAAATTTTGGGTTGTATTATAGACAACAATTTGACCGCTGCCGGTATCATTCCCCAGCTTGTCTGTTTCACCGCCGGAAAAAACACTCATATTTATGGCAAAGCTTTTCATTTCCAATATATTTTTATCAAAAGAAAAGCGGATATCGGCAAAACTAATTTTCTTTTTTTGGGGATTGGAAATTATAATTGTTATATCTTCCTCACCACCCACACCCAAAACCAACGCGACCGGAGACAAATTTACTCCGACTTCGCCGGCCCAAGCCGCTTTTTTACCAACTTGTTTTCTTACCGGCATAAAAGCCACCGCCAATCCCAAAACTACCGTCAATAAGAATAAAGGTAAAATTTTTAACAGTTCCTTTTTCATTTATTTATAATAGAACGTTTTGGTAACAAAAATCAATTGGTATAAGTGATTTTCGTTCTTCACCTTAATAAAAATCTGCTAAAAATCCGCGTAAATCCCCGTCATTGTCTGTTCTTCCACCAAATCATAAAATCAACCCCATTGACAATATTATTACCGTTAAAATCCGCTTTAACTGTATCTGTTTTTTTCAAGAATTCACTTTTCCAAATAGTAAAATCATCATTATCAACCGAAGAATCGCAATTGGCATTACCTAGACTTCTGCTTGGTTTATCAGCCGGACAAGTTGATGGAGGAACCGAAGTTTGGGTCGGACTGCCGTCTGTCGGCCGGGGAGTGTTTGTCGGAGCACCCGGAGTTGAAGTTGGTACTCCCTGGCCTAAAACAGTAAACGAATCACTGATTAAATACCGACGGTTAGCCAAATCATTATTTTGGCCGGAATTTTTAAAAGCAAATCTGTTTTTCTCGCCGCTGGGGTCGGTCAACCCCGTATATAATTTATATTCAATTCTTGAGTTTTGATTGGCTCCGCCAAGATATTCCGAAACATTTAAACTCACAGAAAAGGAAACTTCTTTATTAAAATTAGCCGGTACCCATGAAGTAGTCGGCGGATTGATTGCAAACTCCTGATACAGAGCAACTTGACCGTTTTTTACAAATTCCAAAAATAATTTATAAGAAGAAGGTACCCATTTAATCCCCTGCTTTAAAGGTGCAATCAAGGTTGTTAAACCATTGTTGCCAAATCTAAAATCAATTGTTAAATCAGAACCGACGTTTTTTTCATTGCCGTTTAAATTGGCAGAAAGTAAAGTAATTTGCGCTCCCAGTTTTTCCGCCACTTCCCTATTAACATCATCAATTTTCCGTCCGTCTTCAATTTCCTGGCAACCGATTTCTCTGTCATATAAACAATAGTAACTGATTTTTTCGGTGCTCAAAGCATAAAGAAGGGTCTGATAATATCCGCATCCCAGCGCCGGATCAAAACCCCTTTCCGCTCCATGGCAAGCGACTGACGAACCCCAAGGTTCATCCCCGCATTTAGTTATTGGGCTATCTCCTCCGCAAAGCGGCTGGAAATAATTTTTAACCCCGCAGCTGCTGTCTCTTTGACCTAAACCGGCCGATTTTATCATTACCCTCATTCCGTATTTGGCAAC
>PEVD01000016.1:2836-8453 GCA_002780305.1 Candidatus Shapirobacteria bacterium CG03_land_8_20_14_0_80_40_19 | reverse complement strand
GAAGCGAAGCTGGCTGAGCCTTCGGCGAAGTCGAGGCGAGGCCTCTTTGTGATAAAATCTTCTTGTATGTTTTATACTTATATTTTAATCGGTGTAAAATGTCCAAAGACCTATGTTGGTCACACAAATGACTGGGAAAGACGACTATTAAAACATAATTCTGGATATGGCGTTTTTACTAAAAGATATGGGCCATGGAAAATAATACACAAAGAAGAGTTTCTTACCGAAAAAGAATCAATTAAAAGGGAAAAATATTTTAAATCTGCTGCAGGCAGAAGGTGGATGAAAAAGAATTTGTTTGAGAATGCCAGGGTGGCGGAACGGTAGACGCACTGGGTTTAGGGCCCAGCGCCCTTAAAAAGCGTGCAGGTTCAAATCCTGTCCCTGGCACACAATAGCCTTCCAGGACGTCGTCTTGGAACCTGTTTATTCATATCTAAGGGCTTCGATTGGAGATAGTTTGCTCGCCCTGCGGGCGGGGGTGACGCCGAAGATAATGCCGACGGCGAAAGAAACACCAAAAGCCAAAAAGACAGAAATAAAGGTAACTTTAGCGGGAAAAAACTGGTTTATGGCCTGAGTGATAGCTCCGCCCAGAAGCACTCCGATCAGACCGCCCAAACAGGACAAAATAACCGCTTCGAACAAAAATTGGAGCAAAATTGCCCTTGGGGTAGCGCCGACTGCTTTACGCAGGCCGATTTCCCTAGTTCTTTCGGTTACCGTGGCGATCATTATGTTCATAATGCCGATTCCCCCGACAATTAGCGAGATGGCGGCGATACCCGACAGGGCGATGGTCAGGGTTCCCAAGATTGAATTGATACTGGAAAGAATTTGGCTTTGGTCGGCTACCGAAAATTCATCTTCTTCGAAGTTTTTAAGCATGATTTTTTCCGTTTGTTTTTTAATCAGATCAATTTCTTCCTTATTTTTTGTCTGCAGGAGAATGCTTTGGATATTTCTGTTTCCGGCAAAACTAAAACCTACCTCCAGCGGGACATAAATTGTTTCGTCAAGATGTCCGGCCCCCAAACCCCCGCCCTTTTTTTCGGCCACGCCGATTATTTTGATATTTTTACTGTTGATGATGACCGTTTTCCCCAGCGGATTTTCATTGCCGAAAAGTTTTTCCGCGCTGTCGGCTCCCAACACCCCGACATTGGCTTTCTTTGCTTCGTCTTCTTTGGAAAACCAGACTCCTTTTCCTTCTTTGGGAATGGTATTGCTGACCTTGCCGTATTCGTAACCGGTGGCAACAATAGTGACGTCTTCTTTTTTATTTCTGTATTTGGCTTTACCGGCAAGTTCAACATTACCGATGACTACATTAACCGTATCTAAATTTTTTTTCAAGTTCTGAATATCCTTTTGACTGAATGAAGTTGAGAGTAAACCTTGAGCGGCATTCATGCCGAATCCCCCGCTTTCGTTAAAAACTTTTCCCGGGAGAACATAAATCAGATTTGACCCAAGGGATTCAAACTGCTGGGCAATGTAGTTTTTTAAACCGTTGCCGATAGAAGTCAGCAGGATAACCGAGGTAACCCCGATGATGATACCCAACGAGGTCAGAGCAGTCCGCCCCTTATTTTTTAAGATCGAACGCAGACTTGTTTTTAGCAACTCCGTAATGGTTGGCTTAAGCATTTTGCCTTTCGGTTATTTTTCCGTCTTTAATAACCAAAATCCTTTCTGCTTCATTGGCAAGATCCGGGTCATGGGTGACTAAAATTATGGTCCTTTTTTCTTCTTTATTTGATTTATGGAGTAAATCCATGACTTCCCTGCCCGTCTTACTGTCTAAATTTCCTGTTGGTTCGTCGGCTAAAATAATTTTGGGATTATTGATTAGGGCTCTGGCAATGGCCACTCTTTGCTGTTCTCCTCCCGAAAGTTGAGAGGGCAGGTTTTTAAGTTTACCGCTCAAGTTAACCTTGGCCAGCATTTCCAGGGCAAGGTTTTTTCTCTTTTCACTGGGAATATCGGAATATAAAAGTGGCAGCATGACATTTTCAAGGGAAGATGTTTTGGAAAGCAGATTAAACTGCTGGAAAACAAAACCCAAGATCTTATTGCGGAAAACCGCCAGCTCCGATTCATTTAAACGGGCGATATCTTTTCCCTGGAGGATGACTTCTCCGGAGGTGGGATTATCCAAAAGCCCGATGATGTGCATCAGGGTTGATTTGCCGGAACCTGAAGGTCCGGTTATGGAGATAAACTCCCCTTCCGAAATTTTAAGGGAGACATCTTTCAGGGCATCAAATTCCGAGGTGCCGGAAAGATAGGTTTTGGTAATATTTTTTAGTTGAAGCAGAAACACTTTTTTAATCGCTATAAATGACAATTTCGTTTTCATCAAGTCCGTCGGTTATTTCGGCATAAGAGTCGTTTTCCAGTCCGGTTTTAATAATCCTTTTTTCGGGTGTATCCTTGCCTTTTTTAATGTAAACAAATTTTTCTCCATTGACTTCATAAATCGCCTCAACCGGAAGATATAAAACATCGGTGACTTCAGCGGTTTTAATTTTTGCTTCGCCGTTCATGCCGATTCTGTATTTAAGGCCAATATTGTCCGTCTCCAGACTGAATTTCACTTTATAAATGGTTGCCGTTTGTCCTTCTATGGGGACAAAATCAATCGTGACTATTTTTGAGCCAAATTCTTCGTCGGGGAAACTATCCAGGACAATTTTAGAAACTTGATTTTCGGATATTTTGGTAACATCTTCTTCGTCAACCTCGGATTTAAAATAAACACTGGCAGGATCAATAACGGTGACCGAAAAATTAGGTGTGGTAACATTTACTCCGGCGGTTGAATTTTCTATATCGGTGACAATTCCGTCTAAAGGGGAAATTAAAGTCGCATATTTAACCGCCAAATTGGCAATTTCGTAATCTAAAACCGCATTATTTAAGGTGAACTGCTGGCGGTCAAGTATTCTTTTAATTTCTTCAGTTATCAGTTTTCTTTCCTTGGTTTCTTTATATTGGTCCTGGGTGTCCTCAAAATTCCAGCGGGAAGTTAAATAGTCATTCATTTCCTTCTGCAGGGTTTTCTTAAGGCTTTCTTTATCCAGGGAAGCTACCGCCTGCCACTTATTCACCCGATCGCCTTCTTTTACACCCAGCCAAGCCAATTGACCGGAGGTTTGGAAATGAAGCACCGCAAAGTTTTGCGCGTCGATTTTACCGGCAAAAATAAGATATTTTTCCAGATTACCTTTTTTAACTTCGGCGGTTTGCGCTTTTTTTAAATCCAATCCCGGAAGAGATTTTTTATTTTTATCCAATCTAATAAAAAAAAATCCACCGAACAGAATCAAAGCGACAATGATTAAAATTAATTTTTTTGACCTGAATTTCATGCGGGGAGATTATACACGAACTTGATATTATTTCAAAATCCTGATTTACTTAATAGTGTATGAAAAATAAAACCTTTCTTCTTTTTGTTTTACTTTTTTTCTTCTTTTCTGGCACATTATGTTTAGCCCAGGAAAAAACGGTTGAGGAACAATATCGGCTTTTTTTAGAAAAATACCGCGTCTATCAGGCGGGATCGGATCCTTATATCAACGCGAAGTCAAAATATCTTTCTTATCAGTCGGTTACCAGCCGGGCCGATTATCTTGATTTGGCAAGAAAGTATTTGATTTCGGAAATTGAGGCGGCGGAGTTTTATACCGTTTTTGTCCGCCGCCGGCTGGCCGAGGCGACCAAGGTTCTTAACTATCAGGAAAATTTTTATTTTATAAAACTGGATGACGAAATAACCTTTCTTTCTCTACTCAAAAATAGAGTTAAAGATGCCTCCTCAACTTCTGACCTTTTAAATTTCTGGACTGATTTTGAGACTCATTTTGAATCAATTTCTTCATATGGTTATTCCGTAAAATCATACATTGAAATCGCTTCCCTGGAAAAGATTGACGAAAATTTAAAAACCACTAAAGACAAACTGGATCAATATTTGATTGAGAATCTGCTTGACGACTCTTATGCCGAAGCGGCCAGGGACAATTTTTCGGTTTTGGAAAAAGATTATGCAAAGATTGTTTCCCAGATGAACAACATAAAGAGCCGCAAAAATAAACTTTCTTCCGAAAAGGCGTCAAAAGAAACTGCCGAGGTGATTAGAGGTGAGGTTAATCAAATCTTAACCCCAATTCAGGTTTTGATTGCGAGTTATCAAAAGTTATTACAAACTATCGTTCCGAAATGAACAGGAAATCTTTGATGGTTTTTTTAAGTATTTCGTTTTTTTTGGCGGTCTTGTTTTTAATTTTTGTTTTTTTAAAAAGTAAAAATTCAGCCGCGACTTCGCTTCCCTATTTTGCCCCAAATGCCACTCCGACATTGGTTCAGGCAGCTCCAACGCTTGTTCAAATTGACCCTCTCTCTCAAAAAGGAAAAGACTTAATTAATGATTTCAGCGCCATTAATAACGACGTTGAAAAGGTTTATAAAGAAGACACTCGGCTTCTTCCTCCGCAGTTTTACTTCGAAAAGGAAGTAACCCAATAGTGATATAATCTTCCTGTGGACAGCAATTCTCCGTTGGCTGACCAATTGAGACCAAAGATTTTTTTGGATTTTGTCGGCCAGGAACATTTAGTTGGGAAAAACGGCATACTGACAAGGTTAATCGGGAAAGATCAACTCCCATCGATAATTTTTTGGGGCCCCCCGGGTTGCGGCAAAACCACCCTTGCCCGTTTGATTGCGACTCAAACAAAAAGTTTTTTTATTCATTTCTCCGCCGTTACTTCGGGGGTGGCTGAAGTTAAGAAAATTGTACTCCAGGCTAAAGAAAGGGTTAAACTTTATGCCGGCCAAAGAACCATTCTTTTTGTGGACGAGATTCACCGCTTTAACAAACTTCAGCAAGACGCCTTTTTACCTTTTGTTGAAGACGGAACCATTATTTTATTTGGAGCAACCACCGAAAATCCTTCATTTGAGATAATCGGGCCGCTTCTTTCCCGCTGCCGGGTTTTTGTTTTGGAGGCACTTAATCAGAACGATTTAATAAAAATTATTGACCGGACTTTGAAAGAACTTAAATTAACAATTAACGATAAGGCAAAATCTTATCTGGTCGAATCAGCGAATGGTGATGCCCGTATCGCCATTAATGTTTTGGAGATTGTTTCTAAGATTGTTAAAAAAACAATTAAAATCAAAGACATTGAAGACGCTTTGCAAAAAAAGGCACTTTTGTATGATAAAGGAGGAGAAGAACACTATAACACCATTTCCGCTTTTATAAAGAGTATGCGGGCATCTGATCCCGATGCGGCTCTATACTATTTGGCCAGAATGGTTAACGCGGGTGAAGATCCCCTCTTCATCGCCCGGCGGATGGTGGTTTTCGCTTCCGAGGATATCGGCATGGCCCAACCGACCGCCCTGGTGGTGGCTAATGAGGTTTTTCGTGCCTGTGAGACCATTGGCTTTCCGGAATGCCAGGAGAATCTAGCCCATGGGGCGGTTTACCTGTGTTTGGCCAAAAAGGACAGAGCTGCCGTAGATGCCTATTTTAAGGCCCTGGAAGACGTCAAGAAGCTGGGTAACCTGCCGATTCCGCTACTTATCCGTAATGCAC
>PEVD01000016.1:0-2807 GCA_002780305.1 Candidatus Shapirobacteria bacterium CG03_land_8_20_14_0_80_40_19 | reverse complement strand
ATGCACCAACTAAGCTAATGAAGGACCTTGGATATGGCCGGGATTATGAGCCTTACCATGACAAGATCAAGAGTTTTTTACCGGACGAACTTAAGGGAAAAAAATATTATTAGCCTTCCAAGACGTCGTCTTGGAACGTGGTGCCTCCTAAATTTAGTGCGCCTGGAGTGAATTGAACACTCAACCCCTTGTTCCGAAGACAAGTGCTCTATCCGTTGAGCTACAGGCGCAAAATCAGTGAGGTGTGAAGGATTCGAACCTTCGACCAATCGCTTAAGAGGCGACTGCTCTACCGCTGAGCTAACACCCCGAACAAAGAAAATTATAACATTTTCAGCTTCGGTTAAATATACGATTAAACTTTAAAATTACTTTTTGCCAGAAGTTGTAGCGGAAACTGGTTATAGTGGAAGCAGGGAAAACTTCTATTTGGTACTCCCCCATTTTTTTCCAGCCGAAAGAAAAAATCCCTGACTTACTTGAGGAATTAAGGGTAAAATCAAGAGTAACTTTGTCGTTGGGGTATATTTTTTGATTGTCTGACAATAACAAATCGCTAACTTCCAGGTTGATGTCTGAATTTTTATCAACAATTTTATTTGAGGACTCTCCCCAAATAGATTGGCCGGAATTTTTTATGGCAATTTTACCGACAAATTCTGTATTGACTGGTAGAAATGGCGGCACGGTTATAGAAATAACTTCTGCCTTGAATTCCTGAATTGGATGCCAGGCAACTTTTGCTAAAGATTTAATTTCGTTATATTGCTGACTGGTGTTTCCGTCTGGATCAATCCAGGAAAAATCGACAAATAATTCACCCGGATAATTCAGAACGAAAGGAGTAACCGCCACTATCTTATTATCCTTAAGCCAAACATTCTCAAAAGCATATTTCATATATTCTGCAGAAATATTTTCGGAATAATAATTTGAAATTTGAAATTTGAAATTTGAAATTTGGTGTGGCCAACCTGTTTCCGTTATAAAAACTGACAAATCTTTTTTAACTCCGAGCCGTTTTAAATATTGTAATTCCCATTCGTATCCTTTAACCGAATGTTTAGAATTTTCCCAAGGCTTTCCTAAATATCCGTGATTGGGATAAGAATGTGAATTCCACCCGTCGATTTGTTCAAAAATTTCCGGCACTTCATGATTCATTTGCTGCATAAATTTGAAAGATTCCATCGTGGTTTTTGAATTTGGTGCAGCAAGGTCCAGTCCCGCGTTTAGTATCATAAATTTTGCAGTTTGATTTTTGAATTTTGCACTAAAATCCAAAAGAATTTCGGCATACTCTTTTGGATTTATCTCGCCTCCCCATTCTTTTGCCTGGTTTGGCTCATTGAAAATAATGATATATTGATCAGATACCGGCCAATTTAAGCTGTTTAGAAAATTAACCCAATTATTAACGTCATCAATTTTTGGTTTAGCCCAGTTTTCAGCTTCTAAATGTGTAGCAATTCTGACGATTGGAATAAGATGTCTTTCTCGGCATTCGTTCATAAATCCCTGCCATTTATCAAGATTCATATCATCATCTCGAATAACAGTAGTTACCCAGCCCCAATCACCGCCTGAAGAGTTAACTAGTTCTTGTGCTTTTGGTAAATCATAAGGTTCCAAAATATGAATGCCGAATTTATTAATCGGTTCGACAGCAAAAACAGTTTTTTGGGAAAATATGGCTAGAAATGATAAAATAAGAAAGATTACCAACATAATTTAATAAGCAATTATAGAGTATGCAAACAATTGATGACAGGATTTCTGAAATTGAAGATGAAATCCGCAAAACACCCTATCATAAAGGCACCGAACACCATATCGGAAAACTTAAGGCCAGAATAGCGAAGTTAAGAGAAGAAAATTTTCAGAAAATTTCTAAAGGCGGCGGTGGGGGTGGGGGTTATGCGGTGGCGAAAACCGGAGACGCTTCGGTTGTCTTTGTCGGCCCTCCCTCGGTGGGAAAATCTACTTTATTAAACCGACTGACAAACGCCCGGTCGAAAGTCGGTGAATACGATTTTACGACATCGAATGTGGTTCCGGGAATGATGGATTATAAAGGCGCAAAAATTCAAATATTCGATATTCCGGGCATTATTGAAGGAGCGGCTAAGGGCAAAGGGAAAGGCAAAGAAGTTTTATCGGTCGTCAGAAATACGGATTTGATTGTCATTATGATTGACATAAAAACAATAAAAAAGATCGGGTCCATAAAAAAAGAACTATACGAGAATGGTGTCCGTTTAGATGAGAAAAAACCTCAGGTAGAAATAATAAAACAGTTTTCAAGGGGAATTAAGGTTAATTCTTCAACGAAGCTTTCTTTGTCATACAACACGATTAAACAGTTGGCTTTGGAATTTCGTTTGCCCAATGCAGAAATTATCATTAAAGAAGATGTTTCTTTAGACCGGCTGATTGACTGCTTTATGACTAATCGGGTTTACCGTCCGTATATTGTCATTGTTAACAAGACTGACCTTGGCAAACCCAAAGAACTCAAAGAAAACGACAATATTATTTTTATCAGCGCCCAAGAAAATCAAAATCTTGAAAAATTACGGGAGGCAATTTGGGAAAAATTGCAGTTAGTCCGTGTTTATTTAAAGAAAGACGACGAAATTGATCTTCAATCCCCTTTTATAATAAAAAAAGACAGTTCCTTAAAAAATTTGCTGGAAAATATTTCCATTTGTGATAAAGAGACTTTTACTAAAGCCAAGATTTTTGGTCTGGGGGCGAAATACCAAGGTCAGGAAGTAAGTTTTAACTTTGTGCCTCAAGATGAGACA
>PEVD01000028.1 GCA_002780305.1 Candidatus Shapirobacteria bacterium CG03_land_8_20_14_0_80_40_19 | reverse complement strand
GATTATATTTTTCTTTGTTTTTAAGAACGCTCAGCGCGTCGGCAAAAATAATCCTGACGGAACTCCCCAAACCAGCCAGATCTTTTCTAAACTTTTTATCGATTTCAACGGCGATAACCTTGCCCGCTTTGGCGGCAATAATTTTAGTCAAAACGCCACGTCCCGCCCCGATTTCCAGAACAACATCTTTTTTTTTCAGTTCGGAGGCGGAAATAAGACCGTCCACAACTTTAGGGTCAACCAAAAAAAACTGATCCAATAAATTCGCATTTTTCATCTCCCGAATTATACATTTTTTTGGTAAAATAATCTCATGAAGGATATTTTTGAGCTCGATTTTGTTTCTTTTAAAAAATCCGTGCCGGAAATCCTGCAAAAATCAAATCTGGCCGGACTGATAAAAAATCGGGCAAGAATTTTACTTAAGCCAAATTTGACCACCGTTATGAAGCCGCCCTGCACCACTCCGGTCGAGCTGATTGAAGAGACAGTCAAATTCTGCCAAAATTACTCTAAAGCGGAGATAATTGTAGCCGAAGGTTCCGGAGGGTGTGACACCCTTAAAGCTTTTAAGGAATTGGAATATGAAAAGTTGGTTGAAAAATACAAAATTAAATTAATTGATTTAAATCGGGAAGAGAGAATCATAAAAGAAAATCCCCGAGCCCGGGCGCTGAAAAAAGTAAAACTGCCGAAAATTATCTTCGACTCCTTTTTTATTAATATTCCGGTGTTAAAACAGCATGATGAAGGAATACTAACTTGTGCCACTAAAAACTTATTCGGCCTTTATTTAAACGAAGGATTGATAAAAAAATTTATGCCTAATTGGTGGAATAAAAGTGAACTGCATTTTAAATACGGAGTACAACAATCCGTCTTCGACCTAAATCTATACCGTCCGTCCGACTTTGTTTTAGTTGACGCCAGTATCGGACAGCTCGGCAATGAAATTCACGGGCAACCCTGTCTTCCCCCGGTTAATAAACTTATTGCCGGATTTGATAATCTAGCCGTTGACCGCTTCTGCGCCCCGCTTCTTGATCTCGATCCGGATCAAATTCCATATCTAAACTAAATTTGACCAATAAACTTTTTGGTGCTATAACAAGATTGCCCAACCAAATACCATGGTTGAAAGAATAAACCCTCAGAAATTTTCCTTTACCCCCGGAAAAGAGCCGGTCACAGATTCAAAAGGACGGACTGTTTATATAAGAGCACCGGAAATCACTTTTGATTCTGCGGCAAAATTTTGGCAAGCCAAAAATAAAGAAATACATCATCTTATCGATCGAAAAAATTTTCAAATTGTGGTGCTTACCCCGTATCAAGGCGATGTCGCCGGAGAGTTTTATAAAACTCAGAAACACGGCTATTTCGGGATTTCTCCTGTTGCCACGACAATTGAACAAGCTTTTCCAGATGGAGAAACACAAACAATTATAGACAAAGAAAACCTTGAGGCTCAATCAATTTATATTGTCTCTTCCATTCTTACGGAAAAAGACCTAGAAAGAGTAAAGAGAGTGGCCGATCACTTCGTAAATACTCTCGGGGCGCAGTTTATAACTTTGGTATGCCCATTCTTCGGTTATACCAGAGAAGATAAAAACATCAATAAAGACGGCTGTTATGTTCCAAGCACCACCAACATTAGGGCGGCAATAGGCGGACTTAAGGCGTTTGTTGATCGAATGATCGTAATTGAACCCCATTCCAGCGCCACCCAGGCCTGTGCTGCCATGTTCGGCATCCCGCTGGCGCCAATTTCTCCCTGGAAATTAATAATGGACGAATTAAAAAAAAGAGTTGAAATTATCCCGGAAAAGTTTGTTGTCGTCCAACCGGACAAAGGGCGAAATTTGGCCGCAACAAGAATTGGTCAGTACTTACAAATACCCTCCGTCTCTTTTGATAAAATCCGACTGTCCGGTCAAGCAGTAACCGTTTATGAATTGTCCGAAGGGGAAAAATCGATTGTAAAAGGTAAACATTGTCTTATCTATGATGATGAAGCTTCGACAATGGGAACAGTTTATACTCTGGCCGAGGCACTATCCGGGTACGGAGCGAAATCACTGGCTGTTTGCCTGGTCCATTGTAAATTTACTCCCGGATGGGAAACAAAAATCAAACATCCTCTTTTTTCCATCATCATGGGTACCAACTCCCGCCAGCCCATCGGCAATATCAATATCGCTAAAAACATCAAAATTATCTCTTTGGAACCACTATTAAGACAATTAATTGGGGCTGATATCGAAGGTGTGAATTATTGGCAGGACGAACTATTCAGGCCAATGATTTTGCAGGAAAAATAGGCTATGTCTCTATTTATATTAGTTTTCAGCCATGTAAATTTAACTTTTAGCCTCAATATATTCATTACGCCAGCGTAATGAATATTACAGACACAAAACTAGAAAAAGTAAAGAACAGAAGTGCAGAAACTTATAAAAACCACATTAAAATAAACCTTATTTTTATTCATCAAAAGCGTGTCAAACAAATTTTTCTTATCAGCGCATTGCGGATAGGTACTGGGGCAAAAAACATAATTTTTATCAGCCAAGTACTTCAAGGCCTGGGCAATTAAATCATCAACAGAACAACGTTTTTTCATAATTTGAGTTCATTTTGCAAACTGCTTTTATCACTGACAATTTTATTTACCCCACCGTCAATGAAAAAAAAGACTTTTTATCTTCATTTTAAGTTAAAGATTAAAACAATTAGCCCCAAAAACAAACAGTAAAAACCAAAATAAAATAATTTTTCCGACTCTAGAACTTTTTTTAACATTTTCAGAGAAAAATAACCGACAAAGCCGGCAATTAACATCGAAGTAAGACTTATGCCAATATTAATTTCGCCTAACTCAACTTTTTTTAGTTCTAAAATTACTGCCCCGATAATTGCCGGAACTGAAAGTAAAAAAGAAAACAATAAAGCAAGCTTCGGCGAAAAATTGCGGCTTAAACCTCCAAAAATAGTAGAGCCGGAACGGGAAATTCCGGGAAATAAAGCAAACGCCTGAAAAAAACCAACCACCAATGAGTCCGACAACTTGATTTCTTCCAGTTTTTCTATTTTTCCTGACTTTTTATTAATAAGTTTTTTGGTTGATAATAATAAAATCCCAAAAACGATCCACATTAAACCGACTAATTTTAAAGAGTTAAAAATCAATTCAATCTTGGGGCTTAAAATTAAACCAAAAACCGCCGCTGGTATTGTCCCAAAAAAAATCAGCCGCCAGAGTTTAATTTTTTTCTTCCAATTATCAAACAAAGAAAATATTTCTTCTTTAAAAAAAAGTAAAACTGCCCCCAGGGTTCCAAGATGAAGCAGGGTATCAAAAAAAACCGGCGGCTTTTCAATTCCAAACAATTTTTGCAACAAAACTAAATGGCCGGAAGAAGAAACCGGCAGAAATTCAGTTAATCCCTGAACTATCGCTAATAATAATGATTGAGATAAAGACATTTTTCCTTAAAATTCTTGAAATTGATTTTACGCTTAAAAAATGCTACAATCAAGCTTGGTTGAAAGCCGGGAAATAACCCACCAAATCTTACCTTTAGCCTTCTTGTACTATTCGTACACGGCTCAAGGAGCGATTTTAGGTGGGAGGAAAGTCCGGACAGCAGAAAGCAAGGTGTCTACCGAAAGGTGGAGATCCCGCCCGCCGATTCGGCGGGCGAGGAGACAGTTAGAGCAACAGTGACGAACCGAGGTAATGCTCGGGTGAAACGGGCAATCCTCCCTGCTGCAATCTTCGAAAGGTTCGTTATCAGGATGCTTTCCCGAGAACCGAAGTCAAGAGCATTAGATAGATATTTCTTAAACAGAATCCGGCTTATGAGCTTTCAACCATTTTTCTTTGAAGAATAAATTATCCCGACTACCATCTCAAGAACAATAAAAGTCGGGATAGCCAAAATCGCCCCGCCTATCCCGGCAATTTTAAAACCTACCGCCAAGGATAAAATCGAAACCAGTGGATTTACTCCGGCGACTTGTTTCATAATTCTCGGCACTAAAATTGAATTTTCTACTTGCTGAACAAGAAAACACCAGCCGGCCGTAGCCAAGGCGTGATACGGAGAGACAGTCAAACCAATAAGAATAGCCGGGAAAGCGGCGGCGGTAGGACCGATATTGGGAATTATTTCAAACAAAAAAGCCAAAATTGCCAAAGGCAGGGCAAAACTTATGCCGATTATTCGAAAGCCGATGTAATTTAAAACACCAACAATCACCATTAAAAAAAACTGTCCTCTAACCCAGTTACCAAGCCGATTCTCAATCCTGTCAATTACTTTTTCAATCTGTTTTTCTTTGTCTCCCCCGAATAAAACCGTCAAATAACGGTCTAAACTTTTTCTCTCCAAAAGCAAATAAAAAGTGATAATTCCCAAGGCAAAAATCCCCACAATATTGGAAAAGATTCCCGCCACAAATTTAAAAATATTAGCCGGCACCAAAGTTAAACCGCTAAGTTGTCCGGCAATAATTTTTTCGTCGATACCCAAAAAGCTAAACTGGCGAAAAAACTCGGGAATCCGATTTATTAAATTCGAGGTTTGTTCAAGCAAAGGCGGAATCAGCCCGCCGACGGCAAAACACAAAAATAAGAAAACCAGTAAATAAATTAAGGTAATCGCCAACCAGCGGGGGATTTTTTTCTTCTCAAGCCTTTCAATCGAAGGATTTAAAGAAGACATCAGAATAACGGCAACAAAAAGCGCCAGAATAATTTGCCTGATTTGAAACAAAAGCCACAAAAAGACACCGAAAACAGCAATAAAAATTATCGTCCGATGAGAAATTTCAATCTTTCTGGCCATCTACTAACTATACCAATTTCCCACTTTTTTTTCCACTTCTTCCTGAAAATTTTGTTTGTTTATATCAAACCAGTTTATTTTTGGTTGCTTTCTGAACCAAGTCATTTGCCTCCGGGCATAGCCATGCTCGTCAAATTTCCATTTTTTAATTACTTCTTCCTTGTTTTTTTGATTTTCAAAATAGGGGCGCCACTCATTGTATGCCAAAGTTGTTCCCAAGGCAGAATTTTCCCAAGTATAGCCCTTTTTTAATAAACTTCTTATTTCTTCCTCAAGCCCTGCTTCTACTCGAGCCTCCACTCTTCGGTCAATTCTTTGATATAAAAATTTGTACGGTGAGGTAAGTCCAATAAAAAGTGTGTCCTTTTTTGTATTTTGTATTTTGCCTGCCGGCCGGCCGGCTACGCCGCGGGGCGAGCAAGGCAGGTATTTTGTATTTTGTTTTTTGTTTTGCGCTATTTCTATCGCCCTTACCAGTCTCCTTGGGTTTTGCCGATCGCTTTCGTTCATTTTTTGCCAACGCTTCGGGTCTATTTTTTCAAGAACAATTCTTAATTCGTTAATCCGATAATTCGCTAATTTTGCTCTCAGTTCCCAATCCGGTTCTACCCCAATCGTCTCAATCCCTTCCGTAACCGCCTTAATATAAAAACCAGTTCCCCCAACAATAATTGGTAATTTGTTCCTACTAAGAATATCTTCTATCGCTATATCTGCATACTTTTTATAATCCGCCACATTAAACCGAAAGTCAGGTTTAGCCACATCTATCAGCCAGGTTTTTAAATCGTCTTTCCCCGTTCCGATATCCATCCCCCGATACACCTGTCTCGAATCCGCCGAAATAATCTCCCCGTTAAATTTTTTGGCCAGATCAATCCCTAACTTAGTTTTTCCGGTCGCCGTCGGTCCACAAATGATTAAAAGCTTATTCATGTTATTCATATTCCCTTAAAAAGCCTAATCTTCTGCAAAAACCTGGGCTTCGAAGACAAAAAGACTAACCAAGGGATCTTTATAGCAATCGTTTGGCAATCCAGCCTTTTGTGTACAAAGCTGGCCTAAAAACTCCTCCTTTGACCATCCTGTTTCGGTTGCCACTTGAGGCAAAAAGGTGCCGGAATTTGGGCCTTTCTGAATTACCACCCCCTGTTTTCCCGGTTGAATTTCCCGCCAATCATTAATTTTCTTTTTTGGTGTCATGATGGAAATCTCGATATTTACCTCTTTAAGTTCTTTTTCGGCAACCGGCAAAAACCGGCCGTCCTCCGTAGCGGCGGCAATTGCCATCTCCTGTATGACTTTATAAAGCGGCATTTCCGGCTCAAATAAGCCGATACATCCCCGCAGTTGACCGGCCTTTTGTAAGGTAACAAAAGCACCTAAAAATTTTTCCAGGACTTTCTCTCTTGGAATAATTTTCAAAACTTTATTAGTTTTTAAGTATTCCTCCAATGTTCTTCGGGCGATTGATAGGGCTTCTTTCTTTGCTTGTTCCCCCAAAATATCCTGGCCGCTCTCCTGCCATGCCCCGATGGCCGCATAACCCACGACACGGCTTTTATCACCGCTGATATCTCCGGAATTTTCGTAATGTATTTTCCTAAAGTCTTCTATTGACAAAATCTCCGCTATTTTTAAGGCAACACTAATCGCCTGCTGCCCGCAGGCACAAGTATCTAAACCGGGATAATTTTTTGATTCCAAATCACCAATTTTTCTCTCAAAAGTGCTTTTATTTCCGCTAACTATCGCTTTTATTGTTTCCCCGTCAACCTCGTTGGCAACTGACCATGAAGGGTAATGGGACAAATCCGAGCTGACAACGAGCAAAGTATTTTCATCCATATTTTGGCTGATTTTTCCCGCCAAATCATCAATAACTTTATCCGATACTTGACCGAGTAAAATCGGTACA
Source organism: Candidatus Shapirobacteria bacterium CG03_land_8_20_14_0_80_40_19 (assembly GCA_002780305.1). Taxonomy (GTDB): domain Bacteria; phylum Patescibacteriota; class Microgenomatia; order UM-FILTER-40-11; family UM-FILTER-40-11; genus UM-FILTER-40-11. The sequence goes on along the minus strand of PEVD01000028.1, from coordinate 41,741 downwards.
ATTTTAAAATTACTTAAAATCTTTTGTAACAAAACCAGTTCAACCTCAAGACTGTGTTCTTCTTTATGGGAAACCGTATCTGCGACAGTTTTGTTTCCCAACAGCGCCGTTGCCAGCTCCTCATCTATTGGTGTCTCCCCCAACGGCGTTTCCCATTTTCCCTCATTATAAACGGCGGCATAATCAAACCAGTTCTTATGGGAAACGCCCAATAAAATTACTCGAGTATATTTTTTATCCTCAACCTGCCTAAATCCCCAAGCAGCGGTCTGACCGGAATACTCCAGTCCGGCATGGGGCACAATTAATATTCTCAAATTACTTTCGGTGTCCAACATTTTTGCCTGATCAAAAAATCCACTAATTTGAGAATTTAATTCTTCCGAATCGGCCGGATAAAAACTGCCGGCAACGGCTGGTTTTCTGATAATCATTTTTTTTTCGGGGACAATATCGGCTTTAACTTTTTTATTAATGAAATACTTTAATCCAAATATTACTGCAACTGTTGACAAAAAGAAAATGGAAAACGTAATAATAAAGGCTTTATTTCCAGACATCAATGAAATAAGCTAATCCTTGCCGGTCCAGCAGTAAAGGCAAAGTCTTTCTTTTGGTAAACCGATCGCTTCAATCATATCTTCCACGCTTTGATACCTAAGAGAGTTCACCCCTAATTCTTTACAAATGGCTTCAACCATTTTCTGATACCGGCAGTTTTTATAATCTAAAAAATCCTCAAGCGGCAGGGTTTTTTCCCCAAAAGCTTTTTTGATCGCCCTTCTGGCCGCCAATTCCTTGTTTGTCCTGGTGGAAAGACAATACGAACAGGGAAACATTAACGGCGGACAAGCAATTCGGACATGAATCTCTTTCGCTCCGCAACGCCAAAGTTTTTGAATCGCCTGATTTTTCAGCTGTGTTCCCCGTACAATCGAGTCATCACAAATGACAATACTTTTTCCGCCGACTACTTCTTTAATTGGAATTAACTTCATTTTGGCCACTTTATCTCTGATTTTTTGTGACGGAGGAGTATAGCTACGGCCATAACCGGACGTATATTTCACCAATGACCGACGATAGGGAATTTTGGCCGCCGCCGCATAACCAATCGCATGGGCAATACCCGAATCCGGAACTCCGGTAACCAAATCGGCTTTGATTTTATCATCTTTTGCCAAATTAGCACCGCAACGCTCTCTTACTGTCTCTACTGAAATGCCATCATATACCGAAGCCGGATAACCGGTATAAATCCATAAAAAGGCGCAGATTTTTTCTTTATTAGACGGCGCCTTTATTTTTTGCAAGCCCTTTTCGTTGATCAAAACAATTTCTCCGGGTCCAAGCTCTTTCTCTGTTCTAAAACCTAAATTTGGAAAGGCGCATGATTCCGAAGCAACCGCCAAAACTCCTTCGTTTTTCCCTATCGTAAGCGGAGTTCGGCCAAATTTATCTCTAACAGCGTATATTCCTTCTTTTGTCAAAACCAGAAATGAAGCCGACCCTTTCACCTTATCCAAAACATTTTCAATTCCCTGGAGGATTCCGCTTTTTTGGGCAATCAATTTACCGATTACTTCCACCGCATTAATTTCACCACTGCTCAATTCCGAAAAACTGCTCCCCCGGTTCATAATTTCTTTTATCAGTTTATCCCTGTTCGCCAAAAGACCATTCATCACCAAAGCAAAATTACCAAAAGAAGAAGAAATAATTATCGGCTGAGGATCATGATCACTGATCACCCCAATCCCCATTTTTCCTTTAAAGCTTGCCAATTCTTCGGCAAATTTTGATTTGAATTGAGAAACGGTAATATCGTGGATACTTCTTTGAAGTTTATGGTTAAAAACCGCCAAGCCTGCTTTCTGTGTTCCCAAATGAGAATGATAATCGGTGCCGTAAAAAAGCGTCTCGACACAATCTCTGTTACTAACCACCCCAAACAATCCACTCATATATTATATTTTAACACCAACTTTATTTATTCTCCTGTGTTCATTGATAATCTTGCCAAACTTTGGCATTAGTCTGCTTAGTCTTAATAATTTCCCGTTCTCCAAGACTTTCGGGTCAATATATCTGAATTTTTTAAAAATTTTTGATGATTTTTTAGTTTCCAAATTAGGGACACTTTTTTTAGACAACATTTTTAAAGATTTAATAATTTCGGCATCCTCACACTGACTAATTATCTTCATAACATATTTTTCATCTTTAAAAAAATCTTTTCTCTTTAAAATCTTAATTTTTAGGGCCCTTTTCAGTGTTTGAAAAAATAAATAATATCTCTTGACAGCTTCTTCTCCTCCCCAAAACTCCGTTTGCAACATTAAAAAGGTATGGGCAAATTTAAAAGCGGCGTTTTTGTCCAAAAATACTATTTCTCCATTAAAGTTTGTCAGACTTCCTAAACAAAAAGTTATTTCTTGATTACTCAAATAATCTTTCCACTGTCTGGCTGAGTAATCAATTCTGTCAGCACATAATTCCGGCACTTCCTGTTCCAATAAAGTAAAATTGTTTTGCTGCAAAATTCTCTCCAAAGAAAAACCATACTTTTCGAGAAGTTTAGGTACTTCAGTCCTTTTAATAAAACTTTCGTGGATTTGGTCATGGTAGCTTTCTTTCCCTTTCGTCCCTTCCGCAAAAACCCAATCGGCAACATGAGAAAACGCAAGGGTAGAAACATCATGAAGCAAGCCCGCCAGTTGCTCTTCCAAAGAAGTTCCAAGTTTTCTTAAAAGGAGCATTACACCAACACTGTGTTCATAACGGCTAAAACCTTTCCAATGATAATACTTGTTGGGAACGCCAAATTGAGAAATATTTTTCAAGCGCAGTAAGGCCGGAGTTTTCAGAAATGCTTTCAAAACCGGTTCGTTAATCTCAAATTTTCCGTAGACCCTATCATAAAGAAACATACTGTTATTTCCTAAATTTTATTTATCTTCTCTTTAAAATGTATTATATAACATTATTCTGGCATACAGTTTTTTATCGTACATACGATAAAAATTTGTCATTTTGAGCCGGATTCTTATTAATCAAATCATCCAAAATTTTCCACCTCCTTCTTTTTTCTTTATGAGAAATTTCATCAACCAATTTATATGCCGCTGTTTGCAATCTGGGCGAATACATCGCAACATATGCTTTGACAAAACCAACTTTTTTGCAAAGCTGAACCGTGTTTTGAAATTGTTCTTCCGTCTCCCCGGGGAAACCAACAATAATGTCGGTCCCAATTTTAATATCGGGAATTTTAGTTCTGATTTTTTTCACCAATTTTAAATAATCTTCGGCTGTATAGTGGCGGTTCATTTTGCGAAGAATTTCATCATCTCCCGACTGCACCGGCAAATGCAGATAGCGGTCAATTTTCGGCAAGGCCATTGCCTCAATAATGTTATCATCCAAATCCCAGGGGTTGGAAGTTAAAAATGATATTTTTTCTAATCCTCCAATTTTATGAAGAGTTCTTAACAAAGTTGCAAACAAATTTTTGATACAATGATTTAAATCATTGAAGCAATTAAGAAAACGCCTTTTTTCTTCCGGAGGAAAATCTTTACCGTAGGAATTCACATTTTGACCCAGTAGTGTAATCTCTTTATATCCTCTTCTTGCTAACCCCTCCACCTCACACACAATCTCCTCAAATGGTCTTGAAACTTCCCGACCTCTGGCATAAGGAACAACACAGTAAGAGCAAAAATTATTGCAACCCTCCATAATGGGGACCAACGCACAAACTTTTGAAGAATGTTCGTGCAAATTTGAATTTTGAAATTTGAAATTTGAAATTTTTACAAATTCATCAACGTTTGGCAGTTTTTCTTTTAAATATTTTAACGGGTAACGAAGCATGCAACCGGTCAATATTATTTTGTATTTAGTATTTTGCCTGCCTGCCGGCAAGGCAGGTATTTTGTATTTTGCTAAATTATTAATTAGACCATAAACGCGGTCTTCTGCCGTTTGCCTAACCGAACAAGTAACAATAACTACCTCATTGGCTTCTCTTGGTTTTTCTGTTCTCCGATATCCTCTCGCCTCATACCATCCGGCAATTCTTTCCGTATCCGCTACATTCATGGCACAACCAAAGACCTTGATAAAATATTTTTTCATTTATACCGAAGAAAAATCATTTTACTGATTTTCGCAGACTTCTGCCGGGAGTAAAACGGGCGGCGCGGTGGGATTTGACAATCTGTTTTAATTTTGTTTTGGGATTAATAACCGCCTTATCTTTAACCAAAACGCTTTTAAATGTTCCAAAACCCGACAAAACTACCTTTTCTCCTTTAGATAAAGCCTTTTCCACTTCGTTTATAAAAGTCTCCACCGCTTCCTTTGAGGCTTTTTTAGTTAAATGGGCTTTATTGGAAACAACCGCAATCAAATCAATTTTCTTCATGCATAACCAGTTTACCAAAAACAAAGACAAAGTCAAGTTACCTGGCCGTACCGATAGCCCTTATCTCCCGGATACCGGTAACTTTTATCTGGCCGGCCCATTTGGCTTCTTCCTCCAGCTTTTTGGCAATCTTATCAACCAAAACCGTCAGTTCATTATCACTGACTTTGTCCGGCTTCACAATTACCCTTACTTCCCGACCAGCCTGATAAGCAACCGCTTCTTCGACTCCCGGAAAAGATCTTGCCGTATCTTCAATATCGGTCATTCTTTTAATGTAATCCTCATGCGGTTCATACCGCGCTCCGGGACGGGAGCCGGAAATCGCATCGGCAATCCAAACGATCGTTGATTCAATCGAAGAAAAAGGCTTGTCTTCATGATGTTCGGCCACACAATTGACCACCCTCTCCGGTATCCGGTATTTCCGAAGTAAATCAACTCCCAGCTGAATATGGTTGCCTTCTTCTTCAGTCACAATCTTACCGATATCGTGCAGTAAACAGGCCAATCTAACGATCGGAATATCTGCTTTCAACTCACTGGCAATCGCCACTCCGATTTTTGTTTCCTCAAGCGTATGGACAATCATGTTTTGCCCGTAGGAAAACCGGAATTTGTAACGGCCCAACATTTTAACTAAGTCAGGATGAAGGTTATAAACCTGCAGTGAATGGCAAAGTTTTTCTCCCTCTTCAAATAAAACCCGGTCCACCTCAGTTTGGGTTTTTTGGACAATCTCTTCGATTCTTTGGGGTTGTATCCGACCGTCTTTAATTAATTTTTCCAAGGATCTTCTGGCGACCTCCCTTCTAATCGGATCAAAAGAAGAAAGACGGATATCGAGAGTTTCGTCAAGCTCGACTTCAACTTTTGTCGCCACTTCGATCGCCCTGATATTCCGGCCTTCTTTACCGATAATTCTGCCTTTGATTTCTTCGTCGGGAAGTTTAAGGGTGGAAACCGAATACTCGGGAACAATATCTACCGCTCCGTGTCTCATGGCATCAACCAAAATTTCTTTGGCTTTTTCTTCAGCGGTCGCCCTCGTCTCGATTTCTGCATCCTTAATCTTGCGGGCCACTTCATCGGAAAGACTTTTTTCAACCGCTTGAATGATTAAATTTTTAGCTTCTTCCCGGGATAGGGAAGCAATTTTTTCCAACTTTTGCAGTTGGTCTTTACGCAACTGGTCCAAATCGGCCAATTTTTTTTCAATCTCGACCCTCTGCTGGGCAACCAATTTTTCTCTTTCTTCAACCGACCCCACTTTCCGGTCAGCCTCCGCTTCCTTCCGCACCGCTTCCATTTTGATTTTAGCGGCTTCCTCGCGTGCCGAAGCCAAAATCTCTCTCGCCTGAGCCTCATAAACCGACAAATCGACTCTTGGACTTGGCGAAACTGAAGATTTTTGAGCGGTTTCCGCCGGCGCTTTCTCCTGAACAATGCGGTCAATTTTTTCTTCCAACTGCTGTTGTTTCCGTATCAGTTCGGAAATCTTATCGATTATTGACATAACTCCTCCAATAAATCACTAAAAGTAAATCTGGGGTAAATATGCAGAAAAACCGCCCTTTTTTCAGGACGCTTGTTCTTTGAAGCAAGAAATAGTTTTATGCTGTTTTTTCATAACTAATATCTTTCTGCTATTTTTTCCTCAGTTGGCAACTATTTTACTCCTTTTTAATCAATTTATCAATTATACCGATCGCCGTTTGGGAAGAAAAACCCCGCCGGGCCAAAAGTCCGAACAATTTTTCTCTCTTCTCTCTTAAAGGAAGACCTTTTAATCTTTCCAGCCTTTTTTGGCAAAGTTTTTCCGCCATTAATCCTTCAGCGGTTGAGGTTCTTTCTTCAGCCAAAAGTCTACTTATTATTTCCTTATCAATTCCCTTTTTGGTTAGCTCAAACTTTATCTGTGATTTTCCCGCCGGCCGGGAATTACTTCTTGAAGAAATCCACTGGCGGGCAAAATCCTCATCATCAATCAGTTTTAACTGTTTTAATTTGTCTTTAACAGCTTTCTTTGTTTCCTCCGACCAGCCCTTGCGGAGCATATAAAAATCAATTTCGTATTCACTCCTGGCCCGATAAGATAAAAAGCTTAGTACTTTATCAAAATATTCGGAGATGTCTTCCATTTTGGTTGGTTATTCCGCCTCGGCGCCGATCACTTTTTCTTCCACCACCTTGCCGCTTTTGACCGCTTTCCAAATTTTTTCCTCAACTTCCTTTATAACTTTTGGGTTTTCTTTTAAATATTCAATTCCGGCGATTTTTCCCTGGCCTAACATTATTTCTCCATAGCGGTAAAAGGCGCCCGATTTAGACAAAATATCCAAATCCAGGGCAACATCAAAAATCCCGCCGAACTTAGACACCCCGCCTTTGGCCAAAATATCAAACTCCGCCATTTTAAAAGGAGGAGCCACTTTATTTTTTACCACTCTGACCCGATGGCGTGAACCGGTAACTTCTTCCCCTTCTTTTAAGGTTTCGATTTTACGGCTGTCCATCCGAACTGAGGCATAAAACTTTAAGGCCAAGCCACCCGTGGTTGTTTCCGGATTACCGAACATTACCCCAATTTTTTGGCGCAGCTGATTGGTAAAAATAACCACCGTTTTTGAACGGGAAATCGCACCGGTAAGTTTACGCAAGGCCTGCGACATTAACCGGGCCTGAACACCAACCATTGCATCGCCCATCTCACCCTCAATCTCCGCCCGCGGAACCAAAGCCGCCACCGAATCAATGACAACCACGTCCAAGGCACCACTCCTAACTAAAGTTTCGACAATTTCCAGCGCTTGTTCACCCGTATCGGGCTGAGAAACAAGCAAATCATCCAAATTTACGCCGATTTCCGCCGACCAAATCGGATCAAGCGCATGCTCCGCGTCGATGAACGCCGCCGCCCCACCCAGCTTCTGGGCCTGGGCAATAATAGAAAGGGCAATGGTGGTCTTTCCAGAGGCCTCAGGGCCGTAAATTTCGACGATTCTGCCTCTTGGCACCCCGCCAATGCCCAAAGCAATGTCCAGGGCAATCGCCCCGGTCGAAATTGCCTCCGCTCCGGCTTTGCCGGCCGGGGTTTCACCAAGACGCATAATCGAACCTTTCCCGTATTGTTTTTCTATTTGCTCCATGGCAACATTAATTGCCTGAAGTTTTGGGGAAATTTTATTCTCTTCAACCTTATCGTCTTTGCTCATAGTAACTGGATTTAAACATAATATAAGATATTTTTCAAGAATCAATAAACCCTGTTTCCTTTCTTTTTATATCTAAAATTGATAAAATAACGATATTTCGGGGGCTAGTTCAGATAGTAGAACGCACGCATGGGGTGCGTGAGGTGAGCAGGGCAGTACTGCTGCCCCCGACAAAAAATAATTCGAGGCCAAAAGGGGAGGCCTTACGAGGCTAAAAAAATGAAACTGACTATAATCGGCTCCGGAACGGCAATAATTAAAAAGGAAAGAAGGGCTCCTTGTTTTCTACTTGAAACAAAAAACCAAAAACTTCTTTTTGACTGCGGTTGGGGGTGTTTGAGCGGATTAATGGAAATCGGGATTAACTTAAATGAAATTGACCAAATATTTATCAGCCATTCCCACGCCGATCATTTAGCCAATCTTATTCCCCTTCTACAATCAATACTGGTTACCGGTGTGTATTTTCCTCAAAAAGCCAGAAAAAAAGATTTAATTATTCATGGATATAAAGGCTTTGAAAAAGACTACCAGTCACTTCGAAAAATCATGTTTCCGGAAAAACAAGAAACTTACCGGATAATTATCAGAGAACATACCAATGATAAAGAAAAAACTAACAATTTAGAGATCGAAACAAAAGAAGTCACTCACGTTCCCCAATATTTTCCTTCGGTTGCTTATCGAATTAACAGCGAAGGTAAAAGTTTTGCTTACTCGGGCGACTGCAATTACAACGAAAATATTATTATTTTGGCGGAAAATTCCGACCTACTGCTGCTTGACGGTTCGGTTCCGGTTGAAAGCTTCCGGAAACACGGACCTTTTCTAACTCATCTTTCGCCTTTCGAAGCGGGAAAAATCGCCCAAAAAGCCAAAGTAAAAACTCTGGTTTTATTTCACTTCTATGATATCAGCCAAAAAAGCGAAATTGAGAGTGAGGTTGGAAAAAGTTTTCCCGGGAACTTAATTATTCCCGATGATTTACAGCAGATTATCTTATGAAAGAGTATCGAGCAACCCCAAAATACCCCTTTCATACCTCGTGCGGAGGAGTAATTATTAAAAAAGGCAAAATCCTGCTTCTTCACCGATTTATAACAGAAAAATGGCCGTATGACAGCTGGCATTTACCCAAAGGAACCAAGCTGGTGGGTGAAACCAACAAACAAACGGTTGAAAGAGAATGTTTGGAAGAGACAGGCTACGAAGTAAAAGTCCTTCGTAAAATCGGCAGTTTAAAGTCAGATTATAATCTTAACGATGACACCGTCGCTCATAAAATCACTCATTATTATCTTTGCCGGCCAGCTAAAAGAAAAACAAAAGAAATAATCGAGCATGATGAAATAAAATGGGTTGAAATAAGTCTGGCCAAAAAATTACTGGCGGACTTTAAACTCTGGGAACATGAAGAAAAAATCCTGCAAAAATTGTTATGAATAAACCAATTAAGCTAAATCTTGGCTGTGGAAAAGATAAGAGAAACGGTTATATTGATATTGATGCCGATCCAAAGACCAAACCAGACTTTGTTCTTAATTTAACCCAGAAACTTCCTTACTCCGATAACAGCGTTTCGGAAATAATCATGCAGGATGTTTTGGAGCATCTGACTAAAGAAGAAGGGGCAAGGCTCCTCAAAGAATGCGGGCGAGTTCTGATAAGCAGCGGCAAAATTACCATCAGGGTTCCCAATATCCCCGCCATACTAAAAAAATTTAAAAGCCAGGACGATTTGGTAATGCTTTATCTTTACGGCGACACCTCACAAGGTAAAATCAACAGTCTTCATAAATACGGATACACCCCTTTATTAATTAAGGAGGCTTGCCAAAAAGCCGGCATAAAAATTGACGACATAAAAAAAGTTGACACCAATATTCTAATTGAAGGATATTCCGCAAGAAGTCTCCCCGCACGCATGCAAGGAGACTCCTTGCAAGAAGACAACATATTACATTTAATTTTTAAAACGATTATTTTATCTTTACAAAAAAAGGAAATTGATTGGAAAATCAATAAAAAATATCCCATTTTTTTAAGCAAATTGCTTTTGCGTCCACTTTCCAGAAATGTAAATAAAATTATCTGTACAAAAGAAACAGAAAAGTTCGTCAAAGGTGTTTTGCAATATTCTCACCTAAGAACGGTTATTGAAGATATTTAATCCGAGGCCAAAAGGGGAGGCCTTGCGAAGCTGATTTTAAAATTTTTGCCTTTTAGTGTAACATTAGATGTGAAGCTAAAAAATCTTTTAATTCCTGTTTTGATGGTTTTGGTTTCTTCTTTAATTTTGAACATTTATCAATTCTTTCAAAATAAATCTCTGTCCCAGGGGACTTTGGTAATCGGGGTGATTGACGGGGATACAATTGTTTTGGAAGGAAAAGTCAGACTGCGATTAAGGCACGTTGACGCACCGGAACTGGAGTACTGCGGGGGGAACCAAGCGAAAGAAACTTTGGAGAAACTGGTTCTAAACAAAGAAATTCTTTTCACCGAAAAACTTCTTGATACCCAAGGCCGGGCGATGGCCCTGGTTTATCTGGGAAACAAACTAATCAACAAAGAAATGCTTAAATCCGGCTGGGCCAGATATCACTCTGATCAGACTTCGGTTACCAAAGAATTGAAAACTACCTCTGATCGGGCAAAGGCGGAAAAAATCGGTATTTTCAGTTCTCTTTGTTACCAGACAGAAAATACCGACAATCCGAAATGTGTGATTAAAGGCAATACCGACAAAAACTCAAATTTGCGCAAATATTACTTTCCGGGCTGTCCCCAGTATGAATTCACCATTGTAGAAAAAGATCTAGGCGAAGACTGGTTTTGCACGGAAAAAGAAGCGCAGGCCGCCGGTTTCTCCCGTGCCAAAAACTGCCCGGAAAGATAAAAATTTACTAAACAATTTTAGCTTTAAATTTTTGTTTTTTAGCCTTAGGAAATTCATTACGCTAGCGTAATAAATTTTTATTAACAAAAGGCAAAACGTGATAAAAAAATAAAGAAAAATTATTGTAAGTATTCCTTAATATTCTCCTGGTGTTCTTTATAGGTTTTGGCGGTGTGGATTTGTTTATCGGATGAGTGCAGATAATACAAAGCATCGGTATTAGCTGGATTTAACACTGCCTGCAGCGATTCCAAAGACGGAGTACAGATCGGGCCAAGCGGCAAGGCGGCAACTCTATAAGTATTATAAGGAGAATCAATCGTTCTAACCACTCCGGCGCCAAGTTTTGGCCAAAAAGAGAAATCGTCAGTAATTAGTAATTGGTAATTAGTAATCAGGGAATTAAATTCTTCGTCAGCAATTGCGTACTGGACCGTTGCATCAATTTCCAGCTTCATCTTTTTAGCCAAACGGTTCCAGATGACCGCTGAAATTACCGGCTTGTCTTCCAAACTGCCGCTTTCTCTTTCAATTAAAGACGCAAATTTCACTGCCGTGTCGGTTTTTATATTTTTGGCCAATAAATCGCTAAACAGAGTATCCAAACGGGAATTAAATTCATTTTTTAGCCTGTCTGCTATCTGACTGGGGTCTGAATCAGTATTAAATAAATAAGTATCCGGCCAAAGATAACCTTCCTTGGCAATAGTAATAAAATTCAAAACCATATCATCCGGCCAACCCAAGGATTTTTTCAAAATTAACCCCACCTGTTCTTTCCTTTTTCCCGGAGGAATAGTAACCCATTTTTGAAAAGGCCCGAAAAGAAAAACGCCTGACAACTGATATGCATTTTGGGATTTAGAAATCATATAAGCTCCCGGCTCTATCCTTCGATCCGCCGATTCGGTGGACTCAGAACAAGTCCTTTGTCGGCAAAGCAAATCCAAGACAAAAAAGAAGATTTTTTTGTTCCTGATAAAACCTTTTGAATATAAATCGTCGATAACTTGTTCATCAGCCGCATTGAATTTAACGATATATCTTTCTTTGGGAAGATTCTTGCCAAAACCGCGAAAGTTAAGATAAAAAATTATGGCCGCGGCAGAAAGACAGAAAAAAAGAAAGATAAGAAGTATTCGTACTGTTTTCATCGGTTAATTTTAACATAAGGAAAAGAAGAACAAGAGAGGACAGAAGGACTAGGATAATGAATGTCTCTGCAAAGGTACAACTACTTCACCCAATACTATGTCACCAAAAATGATAGCCCACTCTTTGTAAGTAATTGTTACATCTTCAGCCGCAGGATCATTCTTTTGGTTGAAATCTGCAGTCGCCATACTCCTAAAACATGCTTCTACCCAGGTATTGGCTATCTGGTCTATTGAATGGGAGTTGTAATCATCTAACCCTATCCCATTTACTACTTTTTCTAAAAATGGCGAAAAATGTCGATAAAAAATACACTCTTTTACTTGATCATAATCAGGGAGTGAACTCCTAGCATAAGAAACAAATGCAAGTCGAGCTACCTCCCACCTTGATCTTCCTTTAGTTTCTATATCAGTACTAAAAAGGTCGTCTTTCTTTTCAGAAGCTATACCAATTAACCTTTGTCTTATATGAAACGGTGCAACTCCGTACGGGATTGCTTCACTGCGTTCGCAATGACATTATTTTTATTACCTCTTTGGGGATTGTTTTTTGGCGCGGGCTTTTTGGGCTAAACCGAACTTTCTTCTTTCCTTCTCCCGAGGATCACGAGTCAACAAGCCAGCCGATTTAAGAACTTTTTTGTACTTCTCTTCTTCAACTTTTATCAAAGCACGGCTTACCCCATGAACGAAAGCCCCTACCTGGCCGGTTGTCCCACCACCGATAATTCTGGCCGTGGCAAAATATTTTCCCTCAAGACCGGCAACAGCAAAAGGCTTTAAATAGACCACCTTGGGAACATCTTTAAAATATTCGTCGGCCGGCTTATCGTTAACCACTATTTGCCCTTTCCCGGCAAAAAGCCTCACTCGAGCCGTGCTTCTTTTCCTTCTCCCAATGGCATAAGTGTATTTCTTTGTTTCTTTTTTCATTTTTTCTCCTTAAATTTTTCTTCATAGGGATGTTTTTCGCCGGCAAAAACATGCAGGCGTTTCATCCACTGATCGCGGAGCTTGTTCTTTGGCAACATATTCAAAACCGCTTTTTCAATTATCCTCTCCGGTTTCTTCTCCCGAAGCTGAGAAAGCGATAGTGTTTTTAGCCCTCCCGGATAACCGGAAAAAGAAGTATACTTTTTTTCCGTTTCTTTTTTACCCGTCACTTTAACTAAAGAAGCATTAACAACGACCACGTGGTCCCCGCAATCCAAATTGCGGACAAAATAAGGCTTACTCTTGCCAAACAAGACTGGGGCAATTTTTGAGGCCAGGCGACCCAAAATTTGATCTTTGGCGTCAAAGATGTGCCAGGCAGATTTTATTTGTGTTTTTTTAGTTGGTTTTATCATGTGTTTTTTTGGTCTTGACTTCCGGCGCCGGCTTCTTTTTTTCTCTTTCGACCACCGGGATTTCCTCCGTAAATGAAATCTTTACCAGAGTCGCCCCATCTCCCCGCCGAATCTGGGTTTTGATTATGCGGGTATATCCGCCATTTCTATCTTTAAAAATAGGTGCAATCACTTCGAAAAGGCGGTTAACCAAGTCCTTTTTTACTAAAAACCGCCGTGCCACTCTCCTGTCGGATAAGGTTCCTTTTTTAGCTTTTGTTATCAGTTTTTCCGTTTGAGATTGAATCGCCTTCGCTTTAGCCAAAGTAGTCTGAATTTCGTTTTTTTCGATTAAAGACGAAACCAAAGAACGGAAAAGGGCTTTTCTCTCATTTTTATCTCTATTCAGCTGATAACCAAAAACTTTTTTTCTCATTTTATTCTTCCATCTTGATATCTTTTTCTACCAGCGCGGCTTCAATTATTTTCAGCGACTTCCCGCCCAGATTTTTAACCTTGGAAAGTTTTTTGAAACCGGTCTCTCTTAAATCGGCCACATTCTTTACTCCGACCTTCAAAAGAGCATTGACAATGCGGGTCGGTAAACCCAATTCTTCAACCGTCAGACTTTCTTCCTGGTCGTCGAGCTGTCTTTCGGGAAGTTCCTCGTCAACCGGCACTCCTTTGGGATTATAAATCTGGGTAAAAAAAGTTGACAATTTTTTGGCGGCGAAAATTAAAGCATCTTTTGGTTTAACCGTCCCGTCGGTGATAATCTCCAGCGTCAGTTTATCAAAATCAGTCACCCGGCCGACGCGGGTAGCACTGACTTTGTAATTCACCCTCTTTACCGGTGTAAAAACTGCGTCAAGCGGAATAATTCCTATTTCTTCAGACGGCGCTTCTTCAAAGGGAACATAACCATATCCGGAGGAAACCCAAAAATCTCCTTTAAAATGAGAGGAATTGTCGGAAAGGTTGCCTAAAACCAAATCCTTATTAATAATTTCCACCTCGACAGGAACTTCAAAATCACCGGCAAGAATCGGTCCCGGTCCGGTTTTAAAAAGAGAAATTTTAACCGGTTTATCTCCGCTGTAAGCGAGGCGGATTTTTTTAACGTTCAGGGTGAATTCGACAATATCTTCCTTCAAACCTTTCAAGGTAGAAAAAAGATGTTTGGTCCCGGAAATTTTGGCTTTGGTAATCGCGGCTCCCGGCAGGCTGGAAAGCAACACCCTTCTCAGGGCATTGCCCAAAGTCTGGCCGTAACCCCGCTGTAACGGCTCAAGAGTAAAAACTCCGAAATCCCGGCTTTCTTTTTCGACCTTCATCTGAAAATTTGGTTCAATCATAAAACTCCTTTAATTTAAAAAAATAAATAATTGCTAAAATAATAAATTTTACTTTCTGGAATAATATTCAACCAGCAATTGCTCGTCAATTTCCGTTTCCATTTCCTCTTTTTTAGGCAACCGGGACAGTTTACCGACAGAAACTTTTCGCTCTAACCAAACCGGAAGTTTATAATCTTTTTCTTCCAGTTTCTTTTTTACTTCAGTTAAATTAAGAGCTTTCCCTCCCAGTGAAACCAACTGGTTTTCTTTGACCAGGAAAGAGGGAATATTCACTTTTTTCCCATCAACTAAAACATGGCCGTGATCAACCAGTTGGCGAGCCAGGCGCCTTGAAGAAGCAAAGCCCAAACGGTAAACCAAATTATCAAGCCTTGATTCCAATATTTGTAAAAGCGACTCTCCTGTTGCTTCTCTCACCTTTCTTGCCTGCCTGAAGCAATTGCGCAACTGGCGCTCATTAATCCCAAAAATCCGCTTAACTTTCATTGTTTCCGACAGGTGAATTCCATACTCGGAAGGCTTCCTTTTCCGTTTATTCCCGTGCTGACCCGGAGGAACTGCCCCCCGGCGGTCAATCGGACACTTGGAAAGACATCTTTCTCCTTTTAAGAAAAGTTTTTTCCCCGACTGCCGGCAAAGCCGGCACTTCCTTTCTCTTATGGCTGTCATCTTAAACCCTCCTCTTCTTTCTCGGCTTGACTCCATCGTGAGGAATCGGGGTTATATCCGCAATCAAGCGCAGTTTAAGATTTGCCGCCCTAACCGCGCGCAAGGCCGCATCCCGGCCGACACCAGGGCCCTTTATATAAACATCAACCTCTTTTAAACCGATTTGTTTTGCTTTAACTAAAGCTTTTTCCGTTGCCACTGTTGCCGCATAAGGGGTAGCTTTTCTCGCCCCTTTAAATCCGCTTGATCCAGCCGATTCCTGGAAAAAAACATTTCCCTCCGTGTCGGCAATTGAAATAATCGTATTGTTAAAAGTCGCCAAAACATTAATTTTTGCAACTGACAGCGTTTTTTGTTTTTCCGCCATGTTTTTTTAAATAATTTTGATATCTTAAGCTGATTTGGTTTTTATCGGTTCCGGTTGCTGTTTTTTTGCCAAATCATCTTTTTTAAGCGCCCCGATGGTCACCCTTTTGCCTCTTTTGGTCCGGGCATTGCTCCGGGTTCTTTGCCCGCGCACCGGCAAGTTAGCAATATGCCTTCTTCCGCGGTAAGAACCAATTTGTTTAAGTCTTTTAACATTTTCTTGAATTTCCCGCCGTAAATCTCCCTCAACTTTTGTGTTGCCTTCAATTGATTTTTGCAATCTGGTAGTTTCTTCATCCGACAAACTGCCGGCTTTTTTCGCTCCGTCAACCTTAGCTTCACTTAAAATCCGGACCACATTTTTTCGGCCAACCCCGAAAATATGGGTTAGGGCAATATCAATTCTTTTTGCTTCCGGTAAATTTATTCCAATAATTCTCGGCATATTTTTTAAGCTTCAAAGACACAAAGCTTCAAAGTTTCAGAGTTGTTTTTCTTTGCATCTTTGAAACTTTACTTCTGTGCTTCTTATTTTTTACCCCTGTCTCTGCTTATGTTTCGGATTTTTACAAACAATGTGAATTGCCCCCCGACGGCAGACTACTTTGCATGAACGGCACCTTTTTTTGACTGACGCTTGTACTTTCATCTTTTTATTACTAATTACTTAAGTTTATAAGTTATCCTCCCTTTTCCCTGATCGTAGGGAGTAATAACAACCCTCACCCGGTCACCCGGTAAAACCCGGATATGGTGCAGTCTCATCCTCCCGGACATGACGCACAATATTTGCCTGCCGTCGGCTGTTTCCACTCTGAAAGTAGTATTAGGCAGATTTTCGGTTATCGTTCCTTCTATTTCAATTTCGTCCTTTTTCAACATAAAAAATCCCCCACCCTTGTTAAAGTTAGGGGCCCGTTTTCGCCAACCGCGACCGTCTCTTCAAACAGCCCCGACATTTTACCATCTTTCGTAGAAATAGTCCAGCCATCATCTTCCATAACCACCTCCGGCTTTCCTTGATTATAAATGACCTCAATTGCCAGCAACATTCCTGGCCGTATTAGTTCTGTTTTCCCAATGTCACCCTTAAGAACTCCGGGAATAAACGGCTCCTCATGCAGTTTACGGCCGATCCCGTGTCCGGTCAGCACTTCCACCGGACTGTAGCCCGCTTTTTGTATCGTTTGCTGTATCGCCTGGCTGATATGACCAACACGATTCCCCGGCTTCGCCGCCTCAATCGCCTTTTTTAAAGCTTCTTTTCCCGCTTCCAAAAATTTTAGATTTCTAATATCTAATTTCTGATTTCCCACTATCGTTGTCCACGACGCATCGCTGTGAAACCCCCGCCAATAAACCCCGGCATCAATTTTTAATAAGTCTCCTTCTTTAATAATCTTGTCCTTACGAGGGATACTGTGAACCACTTCATTGTTCACCCCGACACAGGCCGCCCAGTGATAACCGGGGACAAGCTTAAAAGAAGGTTTGGCTTTGTTCCGAATAATCTTTTCTTCTATCCAATCATTAATTTCCAGAGTATTAAGTCTTGGCTTAATTTTTTTAAAAACCTCGCCCATTATCCTGCCCAATATTTCCCCGCTTTCGGCAGCGATGGCAATTTCCTGCGGAGTCTTCAAATTAATTTTAGCCATTTTAAAGCAGTCCCCGCTTTTTCATTCTTTCAACAACATCATCAAAAATAACTTCAATCGGCCGATTACCGTCAAGTTTTTCAACTATCCCTTTTTGCTTATAATATTCAATCATCGGTACGGTTTTGTTTTCAAATCCGTCAAGCCTTTTATTTATCTTTTCCGGAGTGTCATCTTCCCTGATAACCAGCGCTCCCCCGCAAAAATCACAAATCCCCTCGACCTTGGGCGGGTTAGTCAAAATATTAAAAACCTTTCCGCACTGACTGCAAATCCTTCGATTGATTAGTCTTTTAAAAACTTCCTCACGGGGGAGAGTCAAATAAACTACCAAGTCCAGCTTTTGCCCTTTTTGGCTTAAAAAATTATCGAAATACTCCGCCTGGGAAACAATCCGGGGAAATCCATCAAAAAGAATTCCGTCAAGCTTTCCAATATTAGCCAAATATTTATTAATAACCTCAATAATCATTTCGTCGGGTACCAATTGACCACTGTTTATCAACTCGGCTACCTGCTTCCCAAAAGAAGAATCTTCTTTGGCCATGTTTCTAAGCAAGCCTCCCATCTCAATATGGGCAAGATTAAACTTATCGACCAGCTTTTCCGCCTGTGTCCCTTTACCTGAAGCCTGGGGTCCGACTATTAAAAGATTCATATATTTATTAAAAAATTAAAAGATTAAAAGATTAACGAATTCGTTAATTCGTAATCCGTTAATCCGTTAATTATTAGTGTTTATCTAGGAATTTCTCGTATCCGTGCATTTGAATCATATTTTCAATCACCCGGAAGGTTTCTAAAATTACCGAAACCACAATTAATATTCCCGTTCCGCCAATCGCCAAGGTTGAAATTCCCGTCGCTTTTTGCATGATTGAGGGCAGTATTGCCACGGTTCCCAAAAAAAGCGCTCCCGCCAGGGTAATTTTAGTCAAAATCCCGCTTAAAAAATCAGCGGTCGGTTTACCCGGCCTGATTCCCGGAATAAAACCGCCGTGTTTTTTTATTTCATCGGCAATTTTAACCGGATTAAAAATAACCGCCGTATAAAAATAGGTAAAACCCACTACTAAGAAAAAATAAATCAAGTTGTAGGCAATACCGCCGGGACTCATAAAATTGGCCAAACCGGCGGCAAACGAAGCCAGTGTTTTTTGGGGGACTTGGGAAAGAAACCGACCCAACATTGAAGGGATAAGAACAAAAGAAACGGCAAAGATTATCGGAATTACCCCCGCCTGATTAATTTTTAAGGGTAAATAAGTTGATTGCCCTCCATACATTTTGCCGCCGGATATCCGGCGGGCATACTCGATTTTTACCTTACGGACCGCTTCTTCCATAAAAACCACCGAGGCGATCACCGCCACCGCCATGACCAAAAAAACCACCAGGTTAAAAATGTTGGTTGCTTCAAGCACTGAAGTTGTCTGCATAAAAGAAACCGGCAGTCGGCCGACAATACCGGCAAAAATAATCATGGAAATCCCATTGCCGATCCCTTTTTCGGTAACCAACTCTCCCAACCACATCAAAAAAACTGTTCCCGCCACCATCGTCGCAATCATGGCAACGAGAGACAAAGGGGAGAGATTGCCGATTATTTTTTGACCGTGAAGCAGGGCGTACATGCCAAAACCCTGCAAAGCCGCTAAGGGGACAGTTACCATCCGTGTATACTGATTAATTTTCTCCCGGCCGTATTCACCTTCTTTGGAAAGCGCTTCCAATTTAGGAAAAACCATTGTCAGCAACTGAAAAATAATTGAGGTGTTGATATAGGGATTCAAACCCAGAGCCATAACGGAAAAATTGGCCAATGTTCCTCCGGAAAAAACATCCAACAACCCTAAAAATTGGTTGTTTAAAAAAAGCTGTTTAAGAGAAACCAGATCAACCCCCGCCACCGGAATATGCGCCAATAAACGGAAGATAAACAAAATAAGGGCGGTAAAGAGAATCTTTTTTTTCAGTTCGGGAATCTTTACCGCTGTTTTTAGATCAGTAAAAATTCTTTCAATCACTTTATGTTCTCCTCTCCTATTGTTCCGCCGGCTTTTTTAATTTTTTCCGCCGCTGCCTTTGAACAGGGAAGTAAGACCGTTAAGCCGGCCTTTAATTCGCCCCGGCTTAAAATCTTTACCGGAATATTACTTTTGAGGCGTTTTGGCAAAATCGATTTTTGTTTTAAAGAAGCCAGTGTTATTTCATCTTTATCTTTAAAAACCGCCAACTGGTCCAAATTAACCAGATATGAACCCGAATTGTGAGATTTAAATTTGGCTTTTCCCCGAAGCAGAGGCAACCGTTTGACCCATGATTTTTTAAGTTTTGAACCTTCAAAAATCAAACTGATGCTTCGTCTGGCTTTCTGGCCCTTAGAACCGCGGGTTGAAGCGTGACCGCCGCGACCACTCCCATAACCGCGGCCAATCCGCTTTTTCGATTTAGTTGTTAATTTAGTTAATGTTGATAGGTTCATCTTAATTTCTTCAGCGCCTCTAGACAAGCATAAACGTTAGAGGCTTTATTATTGGTTCCCAATACTTTAGAAGAAATGTCTCTGACTCCTACCGCCTCCACCACCACCCGGACTGCACCTCCGGCAATAAGGCCCGATCCTGTCGGCGCCGGCTTCAGTAATACTTCAGCCGCCCCCAATTTAACCCGGACATCATGGGGAATAGTCGTGCCCTTAAGAGGAACGGTAATCAAGTGTTTTTTGGCGTATGAAACCGCTTTTGCCACTCCGCTGGCAACTTCTTTGGATTTTCCCAAGCCTACACCGACCCTGCCTTTTTTATCACCGACCACCACCAAAACAGAAAAAGAAATCCGGTTCCCGCCTTTGGTTTTCTTGGAAACCCGGTTAACCTGAACAACTTTTTCTTCAAATTCTTTTTCTACTCTTGGTTCTTCGTATCTTGCCATAATTTTGAAAAATTCTAAATACTAAGCACTAAATTCTAAATAAATCCAAATTTTATAAACACAAATTTTCAAAACATTTGTTTTTGATTTTGGTAATTTGTACATTTGATATTGTTTAGGATTTAGAGTTTTGAGTTTAGGATTTTAGAAAATCTCCATCATTAGAACTCTAATCCTCCTTCTCTCGCCCCTTCTGCAAAGGCTTTCACCCGGCCGTGGTAAAGATTACCGCCGCGGTCAAAAATAACCTCTTTAATTTTTAAGCCAATTGCTTCCTTGGCGAACTTCTCCCCAAAAACCTTTGCGTTTTCGGTTTTAGTCATTTTTTCTTTTTTTTCAGCCGTAAAAATTCTATCAGACAACCCAATAAGGGTTTTACCGGTCTTAATATCGATAACCTGGGCAAAAATATATTTACAAGAGCGGGTAACCAAAAGACGGTTGCCTGTTTGCGGTAAACGGCTTTTAGTTCTCGCCATCCTCCTTGATCGCTTTTTAAATTTATCTTCCATATTATTTTGCCGCCGGTCCGGCTTTGGCCGCTGCCTTACCCGGTTTAAGGCGCAGTTTTTCACCCAAGTAACGGATCCCTTTCCCTTTATAGGAGTCAGGTTTCCGCAGAATTTTAATATTGTGAGTTACCGTTCCTACCAAGTTCTTATCAATTCCAAAAATTTTTAGGCGGCTGTTTTCTTCAACCGAAAGCTTTATTCCTTCCGGGGCAGGAAATTTTATTTGGTGTGAATAGCCCAGCGAAAGAATTAAAGTATTGCCTTCCATTTGTCCCCGGTACCCGGTTCCCACAATTTCCAAAACCTTTTCAAACCCTTCTCTGACCCCGGTAATAGCATTCCGAACCAGCCGGGCGTATGTCCCGTGCAGGGCTTTAAAATTCTTACCGTCTGATTTCCTGGTCAAGCTGATCTCTTTCTCCCCCACCACCGCTTCAATTCCTTCCGGTAAAACTACTGTCCTTCCTCCCAGGGGTCCATTTACATTCAGTGTTTTACCCTCCAAACTAACCTTCACTCCTTCAGCAATTTTAATTGGTTTCTTACCGATTTTTGACATATTAAATTTTGGCAATTTTACAAATAATTTCTCCCCCTAAATTCTGGTTTAACGCTTCTTTGGCATTAAACAAACCCTCTGGGGTGGAAACAACGGTAATCCAAGATCCGCGCAGCCTTTTTAAATCACTTGCTTTCGCATAAACTCTTCTTCCGGGCTTCGAAATTCGCCTAACTTCTATCTTGGAAATTTTCTTGTCTTTCTTGGTCAAGGCAAGCACCAGTTTCTTTCTCCCTTTTTCTTCAACTAAAGAAGTCTTCTCCAGAAAACCCTCTTTTTCCAAGATTATGGCCATCTGGTGGTTAAATTTAGAAAAAGGAACAGCCAGGTTTTGTTTACCCGCTAAACTGCTATTTTTAATTCTGATCAAAAAATTGGCAACAGTATCCATATTTTTTACCAACTCGCTTTCCTGACGCCCGGTATTTCCCCTCTGTTGGCAAACTTGCGAAAACAGAGGCGGCACAAACCGAACATCCGCAGATAACCCCTGGGTCGCCCGCATAGTAAACACCGGTTGCGATGGCGGGTTTCATATTTTAACATTTTTTTGTTGCTTTCTCTAATTATTTTTGCTCTGCTGGCCATCCTTCAACTCCTTTACAAACGGCATTCCTAATTTTGTTAATAACAATTTTGCTTTTTGGTCATCTTTCGCGCTGCTGACAATCGTTACCTGCAACCCCCTGACTTTATCAATTTTTGAAAAATCAATTTCCGAAAAAACTGTTTGCTCGCTTATTCCCAAAGAATAATTTCCTTGACCGTCAAATCCGCTAAGGCTTAAACCGGAAAAATCTCTAACCCTCGGCAACACAATTGAAAAAAGTTTTTCCAAAAAGGCAAAGGCTCTTTTGCCTCTTAAAGTAACGGCCATACCAATCGGTTGGCCTTTCCCCAATTTGAATCCGGCAATCGACTTCTTGGCCCGACAGATTTTTGCTTTTTGTCCGCTAATCACGGCTAACCATGCTCCGACCGTTTCCAAAACTTTCTTGTCATCTTTCGCTTCTTTAAGACCGACATTAATGACTACCTTAACCACTCTCGGCACCGCCATAACAGAACTAACTCCCATTTCTTTCTGAAGTTGAGGAATAATCTCTTGATGGTATTTTTCTAATAAATTCATATTTTTTCTTTGCATTTTTTACAAATTCTAAATTTTTCTTTTCCGGATATCTGATAGCCGACTCTCGTTACTTTTCCGCACTTCGGGCAAAGAAGCGCAACCCGACAGACCAAGACCGGCCGAGCCAAGCTGACAATGCCCCCCGGTTTCCCTTCACCCCTGGGCTTTTGATGTTTTTTATAAAGATTGAGTCCGGCGACTAAAACTTTCCCTTTTTTGATAAAAACCCGCTCAACTGTACCTGTCTGGCCTTTATCTTTTCCGGATAACATTTTAACTTTATCGCCTTTTTTTATCTTCATTTTTAATACATTTCCTTTGCCAGTGAGGCTATTTTATTAAATCCCTTTTCTTTAACTTCGCGGGCAACCGGACCAAAAACCCGGGTTCCTATCGGATTGCCCTCTTTGTCAATAATCACTCCCGCATTGTCGTCAAACCGGATATGAGTTCCGTCGGTCCGGCGGATTCCTTTCTTAGCCCTCACAATTACCACTCTGACTTTCTCGCTGTCTTTAACCACTCCATTCGGATCGGCGCCGTCAACCACTGCCAAAACTGTTTCTCCCATCGTGGCCTTGGTTCTCTGAAAACCGGTGTAAATATGGATCACCCGCAGTCTGCGGGCGCCGCAATTATCGGCAGGTGTTAATATCGTTCTTAATTGAACCATTTATTTTTTCTCCTTAACCGCCGTTTTCTTGGCCGGCTTTGCCTTTTTTTCTGTTTTGGTTTCTTTGCCTAAAATTTCTTTAATGACAAAGTTAACTGTCTTCGCTACCGGTCTGATTTCGGTAATTATAACTTTGTCTCCCTTCTTCGCCCCGATTTTGTTAACCGCATGAATTTTATAATTTCTTTTTATGATTTTTCCATAGAGCGGGTGTTTACGGGACTGCTCAATCGAAACAGTCGCTACTTTTTGCATTTTGGTTGAAATAACCCGTCCGGTTAAATTTTTCATTTTTTTAAATATCTTTTAATTGTTTTTCTTTTAAAATTGTTTTGGCAACAGCTAAATAATCCGACATAAACCGAAAGGCGCTGGTATTTTTGACCTTGCCCACCCTCAAATCCATCTTTCCTCTGGCTAATTCCTCCTCCTTTCCCGAAATTTCTTTTTCCAGTTCGGGAACAGATTTGTTTCTTAATTCTTCTTTTATTTTCTTTTTCATTTTATTATTTCTTCATAAATTTTGTGGGAATGGGCAATTTTGAACTCGCTCTGGTAAAAGCTTCCCTGGCGACTTCTTCCGAAATACCGGAAAGCTCAAATAACATTTTTCCCGGCGGGACTACCGCAACATACCCGGTCACGTCTCCCTTACCGGCCCCCATGCCCACACCGGCTCCTTTGGCGGTAATTGGCCGGTGGGGAAAAATCCTAATCCAGACTTTTCCTTCTCTTTTGGTATAATGGCTAATTGCTTTTCGGGAAGCCTCTATCTGGTTGGCAGAAATGAGTGCTCTTCCAATAGCTTTCAGTCCAAACTCACCAAAGGCTAAACTTGAGCCCCGGGTTGAAAACCCTTTATTCTTTCCCCGAAACACTTTTCGAAATTTTTGTCTTTTAGGCGATAACATCTTTTTCTCCTTGGTTTATCCAAACTTTAACCCCGACATAACCGGACCGGGTAAGTGAGGGCACATCGGCAAAATCTATTTTTGCCCGCAGGGTTTGAAGGGGAATTGAACCATTTGTATATTTCTGCGTGCGGGCAATCTCCGCTCCGGCAATCCGGCCGGACAAGGCAATTTTAATCCCTTTTGCCCCGGCGGTCATCGTCCTTTCCCTTGCTCTTCTTACCGCTTGTCTATAGGGCATTCTCTTGGCAATCTGTTCCGAAATTTTCTGGGCCACAAAATAGGCCGAAATATCAGGATTCTTTATCTCTTGGGGTGAAATTTCTAAATTTTTCTCCGGATCGGGCAGAAAAACCATTTTGCAGAGCTGTTTTTTAAGCTCTTCCAATCCACTTCCTCCCCGGCCGATAACTACCCCAGGACGGGTAACTTGGGGGGTAATTTTTATTTTATTTATTGATCTTTCAATCTTTACCCCAATGATTCCGGCCAATTTAAGCCTATCCATCAAGAATTTCCTTAAAGCAATATCTTCAAGCAGGGTCTTTTTGAAAGCCTTATGATCGGCAAACCAAATAGAACTCCAAGAATATTTACTACCGATCCTAAAAATGATAGGGTTAATTTTTTGTCCCATGGATTTTTCCTTCTTTTTTCTTAATAACTTCTACTTTTTTTGCTTCTCTTTCGTCTAAAACCAAAAGCAGTTTTGAGCTTCTTTTCTTAATCATCCCTCGGTCAAACCTCGCTCCGTGAGATTTATCCATTCTTTTCAAGCCCGGACCATCGTTAACTTCAAGCCGTTTAATAAATAAATTTTCTTCAGACAATTTAAAATTATTGACGGCATTGGCAACTGCTTGTTTTATCAATTTCTCAAAAAAAATCTTTCCTTTTTGAGGATGAAACTGCAATTTTTGCATTGCCGCTTTGGGGCTTAAATTTCTTAAACCGTCAGTCAGCAGTCTCAATTTCTGAGCGCTCATTCTGATAAAACTAACATTCGCTTTTATTTCCATATTATTTGCAAGGGATTATTTACTATGTTTTGTCCATAGTTCTCTTTACCACTTGGCCATGGCCCCTAAAAGTCCTAGTGGGTGAAAATTCACCCAACCGGTGTCCAACCATGTCTTCGGTCACAAAAACACTAATAAAGGCACGCCCGTTATGGACCAAAAAAGTGTAGCCGACAAACTCGGGGGAAAGTTGTGACGATCTCGCCCAAGTTTTAATCGGCTCTTTTTTCCCAGCCGCTTTCTGGGCCGCGACTTTTTTAACCAAATTTTCATCCAAATACGGTCCTTTTTTGCTTGATCTTCCCATATTTTTTATTAATTTCTTCTTTTAATAATAAATTTGTCGCTGTATTTTACTCTTTTTCTGGTTTTTTTACCCCGGGCCGGTTTACCCCAAGGAGTTTTCGGTCCGGGCATTCCTATTCCACTGCGGCCTTCTCCTCCTCCGTGCGGATGGGAATGGGGATTTTTCGCGACACCCCTAACTGTTGGTCTGATCCCCCGATGCCGGCTATCTCCCGCTTTTCTTAATTTTTTAAGTTTTTGGTCAGTATTGGCCAGCTGACCGATAGTTGCTTTGCACAATAAAGAAAAAAACCTTGTTTCCCCCGAAGGAAGCTTAATTTGAGCCATCCCCGCTTCTTTGGATAAAATCAAGGCCATTGTCCCGGCACTTCTCAACATCTGGCCGCCCCTTCCCGGAGACAATTCCAAATTATGAAACGGTGTTCCAATGGGAATACCGGAAAGGGGCAGACAATTGCCCAGTTTTACTTCCACGTCACTTCCGGAAACAATCTGGTCACCGATATTTAACCCGAGCGGCAAAAGGATATATCTTTTTTCGCCGTCCGAATAGTAAATTAAGCCGATTTGAACATTGCGGTTAGGATCATACTCTATGGCCCGGACAGTCCCGACAATGTTTTCTTTTTCCCTTTTAAAATCAATTTTCCGCAAAAAATTCTTACTGCCTCCGCCTTGGTGCTGGACGGAAACACGCCCCGCATTATCCCGGCCGCCCTTCTTTTTTAATATTTTTTTCAGCTTGTTTGCCATTTATTTCACTTCCCCCCCAGTTCAAACAAATCAATTTTTTGGCCGTCTTTTAATCTGACCAGAACTTTTTTCCAGTCGCCCTGCTTGATGATTTTCCTGCTTTTCAGCGATCTTTTGTTTTTCCCTTTCATAACCATTGTTTTTACCGCCAAAACATCAACTTTAAACGTTTTTTCAATTTTTTCTTTTAGACTATTTTTGTTTTCCAAGGGTAAGGCCCGGAAGGTGAACCAATTTTTTTGAGCATTGGCAATGGTTGTTTCGGTGATAATGGGTTCAAATTTAATCATTTTCTTTAACAATCTCCGCCAGCCCACCCTGAGTAATTAAAAGCGACCCCGCCTTAAGAAGCCGATAAACATTAATATTCGCCGCGTTAAGCACTTCTGTTCGTACCAAATTACGAAAATATTTAACTATTTCTTCTTTTGGGCCATGCAATATCATCACTTTCCCTTCTAATTTCAGATTTTTTCTCGCCTTTTCCAAAAAAGAAGAGGCTTCTTTTGTTTTAGTAATCTTAAAATTTTCCAATAAATAGAGATTTTTCTCTTCAAGTTTTGAGCTTAAAACGGAATAGATCGCTTTTT
The DNA here is from genome assembly GCA_002780305.1 of Candidatus Shapirobacteria bacterium CG03_land_8_20_14_0_80_40_19. Classification (GTDB taxonomy): domain Bacteria; phylum Patescibacteriota; class Microgenomatia; order UM-FILTER-40-11; family UM-FILTER-40-11; genus UM-FILTER-40-11. Next base: position 15,273 of record PEVD01000028.1, on the reverse strand, counting down.
GATTCATTTTTTGGTTAAGCCGCAGGCTGTATTTTTGCCTCCCGGTCGGTCCATGGGCCTTGCCTCCGCCGACAAAGATTGGCGCCTGTCTATCACCGTGCCTGGCTCGTCCCGTCCCCTTTTGATTCCAAATTTTCACTCCGCTGCCGTTAACTTGCCCACGGGTTTTGGCCTTCCCGTAACCCTTTCTTTGATTACTCAAAAATTTCCTTACCGACTGGGAAACTAAAACCGGATTGGACCGGATGCCAAAAAAATCCACCCCGACGGTTTTCTCGCCGGCTTTCTCCGCCTGCTGATTAATGGACACTAATTTAACGCTTTTCATCTAGATTTTACTAATAACCAAAAAGGCGCCCTTTCTCCCCGGAACAGCTCCTTTTACCCATATAAAATTAGCCTCCGAATCAACTTTCAAAATTTCAAGATTTTTAACGGTAACTTTTTCACTCCCCATTCTTCCCGGCCGGCGGCTTCCCTTATGAACCTTCCCCGGAGTCGTGGTTGGACCGCTGGAACCCGGGGCTCTTTCCCGATCCGACTGGCCATGAGTCCTCGGTCCGCCTTTAAAATGCCATCTTTTAACCACCCCGGCAAAGCCTTTTCCTTTGGAAATACCGGTTACGGAAACCATATCCCCAAGATTAAAATCCTCCACCCAAGGCCGGGCGATAAGACCGGTCGCGGCAAAAGCCTGCCCGTCTTTATCAAAGACGGTTTGCATTTCTGATTTGGCCACAATTACTGATTTCATTTTTTCCAAAAATAAAGAGCGTTGGAAACGCTCTTTTTACTAACCCTAAAAAAATAAAGTTAAAAGATTTTTTCCTCCAACATCATTAAGATTATATTACATTTTGATCTCGATATCAACCCCGGCAGGCAATTCCATGTGCTGAAGGCTTTCGATTGTTTTTTGCGTCGGAGAAGTAATATCAATAAGCCTTTTGTGGGTCAGCATTTCATACTGATCTCTGGCGTCCTTGTCGGTATGCGGACTGGTAAGGACAACTATCAGCTTTCTTCCGGTCGGCAAAGGAATAGGGCCGGTTACTTTAGCCCCACTAAGCATGGCAGTTTCAACAATTTTTGCTGCCGCTTCATCAACCACCCGATGATCATATGATTTTAGTCTTATCCTTATTCGACCTTTATCCATTTTTTAAAGTTCTTTTTATTTTCTTTAGGGAGTCTCCTTGAATACTTAAGGAGACTCCTTGTTTTTCTAAATTAATTATGCCAATATTTTCGAGATTGCGCCGGCTCCGACCGTATGACCGCCTTCCCTGATAGCAAATCGCAAGCCTTCTTCCATTGCCACCGGAACAATCAGTTCAATGGTCATCTTGGCATTGTCTCCGGGCATAACCATCTCAACTCCGGTGGGAAGAGCCACGGTTCCGGTCACATCGGTTGTCCGAACATAGAATTGAGGCCGGTATCCGGAAAAGAACGGCGTATGCCTTCCTCCTTCTTCCTTGGTTAAAATATAGACTTCCGCCTCAAATTTAGTATGAGGAGTAACCGAACCCGGTTTAGCCACAACTTGGCCTCTTTCAACATCCTCTTTTTCTATTCCCCTAAGAAGAAGTCCGACATTGTCGCCCGCCTGGCCCTGGTCTAAGGTTTTGCGGAACATTTCCACCCCTGTCACCACTGACTTTTTGGTCGGGCGGATGCCGACAATTTCAACTTCTTCATTGACTTTGACCACGCCGCGGCCAATTCTTCCGGTAACCACCGTACCCCGGCCCTTGATAGAAAAAACATCCTCCACCGGCATTAAGAAAGGCTTATCAAGTTCCCTTGCCGGCTCCGGAATAAATTCATCTACCTGTTTCATTAACTCTAAAATCCCTTTTTCTGCCTCGGCATCTCCCTCAAGCGCTTTCAGCGCCGATCCGCGGATAATCGGAGTCTTATCTCCGGGGAATTGATATTTGGTTAAAAGCTCCCTTATTTCCATTTCCACCAAATCCAGCAGTTCCGGATCGTCAACCATATCGCATTTATTCAAAAAAACAACCAAGGCCGGCACATTGACTTGTTTGGCCAGCAACAAATGCTCTTTGGTTTGCGGCATCGGGCCGTCAGGGGCGGAAACGACCAAAATCGCTCCATCCATTTGGGCTGCCCCGGTAATCATATTCTTAATATAGTCGGCATGGCCGGGACAGTCGATATGAGCGTAGTGTCTCTTTTCAGTTTCGTACTCAATGTGGGAAATATTGATGGTCACTCCTCTTTCTTTTTCTTCCGGAGCATTGTCAATATCGAAAAATCCGTAAGCTTTAGTCGTGCTACCCGGTTGTTTGGCTAAAACCGTGCTGATCGCGGCCGAAAGAGTGGTTTTTCCATGGTCAACGTGACCGATGGTACCGATATTTAAATGCGGTTTGTTCCGCACGAATGTTTTTGATGCTTCTGCCATTTGTTCCTCCTATAAATAATATAAATAATTTTTGACGATAGACTACAGAAACTTGAAGTTAGATCTTGAAGTTAGAAATCAGAAGGTAGACTTCCACCTTCTATCTTCCAGTTTCAAAAATCCAGCTTCTATTTTCTACTGTCCACCTTCAAAGTCAATATCTTTACCAATATACCAAATTCAGGCTCTTTTTGCAACAATCGTTTCAATAACGCTTTTGGGAACCTCCTGGTAATGCGAAGGTTCCATATAATAATTGGCCCTTCCCTGGCTCAAACTGCGCAGTGTAGTTGAGTATCCGGAAATCTCCGCCAACGGGACTAAAGCGATAACAATTCTGGCATTCCCCCGGATTTCCGTCCCCATTATTTGCGCTCTCCGGCTGGAAAGATCGCCGATTACCGGACCCATAAATTCTTCCGGGGTGGTCACTTCCACCTTCATGATCGGCTCAAGCAGGGTCAAACCGGCATTTCGCACCGCCGTCCGGAGCGCCTGCGACCCGGCAATTTTAAAAGCAATTTCCGAAGAATCGACCTCATGAAATGACCCGTCATAAACAACTACCTTCACATCAACTACGGGAAAACCGGCTAAAACTCCGTTTTCCATCGCTTCTTTGGCTCCTTTTTCAATCGGCGGAATAAAGTTGGCCGGGATCGCCCCGCCTTTAACTTCTGAAACAAATTCATAGCCTTCGCCCCTCGGTTTTGGTTCAACCCTCAGCCAACAATGACCATACTGGCCATGGCCTCCCGATTGATGAATATATTTACCCTCACCCTCGGCAATTTTGGTAATGGTTTCTTTGTAGGCAACTTGGGGGGCGCCGGTGGTGGCGTCAACGCCAAACTCACGCCTCATTCTTTCCGTCAAAATTTCCAAATGCAACTCACCCATTCCGGCAATAATCGTCTGGCCGGTTTCATGATTAATTTTTACTTTAAAAGTCGGGTCTTCTTCGGCAAGACGGTTGAGAGCAAGGCCTAATTTTTCCTGATCCGCCTTTGTTTTCGGCTCAATTGCCAGAGAAATCACCGGCTCGGGGAACTTAATTGACTCCAGTATTATTGGTTTGGTATGGTCGCAAAGCGTATCGCCGGTACCGGTTTTGGTCAACCCAATGGCCGCCACAATTTCACCGGCGTATCCTTCCATAATTTCTTCCTTTTTATCAGCATGCATTAAAAGCAAACGGCCGATTCTTTCCTCATCTTTTTTGATTGAATTGTAAACAGTGGAACCGGCTTTCAATACTCCGGAATAAATCCGCAAATAAGTTAATTTTCCTACGTGCGGGTCAACCTGGATTTTGAAAGCCAGGGCGGAAAGCGGTTCTTCTTTTGTTGGCCCTCTGGATTCCTGTTCTCCTGTTTTAGGATTAATGCCTAAAACCGGGGGGACATCTAAAGGAGAGGGAAGAAAATCGATTACTCCGTCAAGAAGCGGCTGGACTCCTTTATTACGCAGGGAAGAACCGCTGTAAACGGGGACCAATTTATAAGCAATGACGGACTGCCTTAAAGAAGCTTTTAATTCCGGCAGGGTTGGCTCTTCTCCTTTCAAATATTTTTCCAGTAAGGTTTCATCTTCGGCGCAAATCTGTTCAATCAGCTCATGCCGGGCTTGGGCAATCTCTGCCTGCATCTCGGCGGGGATTTCTTTTTCCTCGAAATTAATGCCGGTGGCATCCTGGTCCCAATAGAGAGCTTTTTTCTCCAAAAGTAAAATTAGCCCCTTAAAGTTTTGTTCCGCCCCGATCGGATAAGCCAAAACTGCCAATTTTACCCCCAACCGGTCTTTAATCATTTCCAAAGTTCCTTTGAAGTTGGCCCCAAGCTTATCCATTTTATTCAAAAAGATTAACCGGGGGACATGATACTTGTCCGCTTGGCGCCAAACTGTTTCTGATTGGGACTGGACGCCTTCTTCGGCGTCAAAAACGGTAATCCCGCCGTCTAAAACCCGCAGCGACCGCTCCACTTCGGCGGTAAAATCAACGTGGCCGGGGGTATCGATGATATTGATACGGCATTCTTTCCAAAAAGTGGTAATTGCCGCCGAAACAATGGTGATGCCTCTTTCCCTTTCCTGATCCATCCAGTCAGTCACCGTGGTTCCGTCATCAATATTACCCAACTTGTAAGTCTTGCCGGTATAAAACAAGATCCGCTCGGTAGTCGTAGTCTTACCGGCGTCAATATGGGCGATAATGCCGATATTCCGGACTTTATCCAGAGGGACGTCTCTTTGTGTTGTTTTGGTTATTTGCGCCATAATTTTGTCATTAAAGAAATCTCCGCCAATTTTCAAGCGGAGATCCCTATTTTAACAAAACCCATAGGTTAAATCAATCCACAAATTTATTGAGCCGGCGGCGTTTCTACCGGCTTCTGATATGACTCATAAGTCGCCGCGCATGTTGGATTCACTACTCTCATTACTTCCAGCCCTTTCGTCCGAAGGTCGGTTGATTGAACCACTCCGTCAACGGCAACCGTCGGCAACCAAACTTCAATTTCCGCGGCAACTCTTTCCGCCTCTTCCGGAGTACATCCGGCCTTAACCACACCATTGACAATTTTACTGCGGTCAAAATCTTCTATTGTTCCGTCTTTTTTCTGTACTTTAAACATTTACTTCACCTCCCTCCTTCCAACTACTTTCCAAATTTGTATCTTGCGAGATCTTCAAACATATCGCCTCGCAAGATAATTTACATTTTCTTCGAAATCATCACGTTTCTTGCCGGTCTGCTTTACGGTTTTACCTGCAAGCGATTTATTTTAAACGTATTCCCAGATTAACACAAACCAAAAATAAATCCAACCACCAATTGCCAAAAGTTATGTAGGCCGCCAAAAGTCCTCTATACTATTGGTACAAAAAAGGTGACAGATTTTAATTGTACGTACGATAAGAATTTGTCAAATTAAAACTACGACAAATTAATAGTGCATATGCACTGGGAATTTGTACCAATTTTTCAAAGCGGGTTACAACTTTAGGACAATCAGTGGTGATGGTTTAAAATCATCAAACCCTACCAGTTTTTCTGAACAAATTATTTTTTTGCCAAGGTGATCCAAAAGGTACAGCCGGTAATAATCCGGATATTGGGAATAATAATTTAAAAGATAAAGATTTTTTTTGTCACACAAACCGATATTAAGAGCCTGAAGATCAACCGCGCCTTCACGCAAAACATTTTTAACTTTTTTTAAAGCTTCTAACGGCGGTAATCTTTTCAACAGCTTTCTTAACAAAAACCAGATTTTTTGACTGCCGATTTCTCCGGGTATTCGCGAAGAAAGAGAAACTTTTTTCAACAAACCGTTAAAAACAAAAACGTAAGGTTCGTCCACGAAGGGTTGATTGTATTCAATGACACCTTTTTGATTCGGAAAAGAAGCGCTTCTGGCATGAGCCGCCAAAATTAATGTTTTAGGGAAACTCTCAAAAGTATTTCCCTCTTCCCAAACCGGGAGTAAAGATTTTCTTGTTTGCCAAAGACCTTTTTCGTCAACCCAGGAAATTCCCCAACCGTCTCCCTGCCAATCTCCATCATAAGCTTTAGACTTTTTTGCCATCGAAGAAAATTCTTTCAATAATTCTTCCGGTTTTGTTGGATTTTCAAATTTAGCGAGTAAAAATCTACACATTTAGTATTTCTTTTAACTTTTTTATCACCAGATCAATATTTTCTTTCTCTATAGTATAGGGAGGGAGAAAACGGACGACATTTTCCCCTGCCGGTATTGCTAAAATTTTATTAATTTGCAACTGTCTTAAAATTTCATTTCTTTTGTCGTCCAGCTCGACACCAATCATTAAACCCTTACCCCTGATTTCTTTGACCAATGGCAACTTAACTGTCTTTAATTGTTGAATAAAATAATCTCCTAACCGGCCAACTTTTTTTAACGTTTTTTCATCAAGCAATTCCAAAATCGCTAATATTCCCCCGCAGGCAAGGGGATTACCGCCAAGAGTCGAACTGTGTATCAGTTTGGGAATTTTTAAAGCAACTTTTTGAGAAACCAAGCTCGCCCCGATCGGAATCCCGCCTGCCAATCCTTTTCCCAGACAAACTATGTCGTAGCTAATTTTTTCTTTTTCGGAGGCAAGAAAATATCCTGTTCGACCAACCCCGGTTTGAATCTCATCCAGTATGAGTAATATTCTTGCTCGATCACAAATTTTCCTCACATTAGTCAAGTAGTTATCATCGGGTAAAATTATTCCCCCTTCACCTTGAACCGGTTCAACTATAAATGCCGCCGTTTGATCATCAATTGCCTTTTCTAATTCTAAAAGATTGTTGTAAGCAATGTGCTTAAAGTTCCAAAACAACGGCTCAAAAGGCGCCCGATATTTTTCTCCCGAGGTTGCGGACAAAGCTCCCAGTGTTTTACCATGATAAGCATTATTACAAGCAATAAACTTCTTTTTACCTGTTGCCAAAACCGCAAATTTCAAAGCTGCCTCAATCGCTTCCGTTCCTGAATTAGAAAAATACACCTGAGTTAAACCACCAGCGCATCTTTTTACCAAGGCTTCAGCTGACATGGCGCGGGTATCATTGTTAAAACTGCAATGAAGGGTGATAAGTTTTTTTAACTGATCTGATAGTTTTTCCAACAAATACGGATGATTATAACCAAAAATATTTACGCCGTAATTGCTCATCATATCTAAATATTTTTCTTCGTTTTGGTCATAAAGATAGACCCCTTTTCCTCTTGTCAAAACAAGCCCGCGGTTAGGATAAGTGTTGACTAAATATTTCTGTTGTAAATACTGATAGTCTTTCATTTTTATTCGATAACTGTCCCTTTTCCGGCAAGAGCATTAATGATCGGATTTTTAATCCGGCCGTCACCCCAATAAATTTTTTCCACCCCTAATTCAAAGGCTTTTTTCGCTCCTAATATCTTTTTCTTCATCCGGCCTTGCGCATAAACCAAAAAATCTGCCAGTTTTTCTTTTTCTATCCGGCTAATTTTGGTTTTTTCATCTTTCGGATCTCTTAACAAACCCGGCGCTTCAAAAAGAACGACAATCTCTTTTACCTCCAGCTGACCGGCCATCACCGCCGCCGCCCAATCATTGTCGGTATTGACAATTTCATTCTCAAAACTGATTGCCGGCGGGCAAATAACCGGTAAGTAACCACTTCCCAAAAGAAGATTTATTAATTTGGTATTAATTTCCTCCACCCTGCCAGTTAAGTTATTTTTTATCAGCTTGGTTTTATCCCCGTCTTTAACAAAAATTTCCTTTTTGGCCTTTGCCTTCCAAAGTCCTCCATCCACCCCGGATAAACCGACCGCATCAAGACCAAACGACCGCATTTTTGCCACGATCTGTTTATTAACCAGCCCGCTATAAACCATCAAAAAAATAGCCAGAGCTTCATTGTCCGTATAAACACTGCTGACGCCGGAAGGAGAAATAATTGTTTTTGTCGGGCAACTTAGTTTTTCGGCAATTTCATCTCGCCGCCGGCTAGCTCCATGGACAACCACGAATTTTCGTTTTTTTACCAGATTGGCTAAATCTTCGGCAATAAAATCCCAATTAATATTACTGCCGCCGCCGGCTTTGACAATAATCATATCCCTAAATTCTCCTTTCTTTTGTCAGCAAATTTTTTTGGAATGGAAGTTCTTGTTAAGGAATGAGATTTTGCCAACTGGTTTAAAATCTCTTCCGGTTTAATTTTCTTTCCTAATTTTTTGGTTTGTTTTTTAAAATCAGCCGTTATTATTTTCGCTTCCTCCGGAGTAATAATATAATTTTCCATTTCTTTCAAGAAATAATAGATAAAGTTCCAGCCGCTTAAAGGGCCTAAAAGCAGCTGCTGGCTAGTAATACCAAATTTTTCCAGCTGGTGAGCTTCATAACCTTTATGCCCCAAAACCGCTTTCTGGTGAACACCGGCAATGTGGGTCCGATTAGTTAAAGAAACCGGTTCGGTCCATGGCACCTGCCAGCCCAAAATTGAAGCCATTAAAACATTCAGGGGATAAGCAAATTGCAGATTAAAATTCTTCACCAAACTCTTATCTATCTCGTAAAAATTAAGCAAAGCACCAGTGACTGAAGTAATTCCAGACCGTTCTGCCATGCCCCAAATAGAACTGTCAATAAATTCTGCCCCATTTTTAACCGCGGCCATTGTATTTATTAAAGATAACCCTCGGTCATTATGAAAATGGCATTCCAGATTAACTTTTGGATACCGTTTTTTAAAAGCTCTTACTCTTTGCCCCACTTTTTCCGGCGTGGCTGTTCCGGTCGTATCGGGAAAACCAAAAGCATCAACATACTGCGCAATCCGATCATAGACTAAAAAGAGATTTTTTAAGGAGGTGCGGAAAGCGTCTTCCCCGCTATATCTTAACCAAAGCAAAGGATTTTTCTGTCTGGTCGATATGACGATTTCTCCAATTAAATCCGACAATTGCCGTAAACTTTTTCCATAGTTTTCCTGCGCTTCCTCGGAAAGTCCCATATATAAATTCAAACCGTCAAAGCCAAGTCCTAGGGCAGTCTGAATGTCCAGCGGATGACAACGGCAGTGAGCAAGGAGATAAGTTTTTTCCGGGGTTAAAGATTTAATGTATTTTTTCAGGATCAGAAAACTTTTCCTTTCTTCTTCGCTTACCACCGGCGAATAAAATTCAAAGAAACGCACGCCCAGCTTAAGCAGCGCATTAACAATCTGTTTCTTTTCTGCCAAAGAAAACCGGTATTTATAAGTATCATAAAGTAAGGGTGACGATTGACCGTCTCTTAAGGTCGTGTCAATAAAACCTTTAAAATTTATTCTCATTTTATATCGGGTGCAAGCCCGGAAACTCTAAGGCTAAACTTTCTTCAAAACCAAACATTAAATTCAGACATTGAACCGCATTACCGGCGGTGCCTTTAACTAAATTGTCAATCGCCCCTAAAACAACCAGGCGACTGCCTTTCGATTCTTTTTCAAAACCGATGTCGCAATAATTTGTGCCTTGTAAAATTTTTGGTTCGGGAAAACGGTAAAGCCCCTGTTTTTTTTTAACAATCCGCACAAAAGGTTTTTCACCATATTCGGTTCGTAAAATTTTCCAAATTTCTTTCTCCTCAACCTCTTTTTTTAAAAAAGTGTGAATGGTAACCAAAATCCCCCTGACCATTTCGATCGCTGTTGCCGAAATATTAACGGTCACCTTTTGGCCAAATTGATTAAGAACTTGTTCTATCTCGGCCGCATGCCGATGACCGACAGGTTGATATGATCTAACGGCACCGGCTCTTTCCGGATGATGAGAAGACGAGCTGGGTTTATTTCCCGACTGAGAACTCCCCATCTTGGCATCAACAATAATCGGCTCTTCTTTTATCAAATTGTTTTTAATAAGGGGGTAAAGACATAAAATTGAGACTATTGCTTCACAACCCGGTCCGGCCACATAATCAGCCTTTTTTATTTGCTCGGCATAAATTTCGGGAACACCGTAAACGAATTTTTTTAGCAACGCGGATTTTGTATGAGGGGTATGATAATAATTTTCCCAGATTTTTTCGTCCTGTAATCTAAAATCAGCGCCTAAATCAATAATTTTTGGCGATAATTTCATAAAATTCGCCATTAAATCCATTGATTCACCGTTGGGCAAAGCCACAAAAAGCAGATCACATGGCTTTAGCTCTTCCAACCCGCAAAAAACCAAATCACAAACGCCCCTTAAGTTGGGGTGAACAAGACTGACCGGTTGGCCGGCAAAGCGCATGCTGGTTGCCTGTTTAACCTTTACTTTCGGGTGAAAAGCAAGCAGTCTTAAAAGCTCTCCACCTGCATAACCTGAACCGCCGATAATAGAAACATTAATCATTGCTATTAATTTTTTGCAAACAGTAATCGACAATCGCTCCGGAAATACTAACGCCTGTCGGCTCCTCAGAATTTTTAAACTCCATGGTATGGTTTATTTCGTTCACTTTTAATCCTTCGGATGTCTCAATAATGTCTATCGCCAAAATTCCACCCCTAACTGCTTTGGCCGCCTGCAGGGAAAGTTGCGAAAGCTCTTTAGTTACCGGACAATTAGTCGCTTTTCCACCCAACGCGGTATTAGTTATCCAATGAGAAGAAGTACGATAAATAGCACAAATTGTTTCACCGCCGACCACAAACGACCTAATATCCCGGCCGGGTTTTTGAATATATTCCTGCAAATAATAAGCCTTTTGTTGAGGTGAGCCCAGTACGTCTTTGTGTTCGATGATGGCCTCAAGAGAATCTCTATCGTTAACTTTTGCCAGCATTCTGCCCCAAGAACCAAGAGGCGGTTTAACCACTACCGGAAATCCGCCTAAATCAGCAACCGCCGCCATTGCCTGCTCCAAGGAAAAAGCCATGGCAAATTTTAGAGTGGGAACACCGGTTTTTTGAAGAGCCAACGAAGTCAAAAATTTATCCTCGCATATTCTCGCCACCCCGGACGGATTAATCACCACCGCCCCAAGCGCTTCCAAAAATTCTGTTGCATACCCCCCTTTAACCGTAGAAACCGACCTTTCCAGGGCAATGTCAAAATCGGGGCGGTAATGCAGCGGATTAAAAACTTCATTTCTGATATCAATCAGTTTTATGCCCGCTTTTTTCTCCCGGGCGGCTCTGATAATCAGCTTTTCCTCGGCTCTAACCGTCGAATGAAATAGTCCGATTGTCGGCATAAGGTTTATTCCCCCCAATCCTCTTCAACTTCGGGCGCTTTAGTTAAAGCGGCCGTATTTTTTTCTATTTTTTCCACCACCAGCCGGCAGCGGCAATCGGAACAACTGATAATTTCCGATTCTTCCACTCCTTCGGCAAGAACAACCTGGGCATCACAGACCGGACAAATAGAGAATAGTTTTGACATAGATTTAAATAAATAAATAATAACTTTTTTAATAATAAGCATCTGTCAGGCTATGTCAAATTTTTAATAACAATTGACAAATTTAATAAAAAATGTTAATTTTTTAACAAATGATAACCGTATCTAATGCAGTAGACCAAATCATTAAAAAAAAATCTTTTTTAGAGGAGGCCATCAACAGCGGAATTATTAATCTTTCTGCTTTAGCTAGACAGATATTACCGGAGGTAAGAAAAGAAACCTTTAAAGAGGTTCGGGAGGGAGCAGTTCTTATGGCTCTAAAAAGACGGCCAAAGACATTAGCCTCCAAATTTCAAGTTGACAGTGTTTTGGAAAAAAACCATGATTTAATCTTAAGATCAAATCTGTTGGAATTTACGATTTTAAATTCAAGCTTTTCTCCGGAAAAACACAAAAAAATTATTGAGGCGGTCGAAAACCAAAATAGAAACTTTTTAACGATAACGCAGGGAATTTTCGAAACCACAATAATTGTCAGCCGTGAGTTAAAAGATAAAGTTAAAGCGATTTTAGAAAGAGAAAAAATTATTTACCAGCCTGACCACCTCTCTTCAATTACGATCCGTTTGCCGGAAAAAAATGTCTTGACCCCCGGAGTCTACTACACGATTCTAAAATTTCTGGCCTGGGAGGGAATCAATGTCGTTGAAGTGGTTTCAACTTTTTCGGAATTTACAATTATTTTAGAAAGCCAAGAAATTTCCCGCGCTTTTTCAATCTTAAAAAATGCCCTTTCTTAAGTAAAAAGCCAATTTACCAAAGGTCTTTTTTCCAAAAAAAATTAAACCAATTCCCACTCTTTCAGATATTTTCTGACAATCTCCATCGGCAAACCGAAAGGACCGGTATAAGAGCCGGACAGGGATTCCACTAAAGTAAAACCGGCGGTTTCTTCGGAAATCCCCAATGCCCCCGACCGCAGTAAAAATTTATCGTCAACCAATTTCTTCAATTCTTCCTCGAAAAACGACTGCATTTTAGTTTTTGTTTCTGAGACTTCAACCACTTCGCCGAATCTTGGGTGAATTAAGCAAACACCGGCATAACAGATACTGCCGGACCCGGAATACGCCATCGCCATCTTCAGTCCTTCCTCCAAATTTTTTGGCTTCCGGTTAACCGTTTGATTTTTGGTTAAAAAAGGTGTTAAACTTTCTTTGATGACCAAGGAAACACTGACGGTCTCCGGCCCTGAAGCTCCGATAACGGAAGAATTTAGCTACGCGAAGAGGCTCCAAGGACTGGTTGAGACAAAATTAAGACATAACCGGGAAAAACGGGAATTATCGGGTTTTTTGGATTCTGATGATCTCGCCATTATCCCTCCTCCGGAGGAAAGAAGAGAAGTAGTTAAGGCGGTAAGCGGTTCCGGAGTGGAAATTTCAGACATAAGAATAAAGAATGATGAACACTTGGGCATAGAAAGCAATCATTCCTCCGGCGGATTTTTCGGAGCGGAAATGGTCGGAAAAAATTTCCGCCGTTTACTGGAAAACCATCCTCCTTATGTTGATCCCCAAAGTTCACTTCTCGGCGGTTATATGGTCAATTTCAATTCTTACCGTGAACCGGGCTGGAATCCCGATATCAAAATTCCCCAAGACCTGCTTGATGTCAGAAGAAAATATGAGCTGGTCGGCGCCATCGGCGCCACCCAGCATTTTTGCCAAGACCTGGCCATCGGTCTTGATATCGGCTGGCAGGGAATTCTGCATAAAATCAGAATCTCAAAAGAAGCCAATCCCGACAAAATTGAATTTTTAACCGCCCTGGAAAACGTGGCGGTTGGCATCCAGGCCTGGATCACTCACAATGTAGCAGAGGCAAGAGCGATGGCGGAAAAAGAAACCGATCCGGCAATCAGAGAAAACTTACTTCAAATGGCAACGATGAATGAAAAACTTGTCAACCAACCGCCGGAAACTTTCCGCGAAGCCTGCCAATGGATGACCTGGTATCAAATGGCGGCCAGGATGTACAACGGCAGCGGTTCTCTGGGCAGACTGGACGCTCTACTGACGCCTTTTTATGAAAAGGATTTTATAGAAGGAAGAATTGATAAAGAAGAGGCCATTTTCCATATCACCTGTTTTTTGATAAAAGACACCGGTTATATCCAGCTTGGCGGACCAAACGAAAAAGGCGAAGACACGACCAATGAGGTTTCTTTTATGGTTTTGGAAGCGGCTCACCGGCTGAAAATTCCGGCCAATATCGGAGTTTGCGTCGGGGAAAGCGTTGATCCGAAACTGCTTCAAAGAGGACTTGAAATTATGGTTGAGGACAAAACCGCTATGCCTAAATTCTTGGCCATCGACAATACGATAAGGGAATTTGCCAGGAACGGTTATCCTTTGGAAGTCTGCCGGCAAAGAGTTTACTCCGGCTGTCATTGGTCCGCCATTCCGGGAAAAGAATATACCCTAAACGACTGTGTAAAAATAAATTTCGGCAAAGTTTTTGAGGTCGCCTTTAAAGACATGATGGAGAAAGAAGCTTCCCCGAGTACGGAAAGATTGTGGACTTATTTTCAAGACCATTTGCGGATTGCTGTTGACGCGACCGCCCAAAGCATTGATTTCCAGATTGAAAATATGCAAAAGGTCTTTCCGGAACTGGTTTTGGACCTGCTTTGCGACGGACCGATTGAAAAAGGAATCGATGCTTCCGGAGGCGGAGTTGAATTTATTAACCTAGGAGTTGACGGGGCGGCTCTGGCGACGGTCGCCGATTCCTTTGCCGCCTTAAGCCAAAGAGTAGAGAAAGAAAAAAAGCTTACCTGGGACCAAATTGCCGAGTACCTAAAAAATGATTGGGCAGGACCCGAAGGAGAAAGAATCAGACTGATGATGAATCGTATTCCCCGTTACGGCACCGGTGGAACGGATGCCGATAATTGGGCGGAAAAAGTAGCCAAAACATTCTCTGAACTGATAAGAGAAAAAAAGACCCCTCATGGTTACAATATGCTTCCGGGCGTTTTTAGTTGGGCCAATACGATTCCGATGGGGAAAGTCCTGGGGGCAACTCCCAATGGCCGCAAGGCAGGAGAGAAAATCTCACACGGATCCAATCCGGATCCGGGATTCAGGCGCGACGAAGCGTTAACGGCCTTAAGCAACGCCGTTGCCAATGTAAACAAGCAGCTTGGTTGGGGCAATACCGCTCCTTTACAATTGGAAGTTGATCCGGGGTTGATGCCCAGCGATGAATTAGTCATAATTCTTGAAAATTTAATTAGAACTCACTTTAAAGACGGCGGGACGCAAATCAATTTAAATGTCTTAAATAAAGAACAAATACTGGAAGCCAATAAGGACCCTTGGAAATACCCTGGCTTAATCGTAAGGGTAACCGGTTTCAGCGCCTATTTTGCCAGTCTTTCTCCGGAATTCAGGCAGTTGGTCGTTGACCGGATTACCGGATTGTCTTAAATTAAAACCCCAACCATATCAAACAAAATTACCTTAATTTGTTTTTTTGTCCATCCTTCCGACATATTCTCCTTCTTTGGGGAAACCGTTTTTAAAATCAGTCAGAAGTTTTTGTGAAAGCGCGTGAGGGTAAAGATTATCTGGCAGATTGTTCATATCCAACCAAGTACACCAAACGGAACCGTCGGGATGTTGGGGATCAAAAAGATGTTCCAGTTCTTCAAATTTTTCAATATCACCTAAAATAAATAGTTCCACACTATGTTCATTTTCTTCCGGAAGGATAAAATCCCGGATATAGAGAATTTTTTTAAATTCGAATTTGGCTCCACTGCACTCTTCGGCCACTTCCCGGATACAGCCTTCCATAATCGTTTCACCATATTCCAAATGGCCACCAATATAATGATAGTAATCTTGTTTTTGCCGATATTGAACCAAGACTTTACCGTTCTTAATAACAACTATTCTT
>PEVD01000035.1:5630-5975 GCA_002780305.1 Candidatus Shapirobacteria bacterium CG03_land_8_20_14_0_80_40_19 | reverse complement strand
CAAGCGCTTTTTCCAGTTGTTTTGGAGTTTTACCGCCAATTGTAAGATCGGGAAGGCGTATTGCCCCTTCGGGAATTACAGGAGTTGAAACTGTTTCTGGTCCACCCGTTGACCTCTCTTCTGCCGCCAATGCACTATAAACACTTGCTCTTGGGCTGTTTCCTTTTCCTCGATAATACTCAGCTAATTTATCTAGTTCAGTTGCCATGTGTCGCCTTTATACCACACTATAAGTTTCTTGTCAAGAAAAATTTTTAACCAATTATAAACAACTCTTCTTCTGCTCTCGTTACCCCCGTATAAAGCCATCGGCGCCACTGCTCGTCGTCTATAACTAACCCTTGA
>PEVD01000035.1:0-5593 GCA_002780305.1 Candidatus Shapirobacteria bacterium CG03_land_8_20_14_0_80_40_19 | reverse complement strand
ACAGTTATGTAGGAATAGTGTACAAATATGTACATTATGTTAACACAAGCTCAAACACAGCAATTTGCTCAATCAGCTCAAATTTCCACTGATAACATCCTTAAGGAGCATTATCAAATATTTTTGCTGGACATCCTGTTTAAAAGCAGTTTGAGCAACGGTTTGATTTTCAAGGGCGGAACGGCGCTAAAACTGGTTTACAATTCGTTCAGATATTCCGAAGATTTGGATTTTTCCCTAGTAAAAGAAGCTGAATTTGTTGATTTTAAAAAATTAGTTTTTAGAATCCCTCGTGTTTTCCCTGAGGCAGAGGTTAAAGACATGGATAACAAAAAGAATACTTTTTTTGCCAGAATATGTTTTAAATTGGACTATAAGCCTATTCCTATTGGAATTAAAATTGAGATAAACAAGGAAATCAAAAAAAGGGAATACCAAGTATCTTTGATAAAAAGTCAATTCAATAATATTGCGGTCACCGGAGATGTTTTTGAGCTAACGGAGATGTTGAAAGATAAATATGAGCTGCTGGAGGCAAGGCGAGAACCGCGGGATCTATTTGACCTTTGGTATATTCATCAATCACTGGGAAAACGCTTTACGGTAGAAACTCGTTATAAATACAGCCAAAAGGAGATTATGGATAAACTAAATCCCTTTATTCCCTTAAACCATAAAAATATATTAAGCTTGTTTATCAAATGAAAGCCAGAATTTTAATCGAAGAACTGACCCAAAAAAATATTGAAACATTCAGCACCAATGATTTAAGACGGTTATTTCCTAAAGACAGCAATAATGTAACCACTATTATCAGCCGGATGGTAAAAAACGGAATTGTTATTCCGGTTTGCCGAGGACGATATCGTTTAAAACAAACGGATATCGAGGTTGAAAAACTAGCGCAAAATATTTATTACCCCAGTTATATCAGTTTCGAGTCAGCCCTGTCAAAATACGGAATAATTAATCAGGGAACTTATCTCACTACTCTTGCTACCACCAGGCACTCGAAAAAAATTACTATTGACAATATAGAATGTATCTTCAGAACCATAAAGCCAAAGTTGTATTTCGGATTTAATCTAATCAACGGTATTTATATCGCCGAAGCGGAGAAAGCAGTCTTGGATACGCTTTATTTTATTTATCTTGGAAAGCTTAAAATAAGCTTCACCGATTGGTATCTAAAGGATCTGGATATTACCAAACTTAAGAAGTACGCGAACCGTTTTGACAAATCGTTTCTTGATTATATTCAGAAAACCGCATTTCCTATTGTAAACGCAAATTTCCCTGTCCGTAAAAAATAAAAATATCAGCGGATATAAAGAACAATTTATTGTCCTGTTTTTTTCTGTTTGAATTTTTTAACCAATACTTTGTCAAAAGAAGCAAAATCTGAAGCTTTTTTTGCTTTTGCAAAGACTAAATTATAAGAATCTTCCAATCTTAAATTGCTTGTTTTATAAACTTCCAGTGCCTTAAGAAGCAAATCTCTTTCATTAAAAGAAATAAATTTCACTTTCAAAATTTCAGCCAATTTTTTCGCAATTTCCCTTTTATCCTCTTTATAAAACGAAGACAAAACCCAATAAATTTCAAATAAAACGATAAGCGAAGTGAACAACTTTTTTTCTTTAGCAATTCCTCTTTCGAAAAGTTTCCTTACTTCTTGGTATTGTTCCTCAACATCCCGAACCAAAAACCGCAAAAAATAGTTAGTATCAACAAAAATCATCTGCTTTCCTTGAAATATTCGGCTTTAGCCCGATCAACTATTTCCTCAAGACCCAGCCCCGCAAATCTTTTGGGAATTTTTACCGACCCAGCCAGGCGGTCAAGCAAAGCCTCCATCGGCTCAATTTTAAGAGCGCCGGCTTCTTCTGAAACCGTCACTTTTTGGCCTATCTTGAAATTCAGCCGCTTAAAAAGTTCAACTGGAATCGTTAACTGTCTTTTACTGGTTATTGTTGCCGATAATTGCATAGTAAGACTACTATACTAAAACAAGGAACTCTTGTCAAGACAAGGAATCTTTATTTACTTCTTAAATATTGTAAAAACATTGCCGGTGTCATTAAAAGCATGCCAAAATCTGTTTTAATTTTATCTGCTTTGTAATGCCGAAGGTTGTAAGAAATTAAAAATTGTGCTTTTGCTTTTACTGCTCCGGCGACAATATGCGCGTCGTTTTTATCAGTTACACAATCAGCAAATTTCTCTTTTATTTTTTCCAAATCATCTTCCAAAAGAACAACTTCCAGCTTTTTTCCAAACAATTCATTGACTTTCCCTTCTTTTAAGCCAAGTCTTTCCGCTACTATTTTCGTTTCTTTTTTTGAATAGTTTGAGGCAAAAAAATTGATATTTTTTAAACTAAAAATGAAGCTTGCCGCGCCCGATTGAGAAATTAGCGAAGAAATAATTACATCGGAGTCAGTATATAATCGCAGTTTTTTCATAAACCGGCTCTTGCCTTAACTATTTCTTCTTCAACTTTTGGAAGATTCTTTAAATCTTTTTGTTCAGCTTGATAAAGATCGTAGTCCAAACCAGTTAGGGCAAAATATATGGAACTGGCAGGAATCCGATAAACCTTGCCAATTTTCTTAGCCACAATTTCCCCACGGCTGATAAGCTCATAAATTGTATTTTTAGAAAGCTGCAGCAGCTTTGCCGTTTGCTCTGGTGTATATACTTGCTGGTCAAACATAGCTTATTTGTACCAAAATAAGCGAAACATGTCAAGACCCGACAATAAAGTTCAAAGTATCAAAGTTTTAAGATTATTTTACTCCTGAGGAACGCCCGCCCAAGCCTCGACAGTGATCGTCAGGCCCGAGAGGCGGCCAATCGACACCCAAGACGCCGTCCCGATCGAAGCAGGCGTGCACAACACGACCTCCGTTGCGGGAACCGAGCCGTGCCAATGTTTTTTCATCTAAATATTGTCCTGTCAAGGAATTGCTATCCTGGCTTGCAATAATATATTGATTTAAATTCAATAACTTCCTACCTTCTCCTGCAACTCTTTCGGTAAGTTGTTTTTCGGTGGTATTTAAGTATGGTGCGTCAATTCCTGTTTCATAATCAAACCAGCCGGATGGATTTTCATTATTGGTTACAAGATTGCCTTCTTTGACACTATAACTTCCCATCTTGGGAAACATTTTGCCCAGAATCTTACGGTTTTGTTGTGTTTCCAACCCAAAAGGAAGATAACCTACTCTTTTACCCTGTTGCCCAAGAACTGTTAGCTCTTTTTGAGTATATGGACACGGAGTTATGTCATAAGTCGCACCAACAAATTTCCCTCGCTCTCGCCAAATTGTTTGAAAAATTCGAGTGACTAATTCCGGAGTACGGGGTTGGGATTTGTATGCTTCCACTGCTTGGTCAACGCTATTAAATACAGAAAACACACCATCAACTCTCGCATTATAATCTTTTGTGGCCTCTAAAAGACCTTCTAAATATGTTTTATCGGGATGGCCTAAGGGCAAACCCCGTAGCTGTTCTTCAAGGTATTTTGATAGTTCAACTGCCATATATCGTTTTATACCACACTATAAGTTCCTTGTCAAATTTTAAAGATTCCTTATCCAATAATAAACAATTCTTCTTCCGCTCTGGTTATACCGGTATAAAGCCACCGCCGCCACTCATCATCATTAGATTTAGAAAATCTTTCCTCAAATAAAATCACCCTTTTAGCTTGACTGCCTTGGGCTTTATGAACCGTCAAAGCATAGCCAAAGTCAAAAATATCATGAGTCCTAAGCCTGAATCTTTCTTTGGTAAAGTTAATCGGCTCCGGCGCGCCAAATTGTGCCTTATAAATCAAGCCTTTATATATTCCTTCTTCTCCATCCATGGCAATCCGGGCTTTATAAAAATCTCCTTCTTTGTCTTTAATATCAAAAACCGATCCAAGCATACCGTTAAAAATTCCTTTAGCCCGATTATTTCGTAAACAAACTACCCTATCTCTCGTTTGCGGAACCGGACTTTCAAAACCTAAAGAATTTCTAATAAAGTCATTAATTTTAATCCGTGTCTTATTGTAACCACACAAAATCATAGTGTCTTCGTTATAACTTTTTAATAATTCTTCTACTGCTTCCCAAGAATCCGACTCCCCATAAGATATTTTTTTAACATTCCTGCCAAAGAAACTAATCGGGATCTTTCCGGTTTCTCTGGCCATGATTGACAGTTTGATAATCGGATTTTCTTTCGCTTGACGGTGTATTTCTTCCAATTTTAAATCAGGTTTTTGCATCAGATTAAAATTTTCCCTGATCGGCGGCAATTGGCCGTGATCGCCAACCGCAATAATCGGAATTTTATAAGAGAGCAGGTCCTGCCAAATAAAAATGTCTACCATTGAAGCCTCATCAACAATAATCAAATCTGCCTCTATTTCATCTTTTCTCTTCCAGCCGATAATTTCTTTGGTTTTTTCATCTTCAATGGGAGAATAAATCAGCGAGTGAATCGTGCCGACAAAATCCAGTGGAAAAAGCGCTTTTGCTTCTATTAGCTTAGACCTCAGGACACGAGAAGCCTTGCCGGTGAAAGTACAAAAAGCGACTTTTAATTTCTTATTCTGATCAAAAAAATTCTGTCTCAAAATCCCAATTAAAGTCGTTTTCCCGGTTCCGGCATATCCTCCCAAAGTAATATATATTTTATTTTCACTGTTAAACCAGGAAATTAAATTAGATAAAGCTGCTTTTTGATCCCCCGAAAGACCTATCACAAAAATATTTTACCAGTTTGAACACCCGAAGGAAACCAGAAGTTATAATTAATCGACCGACTTACTCCCTAATTCTCTCGCTTTTACCCTGAAAAACTTTTTCAACTGCTCTAAACCTGAGGGCTTAACCATTCTTGGTAAAAACTCAAAATCCTCAATTTTTAATAAATCCGCCGCCAAAAGCAGCGGTTCAACTTCCGTTTCAAACTTATTTCTTACTCCCGCTACTAAATCTCCCATAGAAAACTTTTGCAGCAAGAAATATAAATCAATAAAATCTTTAATGTCTGTCCGTTGGCTAACAACCAACATCTTGTTGACTGCAATATCAAATAAACTGTCAACCCTTAACCCTTCAGAATCTAATTCTTTATCGAGTTTTTTATACGGATAATAAGCAAAATCAACCAGTATGTTTTGCTTGTCTTTGAAGTCCAAACTAAATCTATAAACTACTTCAACAAAACGTGATCGGAAAGAAAACTTATGTTTTTTGCTCCATTTTTCAACCAAAGAAAATATAATTTCATTATCAAATTCTTCCTTTGAAAAAAAATCAAGATCATCAGAATAACGATGTTGAAGATAAAAAGCGCTCAAGGCCGTCCCGCCGGATAAATAAAAATTTTCTTTAAACCAAGAATTATTTTTTATCTCATCAAGAATGATTTTTTGGTTTTTGGTGATGATTTGTATTTTCCCCATATCAAAAGTTC
Source organism: Candidatus Shapirobacteria bacterium CG03_land_8_20_14_0_80_40_19 (assembly GCA_002780305.1). Classification (GTDB taxonomy): domain Bacteria; phylum Patescibacteriota; class Microgenomatia; order UM-FILTER-40-11; family UM-FILTER-40-11; genus UM-FILTER-40-11. Next base: position 112 of record PEVD01000035.1, on the reverse strand, counting down.
AAATAGTCTTCTTTGTAAAGTAAAAAGATTTAGCTTGTGCCAATATTTTTTTACTTCGGATAACCTAATTTTTCTACCTTTGCCGGGACCATAGTTTATCATTCTTTCCAAA
>PEVD01000054.1:1152-19583 GCA_002780305.1 Candidatus Shapirobacteria bacterium CG03_land_8_20_14_0_80_40_19 | reverse complement strand
TTTATTTACCTTACTATCGTACTCCACTCGGGGAGGATAGCGAGTCTGAATCAATTTATAAAGTTTGCTCTGTGGGTGCAATAATCCCCCCCGGTCCTTCTATTGCCGCTCAGCAAAAAATCTTTGGCACCTCTATTGTTTTAGGAAATGCGAATAATATAAGGTTCGTTGATAAAGTAGCGGTGAAATATAAGGATGCTGCGGGAAATTGGTTTTATAGTCAGAAGTATCCAGTAGGAGTAGGAGATACCGGTACTGATTTCCAATACGAAATCGCCTTACCACCGGGCACTTACAAGCCATATCTTGATTTGTGGAAAGGAGACGGATTTGTTGACTCTCTTCCTGATTTAAATGAACTGGAGATTACGGTTTCTCAAGGAGAAAATAAACGTCTAGATCTTGAGTTTGATTTAAGAAGGCAAGGAATCTTTGGCACGCTTCACCTTTTAAGAAATGAATATTTCCCAATTGTGTTCGATAAAGTAGCGCTGAAATATAAGGATGCTGCGGGAAATTGGTTTTATGATCAGAAGCATCCAGTAGGAGATACCGGTACTGATTCCCAATACGGAATCGCCCTCCCCCCAGGCACTTATAGACCAGCTCTTGAATTTTGGAAAGGAGACAAATTAGTTTACGTTTTCAGTGAAGTATATGAGGAGATTACGGTTTCTTCAGGAGAAAATAAACGTCTAGATTTTGAGTTTGATTTAAGAGGGCAAGGAATCTTTGGCACGCTTCACATTTTAAGAAATGAAAATACAATGGATTTTAATCAGATACTAATAGTTGCTAGCCCTGGTGATCGTCAGGCATTTTATTTTCTTCCTTTTGGGGATGATATTTTTCTTAATTATAAACTTTTTTTTATTAAGCCAGGAACTTATAGTTTTAATATTAATTTACTCAAAGATAACAGGCTTGTTGATATCAGAGCTATTCCTGGTGAGACTTCACTTTATGGGGGTGAAGGTAAACGTCAAGATTTTGAAGTTGATCTTAGGAACGTACCTCCGAGATTTTGTCCTCCTCCCAATATTTGTGTGCCGGGATTTGTTTGTACCGCCATTAATAGAGGAATACCGTCAGGACAGCGAGATTGTGCCAGCGGATTGATATGCTGTGAAAGAGATTATTTCTCCGCCATTACTTTCTCTCCTCATTCTTGTTGTCCGCTCTGGGAAAAATGCGGTGGCACAAACTATGGTAAATGTGGATTTATGAATTTTTTTAATTTGTGCGATTATTGTGGAGGACCAAGTTTGACACCGCCCACCCCCACTCCTTCACCTACTTCTACCTCAACCCCTACTCCCATTCCCCGTTCCTACTGTGAAGGCAATTATTTAGTTAATATTAATGGTTTAAGACAGTATTGTTCCGGGGGTTGTGAAGATGTTGATGAGAATCCCCATGATGGAATTTCCGAAAGAGCCAGATGCAAGGGTTTTGGCACCTGCGGTGATTGCAATACTTGTTTATCGGCCGATAAGTCGCTTTGTCGAACTGTTTATCAAGAGGGTGTTTGTGGGGAAAATGGACTCACTGCTCCCTGCTGTCTTTTAGACCAGTCATGCAGACCCGATTTCCAATATGCCTGTGGTTATGCCGATCCTAATAATTATTGCCATAAGTGTTTAAGGTTTAATAATATTGGGAATGGTACTTCTGCCAATACCGGTCCGGAAGCCTGGTGTACGGATTGGGATTTGACCTGTGGAGAAGGAGGACCAGCCAAGCCCAGGACAAAATATCCTCCTGATGGTTTTCCTGTTGTAGAAGATCAGCCAGTTATTCTTTCCTGGTATTCATTTGGTGAAGGGTTTAAAGAAAAATGCGGGGAGAAACTACCCAGTAGTCATCCAAAATGGGAAAATTGCAACGGAACCTGGAAATGGGATTCTCCCGCTCAGTGTATTTCTCAGTATGAAGGAGGAGGGTCTTCTGACCGAGATTGCTGGGGCTATGTATGTGCCAAAGGCAGTTTTGGTATTCCCACCGACTGGAGATACTATGAAGTCTTTATCAAAAAACCAGGAGAAGCTGATTTTTCTTCTCTTTGTAAAATTACCGGTATTCCCAACCCATCTAAGCCGGACTTAGGTTGGGTTCAAACTATTCCTGAAGAAAAAAAGAGCTGTTCTTTTCTTCCGGATAGGCCGGGAGAATACCAGTGGTATGTAAGAGCCGGTTATGGCTTGACGACGCAAGGAGGTGCTTCAGGCCAGCACAACGACAGCCTTATTTCCAAATTTACCACTGTTGGTAATCCCAACCTTAGGGCTGTTTGTAAAGAAGAAAATGGAAAAACAAAAGTTATTCTTTCTTGGGATCCGATTACCAATGCCACCAGTTATGCCGTAAGGATAGACAACAAAGCCAATGGCTGGGATGGCAGCTGCGGAAAAACAGAAATTTCCACCGGAGATATTTGTATTGATAGAACTTGGGGAACTTCCTATGAACAAAAGATAACCAAAGGCCAGCAGTATTCCTGGTGGATTCATCCGGTTACAACCGACAATATTTGGGGAGACCGCCTAAGCGGGGAAGACTTTATCTGCGATGAACCAATTCCTACTGTGGAAATATCTTCTACGTTAACTCCAATTCAAACTTCAACTTTAGCTCCAGCCCCAACTCCTTTTGGCCAATGCGAAACTTGTAGATTGTATTCTGCTAATTCAGAAACACTTTGGCAGGAAATTAATCCTCCTTTTACCCTCAAGAAAGGACAAGAGGTGTATATTGTGACCAAAGGGGAATCTTACAACACCGGTACTCAAAACATTAAAGCCAGATTTAGAATTAATGGCACCGCAGAACAAAGCTGGTGCAACAAACAGGGATTAATTTTAATACAGTCTCAAACTACTAACACTTTTTGGTGCGAAACTACCCTTAAATATGGCGGTTATTTTTATATTCCTTACCAATTTAATAGCAAAGGCAAATATCTTATTCAATCGATGCTGTTTAATCAGGAAACGGGTTGGTATTAAAATTAAAAAAATGAATAGGAAAAAACAAAAAATTTTCAGAATTGTCATTATTTCTGTTCTTTTTTTGGGTATGGCTTTGGTTTCTCTAATAATCAGCCGGCGTTTGACTTTGCCGTTATTTTTTCGTCCCAAGGCTGAAATTGAAGCAGTTCCCGATTTAAGATGCAGTTTGGAAATTGAAGTGGAAGATGTCCAGACTGAACCATCGCCCATTGCAACCACTATTCCAACTTCTACTGGTACTCCAAAACCAACTCCAACTAATACTCCTATTCCTCCCACCCCAACTATCAGGCCAACGGCTACCAATAGTCCCTTTACCAAACCTACCTTTACTCCCACTCCCACTTTATGTTCTAAGATTACCCCTTCTTCTGGTTGTCCGTCCGATTTGCCTCCGCCTCCGGGTAATGTCTATCCGGATATTGATAACCTGATTTTGAGCAATCCCACCAGTATCCTTAACCGGGGTCAAACAGCAACCGTTACTTTTACGGCCAATGCTTATGTTAAAACCAGCAAGCTGTGTGTTAGAAGATGCCCCGATTCTTCTTACCATAACTGTGACGTTAATTGGGGTTTAACCACCGATGGCCAAGCTTGTGACCGAAAGGATTATGTTACTTCTTTATCTTTGGCTCTAGATTGCGAACCGGGTTTCTATCAACTTTTGGTGGCCGGTTATTCTTCCGATAATAACTATGCTTGTTCCAGCCAGTTATTCTATACCCGCGGTTCAACCGCTGATCCAGTCCCAATTTATTGTTCTTTGGGAACTGGATGCGGCTGTTCCAATAAACCAATTAATATTGAGATTGTACCGTAAGGTGTGTTATTATTATTTTATTAAGACCGCCGATTAATAGAAAGCGGACAAGAAAAGACATATGTTTAAAAATATTATTGCCCCAGTTCAAGCTTGGTTGCTTTCTAAGGGTCAATGTGTCGGTTGCGGGACTTCTCTTTCCAGTGGTAAGGTGGAAAAAAAGCCGGATGGAACGGAGAAAATTGTTTGCAAATGCGGCCGGATTTTTATCCTTGATCCAAAGACAAAGAAATACCGCCGGGCTCTCTTTGAAGAAGTTTAGTTTCAAAAAATTGATTTTGGTGAGTAAAGCCTCTCTTTTTTTGTTTTTAGCCGTCCCTTTTTCTCTGGTAATTGCCGGAATGTTTTTTTGGTGGGGATATAACCTGCAGCCGGTTGATAGAAACAGCCGGGAAAAAATTTCCTTTGTAATCAATAAGGGTGACGGACTGAGTAAGATTTCTGAAAATCTTAAAAACAAAGGTTTAATAAAAAGTTCTTTTCATTTCAGAATTTACTGCCTACTGCGGGGAACGGCCAAAAAAATTAAAGCCGGAAATTATTATTTGTCTTTTTCCATGAGTCCCTGGGAAATTTGCCGTGACTTGGTTAAGGGAGTAAACGATGAATGGGTGACAATTATCGAGGGGCTGCGTTCGGAACAGATTGGCCGGATCTTTACCGAAAAAGGATTTGAGATTAATTTAGTTGAATGGGAAGAACAGGTAAAAAACCGGGGCCTTGAGGGCCGGCTTTTTCCCGATTCTTATTTGATTCCCCGGGGAGCGGATCAAGAAAGGATTTTACAAATAATTAATCAGAATTTCCAAAAAAAGGTTTTAGGGAATCTTGTCCTTGAGATACAAAAAAGCGGAATGGAAATAAATGAAATTTTAACTTTAGCTTCAATAATCGAAAGGGAAGCCAAGACCGATTCTGACAGAGGGATAATTGCCGGAATTTTAATAAAAAGGATTGAAAATGACTGGTCTTTGCAGGTTGATGCTTCGGTGCAGTATGCGGTTGGTTCTAAAAATTGTTCAATATTAAAATCGCCTTGCGAATGGTGGCCTCAAGTAACTTCTAATGATTTAAAAATCAATTCTCAATATAATACTTATTTGCACAAAGGATTACTTCCTGCTCCGATTTGTAACCCCGGTCTTTCCTCAATTGGAGCGGTTTTACAACCAAAAAAAACCGATTATTGGTTTTATATTTCCGATCAAAACGGGATTATGCATTATGCCAAGACCGGCGAAGAACACCACACTAACGTTGAAAAGTACTTGTTGACAAATTAAGCTGAGTTGGTATAATTCGAACAATTCATCAAATAAAGGCGGGTGGGTAATCCGCCTCTTTTGCATCGCCAAAGGAGAAAAAGGCGGTGTTTTTTTGGCTAATTTTTTAAATTAATGAACCAAGCAAAAAAACAGCGTTTAAATTGGGGAAAGACATATTCGGTTTTGCCCCGGCTTGATTTAACTGAAATTCAAAAGGAATCATGGGAATGGTTTAAAAAAGAAGGATTGGGTGAAGTTCTCAAAGAAGTGTCTCCCATAGATGATTTTGCCGGAAAAAACTGGCAGTTGGAATTTCTTGATTTTTCTTTAGGCAAACCCTACCGTTCTGTTGAAGAAGCTCTGGAAAAAAGTCTTTCTTATGAACGTCCGCTAAAAGTAAAAGTCCGTCTGCTTAATAAACAAACCGGGAAAACAGTTGAGCAGGAGGTGTTTATGGGTGATTTGCCGGAGATGACTCACCGGGGAACTTTTATTGTTAACGGAATCGAGCGTTGTGTCATTAATCAAATTGTCCGCGCCCCCGGAGTTTATTTTTCCGGAGAAGTTGATCCAAATACCGGAAGAGTCCTTTATATGGCTGAAGTAAGACCAATGAGAGGAAGCTGGCTTGAATTTTTTGTCAACCGCAACGATGTTATTTCGGTCCGTGTTGACCGAAGAAGAAAATTTCCCGTGACAGTTTTACTGCGGGCTTTTGGGCTGTCGTCGGATGATGAAATTCTTTCCGTCTTTTCTTCAATTTCCGAACGGAACCGGCATTTTATTGAGAAAACAATAGAACATGATTCGACGAAAACTAAAGAAGAAGCCCTGCTTGAAATTTATAAAAAACTTCGTCCCGGCGAGCCGGCAATTTTGGAAAACGCTTGGGAATTTTTTAACGGGCTTTTCTTAAATAACAGAAGATATGATTTAAGCAAAGTTGGAAGGTATAAAATTAATAAGAGGCTGGAGATTGATGTTCCAAATGAGCCGCAAAACTGGATATTAAATTCCCGTGACTTGGTTAAAATTATTTCATATCTGATCGGTTTACAGGAAAAACAGGGGGAGATTGATGATATAGATCATTTGGCCAATAGGCGAGTCAGAAGGGTTGGTGAGCTGGTTTTACAAAGCGCAATTAGAATCGGATTTCTTCGGTTGGAAAGAATGATAAAGGAAAGAATGGCCTTGATAAGCACGGAGGAAAAAATTCAGCCGTCGGGCCTGATTAACGCTAGGCCCTTAATTTCGGCGATCAACGAGTTCTACCGCCAGGGCCAGCTTTCACAGATACTTGACCAGACAAATCCGCTTTCAGAACTTGATAATCTGCGCCGCCTTTCGGTTTTGGGGCAAGGAGGAATCACTCGCGAAAGAGCCTCCTTTTCGATCAGAGACATTAACTCATCTCAATACAGTCGAATTTGTCCCGTAAGGTCTCCCGAAGGACCGAATATTGGCTTGGTTACTTATCTTGCCCTGTATGCCCGAGTTAACGAATTTGGTTTTTTAGAAGCCCCTTATAGAGAAATTATCAAAGAGGAAAAAGGGGGAAAAACAAGAATGAAAATAAGCAACAAGATTGTTTATTTACAGGCAGACGATGAGAGAAACTTTTATATCACTCATTCCAATATAAATATTGATGAAAACGGTTATATTTTAGACGAGTGGGTTCCTTCCCGATATGAAGGTGAATTTTTGGAGGTTCCGGCAGAAAAGGTCAATTTGATTGATGTTTGTCCTCAACAGGTAGTTGGTGTTTCGGCGGCCTTAATCCCATTTTTGGCCAACGATGAGTCAAACCGGGCCTTAATGGGGACGCACATGCAATGTCAGGCAGTCCCCTTAGTTCAGCCGGAAGCTCCGATTGTTGGCACCGGAATGGAAAAGGCAGCCGCTGAGGCAATGCAGATGGTTATTCGATCAAAATCAGAAGGTTTGGTCATCTATGTTGATGGGGAGAAGATTATTATAAAATCAAACAAAAAATTGGGAAAAGACGAAAGGATAATTGAGGATAATTACAAAAAGGAGGGAGACCTCGAAACTTATAAAATGTTTAAATTTCAAAGAACCAATCCCTCCGGAACTTGTTATTCTCAAAGACCGCTGGTTTCCGTCGGGCAAAAAATTAAAAAAGGGGAAATAGTTATTGACGGTCCTTCGGCCGAAAATGGCGAGCTGGCGTTGGGAAAAAATCTGCTTATTGCTTATTGCCAGTATGAGGGGTTGGGTTTTGAAGACGCGATTGTTCTTTCCGATCGCTTGGTAAAAGAGGACATTTTAACTTCAATTTCAATTGAAGAATATGAAGCACAGGTTGTTGATACCAAACTTGGACCGGAGGAGTTAACTAAAGATATTCCTAATGTCAGTGAGCAGGAGCTTGCCAGTCTCGATGAAAGCGGAATTGTTGTCGTTGGGGCTGAAGTCGGGCCGAATGATATTTTAGTCGGGAAAATTGCGCCTAAGGGTGAAACCGAACTCTCGGCCGAAGAGAGATTATTGCGGGCAATTTTTGGCGAGAAGGCAAGAGATGTCAGGGATACGTCATTGAGAATTCCTCACGGAGAAAGGGGAATTGTTGTCGGAGTGCAGATATTAGACCGCGAAAAAGGTGACGAACTTGAACCGGGAACAAACATGATAATTAAAGTTAAAGTGGCACAAATTAGGAAGATCACCGAGGGCGATAAATTAGCTGGAAGGCACGGGAACAAAGGAGTAGTGTCAAAAATTGTTCCGGTTGAGGATATGCCTTACCTTGAAGATGGCACACCGGTAGATATTATTATTTCCCCGCTTTCAGTTCTGGCAAGAATGAATTTGGGTCAACTGCTTGAAGTTCATTTGGGTTGGGCGGCTCAGAAGTTTGGTTATCGAGTCGGAGTTCCTGTTTTCGAAAATTTTTCTGAAGAAAAAATGACTGAAGAAATGAAGAAAGCAGGATTACCTGTTTCGGGCAAGGTTAAGCTTTACAACGGTAAGACAGGTGAATTAATTGAGCAAGAAGTCACAGTTGGGATTGCTTACATGATGAAGTTAATCCACATGGTGGAAGACAAAACTCACGCCCGTTCAACCGGTCCTTACTCTTTGGTTACTCAGCAACCGCTTGGCGGAAAAGCCCAAATGGGGGGACAGAGATTGGGTGAAATGGAAGTTTGGGCGCTTGAATCTCATCGGGCCGCTCACGTTTTACAAGAGATGCTGACCATAAAAAGCGATGACGTGCTTGGAAGAGCGAAATCTTTTGAAGCCATTGTTAAAGGAACCGATATTCCTGAAGCTTCAGTTCCCGAATCGTTTAATGTCTTGGTTAATGAACTGAAAGCTTTAGGTTTAGATATTGTTCCCATCGGAGTGGTTGAGAAAAGCGAGGAATCGGAAATTGATAAAGAAGAAGTTTGGGTTAGTAAAGAAACAGAGGAACTGGCGGGAGTTTTAGGAGCTGGCCAAAGAGAAGTGCCGCAGAAGGAGGGAAATGATTAATAAAATTGCCGATTTTAAATCATTAATGATAAAACTTGCTTCTCCGGAAGACATTAAGAGTTGGTCCTATGGTGAAGTAACTAAGCCGGAGACGATCAACTATCGGACTTTGAGGCCGGAAAAAGACGGTTTGTTTTGCGAGCGGATTTTCGGGCCGACTAAAGACTGGGAGTGTTATTGTGGAAAATACAAAAGAATCCGTTATCGCGGAATAATTTGCGACAAGTGCGGAGTTGAGGTTACTCTTTCCCGGGTTAGAAGGGAGAGAATGGGCCATATTAACCTTGCCTCACCGGTTGCCCATGTTTGGTTTTTTAGGGGATCTCCTTCGAGAATTTCGCTTCTTTTGGACGTTCCGCCGAAAAGCTTAGAGGCAGTTGTCTATTTTGCTCAGTATTTGGTGACCGATATTGATGATTCCAAGAGAAAAGAAGCGATTGCCGCCTTAACCGGGAGTTACCAGAAAAAAGAACAGGAAGTTAAAAAAGCGGCCGACGAAAAACGAGAGGCTCTTAAAAAAGAAGCCCAGAAGGACAAAGAAACACTGAAAGACAAAATTAAGAATAAAGAATCTCTGGCCTTGGCGGAAAAAGAACACGATCTTTCGGTTAAGCAAAAAGAAATATGGCTGGAAGGTAAAATTAATATTGAATTTGAAAAATTAAAAGAGGAACTGTCGTTGATGCAGGATAAAGTCAAAAGCATTAAGAAACTGTCTACTTTAAGCGAAGAAGATTATTTTAGGCTTAAAGAAAACGGAGCCGCCGGATTTTTTAAAGTTGGAATGGGAACGGAAAGCCTTCTTGAGATCATTAAGAAGTTAGATCTTAAAAAGATGGCGGCTTTTTTAAAAGAAGAATCTCAGAAGTCAAGCGGTCAAAAATATATCAAAATTGTTAAAAGACTGCGCATTATTGAAGGAATGCTCCGTTCAAAACAAGATCCCTCTTGGATGATACTGACGGTTTTACCCGTAATTCCACCCGACTTGAGGCCAATGGTACAGCTAACCGGGGGCAGGTTTGCCAGTAGCGATCTTAACGATCTTTACCGCCGGGTAATTAACAGGAACAACAGACTTAAGCATTTAATTGAACTGGGCGCGCCGGAAATTATTTTGCGCAATGAAAAAAGAATGCTCCAGGAAGCGGTTGATTCACTGGTTGATTCAAATAAAAGCATTCGGGAAAGAAGAGTTAAGAAAACCCAAGTTTTGCGCTCGCTGTCGGATATGCTGCGGGGAAAACAGGGGCGTTTTCGCCAGAATTTACTGGGCAAAAGGGTTGATTATTCCGGCCGTTCGGTTATTGTCGTCGGTCCGGAATTAAGTTTGCGCCAGTGCGGTTTACCCAAAGAAATGGCCCTGGAAATGTTTAAACCCTTTGTTTTAAGAGAAATGATTGTCAGGGGGGTCGCCCCGAATGTTAAGAGCGCCAAAAATATTTTAGAGCGCCGGCCGGCGGAGGTTTTTGATATTTTGGAAGAAATTACCAAAAACCATCCGGTTTTACTTAATCGGGCGCCGACCCTTCACAAACTGGGAATTCAAGCTTTTTTCCCGATTTTAATTGAAGGAAACGCCATCAGAATTCACCCTTGTATTTGCCAGGGGTTCAACGCTGATTTTGACGGTGACCAAATGGCGGTTCACGTCCCCCTTTCCCAAAAAGCTCAGGAAGAAGCCATTTCTTTAATGACCCCCGATAATAATATGCTTAGGCCGTCTGACGGAACTCCCATTAATACGCCCGACCGGAAGGAAATGGCCTTGGGAATTTATTATCTGACCTCATTGGACCCTGGTTTAAAACTCAAGAATAAAGTTTATTTACCTACCGATGCCGTCTGCGCTTTCCAAACAGAGAATCTCAAGCTTAGAGAGCCGATAAAAGCGAAGATTGAAACAGGAGAGATTATTGAAACTTCTGTCGGCAGGTTGTTGTTTAACGAAGCCCTGCCAAAAGTTCTGCGCTTTGTCAATACCGGCGTCAAACAGAGCACTATTAAAGACCTTTTCAGCCGGGCGATGAAAATTTGCTCACATGAAGAAGTGCTTGCCTTAGTCGATAGTCTTAAAGATTTGGGTTTTTACGCCGGCACCGTTTCCGGAGTTTCCCTGTCCATTAAAGATTGCGTTATTACACCGGAAAAGGGCAGTATTATCAAAGCGGCTGACGGTAAAGTCTCGGAAATTGGGGAGACTTACGAACAGGGGCTTATTACCATTGACGAGGAAAAACGGCTTATCCGGGATATTTGGATTAATACGACCGAAGAATTGGCGGACAAAACCTGGGAAATCATTGACGAAGCAAATCCGATAAAGCTGATTATTGATGCTAAGGTCGGCCGGGTTTCCCGGGATACGATTAAGCAAATTTCGGCGATGAGGGGTTTGGTGGTTGACCCGACCGGGAAAATTGTTGACATGCCGACCAAAAGCAACTTCCGGGAAGGGCTTTCGGTTTTTGAGTTTGTCACTACCAGCCGGGGGTCGCGCAAGGGTTTGACCGATTCCGCTCTTAAAACCTCGGACGCCGGTTATTTAACCAGAAAACTGGTCGACGTTTCCCACGAGGCGATTATCCGGGCGGATGATTGCGGAACCGACGAGGGCATCGAAATTTCCAAGAAGGGAGTAAGGGGGAAATTATTTAATCTTAGAATTCTCGGCCGGGTTTTAGCCAAACCGGTTACCGATCCTAAAACCAAAAAAGTTCTTTTCAAAAGAGATGAAGTACTTGATGAGCTTAAAACCAAAACTTTGGAGGAAAGCGGAGTCGAGACTGTCATTGTCCGGTCTCCTTTAACTTGCCAGACAAGATTTGGAATTTGCGCCCAATGTTACGGCTGGGATTTTTCCAACAAAAAGATGGTCGAGGTGGGCGTGCCGGTAGGAGTTATCGCTGCCCAGTCAATCGGCGAGCCCGGTACCCAGCTGACCTTAAGAACAAAACATGCGGCCGGAGTGGTTGGTCTGGACGTGACCCAGGGACTTCCTCGGGTAACCGAGCTTTTTGAGGTTAGAATGCCGAAAATTGTTTCCCCGCTGGCGGAAATTTCGGGAAAGGTTGAGATTATCGCCGAGGAAAACGGCAATAAAATCGGAATTTCGGAAAACAAGAAAAACGGCGAGAAAAGAGAATATCTGGTGCCTTTAACCAGTACTTTATTGGTCTCCGACGGTGAGGAGGTGCTGGCGGGGACCCAGCTTTCTTCAGGGGCTTTAGATGTCAGAGAAGTTTTGGCGGTCAGGGGACTGCGGGAAGCCCAGCGGTATTTGATTGATGAAATTCAGGCGGTTTACGAATCACAGGGCATTCCGATTAACGACCGCCATTTTGAAACGGTGGTGCGGATGATGAGCGAGACAGTCCGGGTAAAAAATACCGGCGATACTTCTTTCCTGCCCGGTGAGCTGTTGACCAGGCTGAAGATGGAAGAAGAAAATGGCCGGATTAAGGGTAAACAGGCGGTGGCGGAGCAGATTTTACTGGGGATTACCCGGGCGGCTTTGCATACCGAATCGTGGCTGTCGGCCGCTTCTTTCCAGGAAACAAGCAATATCTTGGCCGATGCGGCGATTTTGGGTAAAGAAGACCACCTTTTAGGATTAAAGGAAAATGTTATAATTGGCAGGCTGATTCCAACTAGTCCGGAACGAGCGAGAATGGAGTCCTGAGAGAGATGTTAATTAAAAATTAAAAATTTAAAATTAAAAATTAACGTATATGCCGACAATTTCGCAACTGGTCCGCAAAGGCCGGAAAAAACTTAACAAAAAATTAAAAGCGACCGCCTTGCGCCGGTCGTTTAATTCCCGGACGCGCCGGATGATTAATTCTATCAGTCCGCAAAAACGGGGTGTGGTGACGGTGGTAAAAACCATGACTCCCAAAAAACCAAACTCCGCTCTGAGGAAAGTGGCCAGAGTCAGGCTTTCCAACAAGCAGGAAGTTACCGCCTATATTCAGGGGATTGGTCACAGTATTTCCGAACACGCGATTGTTTTGGTCAGGGCCGGCCGGGTAAAAGATCTGCCGGGAGTAAAATATCATATCGTTAGGGGAAAATTCGATGCCGGCGGGGTGGTCGGGCGCAAAACCAGCCGTTCGATTTATGGAGCCAAAAAGGAAGGCAAAGGTGTTTCAAAGGCGAGGGTTTCTGTTGCCCCTCAATAATTTTAAATTTTAAATTAAAAATTAAAAATTAAAGATATGTCAAGATCGGGAAAAACAAAAAAAAGAGAAGCCACACCGGATCCGATTTATAATGATGTTTTGTTGAACAGTTTTATGAACCGGGCTATGCGTGATGGTAAAAAAAATGCGATTCAAAAAGAGGTTTATGACGCCCTTAAACTTATTGAACAAAAATTAAAACAGGACCCGATGGTGGTTTTCCGTCAGGCGGTGGAGAATGTCAAGCCGCTGATGGAAGTCCGCTCCCGCCGGCTGGGCGGCGCCGCTTATCAGGTGCCGATGCCGGTTAGGGGCGAGCGCAAGCAGTCACTGGCTATTCGTTGGCTTGTCCAATCGGCTCAAAAAAGACCCAACAAAGAATTTCACACTTTTGCCGATAAACTTTCCGCCGAGTTGATTGATGCTTTCAACAACACCGGGCTGGCGATTAAGAAAAAAGAAGATACTCACCGCATGGCCGAAGCGAACAAAGCATTTTCTCATTTTCGCTGGTAAATTCACTCATGCCCACTTACAGCTGGTACCAACAATTAATTAAGCCTTCTTGGTCTCCGCCGGCATATCTTTTCGGCCCGGTCTGGACTTTTCTTTTCGGTTTAAAAAATAATTTACTGGCCGCAGCCGATATTCTTTTGGTTCTGATAACTCTCATCTGGGCAATCGTTAAAATTTATCCGGTGGTAAAATGGGTTGCCTATCTGCAAATTCCATATTTGCTCTGGGTATCATTTGTCACCGTTCTTCAGTTAACAGTAACCTGTTTGAATTGGTAAATTACGGGAAAAGCCTTCGGTTCCAGCAGGAGACGATAATCCAAGTTCCATCAGTCTTCCGGTTGGCGATTACCCCGATTTCGTAGTCTTTATAGTTTTTGATATAACTTTTACAGTTTGCGATGGGTGAGTTTTCTTCGCGGTCTGAATGGTTAAATGCATCCATAACTCCGTCCCGATGCAATCCATATTGCGCCATTTTCCTCAGGGCATTGTCCGTTACAATCACCGTTCCCCAAGTATCCATAGACACATTATACATATTGGCTGCCAATTTTTGGGGTTTTTAAGCTAAAATAAAAACGAGATAAAAAAAATAAAAAAAGTTTGTGCTTGTTGCGGAAAAGAAATTGGCCATTACTTCGGCAAAATATATGACGGCAAAAAAGAATCTTGAATATTGGGAATGCGACTCCTGCTGCTTCTAATTTTTTTTATTAAATTTTACTATTCATTATTCTTTATTCATCATTCATAAACTGGCTTCCTATTTTGGGGTTTTTGAGATAAGATTGAAGAAGGAAAATGATAATTTTTATTGATGAATCAGGCGATCCTGGTTTTAAAATTACTAAAGGTTCGAGTAGTGTTTTTGTAATTATTCTTGTAATTTTTGACGATGAGTTGGAGGCTGAAGAAACGGCTTTGAAAATTAAAAAACTTAAAAGAGATTTAGGAAAAAGCGAAAGGTTTGAGTTTAAATTTAATGGATGCAATAAAGAATTGCGAATAAAATTCTTGGGGGAGGTCAAAAATTGCAAATTTAGAATACGTTCAATTATTCTTTCAAAAAATGTTATATACAGCAAATATCTTCGTAATTCTAAAGACAGCTTTTATAATTTTGCCTTGAAACAAGTTTTGGAACATAACAATAAATCAATTTTAAAAGCAAAAATCAGACTTGACGGTTCCGGTGAAAAAGTTTTTAGGAAAAAATTGACCCTTTATCTTCGTAAAAGTCTTAATTCTTCCACAAAAAAAGTTATGCAGAATTTAAGATTTCGCGATTCTAAAAATGATGTTTTGATTCAGCTTGCGGATATGATTGCAGGAAGTATTCGTCGATATTGCGAAAAAAACACCGAAGATTGGAATGTATATAGGGAAATTATAAAAAAACGAGAAGAAGATGCTTGGGAGTTTAAATAGAACGATCCAGCTCCTATCTCGACGAACGTCGAAAACGCACACCATACGGTGACAATTCGGAAACTGGATCTTTGTACTCCAATTATACATTAGATTGTCAAATCAAAGTCAATAGCCTAAACAAACTCAACCTGGCTACCAATTTTGGGGTTTTTGAGATAAGATTGGGGTATGAAAAAGGGAACTAAAGAACCGTAAATTGCCATTTATCAAGTTCTCGGCGATGAGCAAAAAATCCGCGTCAGAATTGAAGACGAGAATGTTTGGCTGACACAAAAGCTGATTGCCGAACTTTTTGAGGTGAGTGTTCCTACTGTCAATGAACATCTAAAAGATATATTTAAAAGTGACGAATTGAACGGAAGTTCAGTTATTAGGAATTTCCGAATAACTGCTGATGATGGCAAGACATATGACACAAAACACTATAATCTGGATGTAATTTTGGTGCCAAGAGCAAGATAAAAAATATGTTTCCGACTTTGACCGTGAGGTAAAAAAGCTTTTGGAAATGGAGAAAAATAAATGATAAAAACAAAAATTTCTAAAAACAATTTCAAAAATTTAAAAAAGGTCTGCGCTTGTTGCGGAAAAGAAATTGAGGTAAAAGTCTTTACCAACCGGCATTATCGCGGCGGCCATTACTTCGGCAAAATTCCTCTCTATAAGAAAGATGAACTTAACAAAGCAATTAAGGCGGGCACGCGTAAGACTCGTATAGGGAAAATGACTGTTGAGGTTCTTAAAAAAGACCCTAAACCATACAAATACGAGGAATACTGGGAGTGTAACGTTTGTTACAAATAACATCTCCTTTCGAATTGTTTCCTTCCTTGCCGAAATGACTTACCCTGAGCTTTTATCCTGAGACCGAAAAGTGTCGAAGCTGTAAAATTGGGGAGAGATGACTTCAGGGTGCAGGGTAATTTATTATATTTCTCCTTCAAGCGAGAATCCAATAAAAGATTTCCTTGATTCGATTACCAAAATCCAAAAAGCCAAAGTTTTCAGAGTTTTTGGGTTGTACGAAAAATATGGTTTGTCTTCGATTATTCCCCATACCAAAAAATTAACAGGGACGCCATTTTGGGAAATAAGGATTTTGGGTAAAGATAATATTAGAGTAATTTATATTTTACCCCACAAGGAGTGTATTTTGGCCCTGCACGGTTTTATCAAAAAAGCCCAGAAAACTCCGGAAAAGGAGCTAAATGTTGTTTACAAAAGATACAAAGAGTGGCAGAAAAGACACTCTTGACAAACCAGTCGCATAATGGTATCTTAGAAGATATCATTTTAGCTTTAAGTTACATAAATGAGAAATAAATTGGAATACACCTTTAGAAGACACCTAAAAGAGAGCCTTAAAGATCCGGAATTCAAAAAAGCCTGGGAGAATTCTCAAACGGAATACCAATTGGCTTGCCAATTAATTGAAAAAAGACTGGCCAAAAAGCTTTCCCAAAGGGCCTTGGCTAGAAAAATTAAAACCTCACCGGCGGTTATCTCCCGGCTTGAGACTATGACTGCCAATCCTTCGCTTGACCTTTTGAAGCGGATTGCCAGCGGTCTTGACCTAAAACTTTCTATTAACTTCAAATAATCTCATTTTTTTGGCAAAATAGCTGACGGCAAAAGGAATCTTGAATATTGGGAATGTGACTCCTGCTACAAATAAAAATCTTCTGTCACCATTTTTTCTCCATAGCTACCAATTTTGGGAATTTTAAGGTAAGCTTGAAACAAGATGGGAAAGATTAAAGATCTTCCAAAAATATTAAGACCTCGGGAAAAACTACAGAGATATGGTCCTTCTAAACTTTCAAATTCCGAGCTTTTGGCAATAATCCTTCGGACCGGCAAAAAAGGAGAAAATGTGGTTGAAATGGCGGAAAAAATATTAAGAAAATTTGGGAAGGAAAGTTTGCCAAATATTAATTTTGACGACCTTAAGAAATATCCCGGATTGGGAGTGACTAAAACCTGTGAAATTTTGGCCTGTTTTGAATTAGGAAAAAGATTTTTAAAGGGTAAAAAATCTGTCTTGATTCTTTCTCCCAAAGAAGTGTGGGAAGAATTAAAAGATATTAGAGATAACAAAAAAGAACATTTTGTCGTTTTTTATTTAGACAGTCGTAATCAGGAAATAAAAAGAGAAGTTATTTCAGTTGGACTTTTAAATGCCAATTTAGTTCATCCCAGAGAAGTTTTCGAGCCGGCAATTAGGAATTTAACCGCTCAAATAATTGTTGCCCACAATCACCCTTCAGGGGACCTAGAGCCTTCAGAAGAAGACTTAATAATTACTAAAAGATTAGTTGAAGCAGGAAAAATTTTGGGGATAGAAGTACTTGATCATGTTATTGTTTCCAAAGAAGGCTTTTTAAGTTTTAAGGAGAAAAATTTAATTTGATACTTAACATTTAATGTAAAGTGTACATAATCATGTACATGGATATTTCAAATGTCTTCATCTCTGCTACCGAGGCGAGAAATAAATTTTTTGATTTACTGGGGAAAGTAAAAAAAGGTCCTTACCCAATAAATATCACCGTTAATGGTATTCCCGAAGCGGTAATTATGAGTAAAGAAGACTACGATGCTTGGATGGCGACAATCGAAACTTTGTCCGATCCCGAATTAATGGAGCAAATCAGTCAAAGTGAAGCAGATTTTAAAGCTGGAAGGTTCGAGGATTGGGAAGATGTTAAAAAAGAATTAGGTTGGGATAAGACTTATTTAGTAGCAGATAAATCCGCGAAAAAATATGTTTCAGGTAAGATTAAGCAACAGGGCAAAAAAAGAACTAAGAAGACTCGATAAAAGATATTATTCTAAAGTTTCAGCCTTTATTGATCTTTTAGAAGAGAATCCATTTTTGGGGGAAAAAATGGCTGGCGAATTTAAAAGTTCATACAGGATAAAGATTCCACCCCTAAGAATAATCTACACCCCGGATTTTAAAAATAAAATTATTTGGATTAAAGCAATTGGTTTTAGAGGGGGAATTTATAAATAAAAATATGTTTGAACAATCGTTTAAAAATATTGATAATATTCTTCATACTGATTCCGGTTCAGCAACTGAGCTTGATTATGTTGAACAAACTTCATGGATTCTCTTTTTAAAATATCTTGATGATTTAGAAGAAGATAAGAGAAAATCAGCCACTCTAAGTGGAAATCTCTACGAATATATTTTATCGTCTGAATATCAATGGGATACTTGGGCCTGCCCGAAAAACAGTGGTGGTAAGTTAGACCACAATAGAGCGCTTGACGGAGATGATCTAAAAGATTTTGTAAATAACAAACTTTTTCCATATCTAAGAAAATTTAGAGCAGAAGATCCGAATACTATTGAATATAAAATCGGGGAAATATTTTCCGAATTAAAAAATAAAATAACCAGCGGTTATAAATTGCGGGAAATTTTAAATATTGTTGACGGGATGCATTTCCGGCTTTATGAGGAAAAACACGAATTGTCTTATCTTTATGAAGCCAAGATTAAAAATATGGGTAACGCCGGTCGGAATGGCGGAGAATATTACACTCCCCGCCCGCTTATTAAAACTATTGTCAAAGTAGTTGCGCCAAAAATTGGCGACACAATTTATGACGGCGCTTGCGGAAGCGCGGGCTTTTTAGTGGAATCTTTTAATTATCTGACGCAAAATCAAGCCAAACTTTCTTCAAGCCAGATG
>PEVD01000054.1:0-1120 GCA_002780305.1 Candidatus Shapirobacteria bacterium CG03_land_8_20_14_0_80_40_19 | reverse complement strand
GGAAATAAAATCGCTTGCCTATATTATTGGAATAATGAACATGATTTTGCACGGTATTGAAGCGCCAAACATTAAACATATGAACACTCTGGCGGAGAATATAAACGACATTCAAGAAAAGGATCGTTTTAATGTTGTTTTAACAAATCCTCCTTTCGGTGCTGGTATCGGTCGGGAAATCCAGCAAAATTTTCCCATTAAAACCGGTGAAACGGCTTTTCTTTTTCTCCAACACTTCATCAAGATTTTGAAAGCCGGAGGTAAAGCCGGCATTGTTATTAAAAATACTTTTCTATCCAATACCGACAATGCTTCGGTTTCGCTCCGTAAACTGCTTTTAGAAAATTGTAATCTTCACACAGTTCTTGATCTGCCGGGTGGTGTATTTGCAGGAGCGGGAGTAAAAACTGTTGTGTTGTTTTTCGAAAAAGGCAAACCAACCCAAAAAGTTTGGTTTTATCAACTTAACCTTGATCGTAATCTTGGTAAAGGTAATCCTTTAAACGAAGCAGACTTGGCAGAATTTGTTGACCTGCAAAAAACCAAAGCAGACAGTGCTAATTCATGGAGTGTCGACATTTCAGGTGTTGACCAAACAACCTTTGATTTATCAGTCAAGAATCCAAATAAAAAGGGCGAAGTTGCTCTCCGCGAGCCGAAGGAAATTTTGGATGAAATCGAAAAGTTGGACGAAGAAAGTAAGAATTTATTAATGACAATTTGCTCCAAAATCTAACTATGGAAAAGTTTCATAAATTCTTTCGACCATTGAATATATTTTTGATAACAATAATTGGACTTTTAATCGTTAACAAATTCAATTTTCAACCATTTTCAGGTTGGAGAGTTGAATATAACACTATTTTGGTCGAATACTTAAAAGTTTTTCTAACATTGCCGGTAGTAATATTGATTATAGTGGTGATGTTTTGTATCAAGTTTTCTTCCGCAATTGATTTTTTCATTAGAAATCTGAAATTAAAATATAAGGATTTAGAGGCAACGTCACAACAGGTTAAGGATTTTCAACCAGATAGTTCACCAAATCATGATTTAGAAAACGAGATTATCAAATTGTCGAAACAAGATGTGCAAGAAATCGCTTCTGGGATCGAAAATC
>PEVD01000047.1 GCA_002780305.1 Candidatus Shapirobacteria bacterium CG03_land_8_20_14_0_80_40_19 | reverse complement strand
AGTCGAACCTTCGTATATACTTTATAAGAGTATCGTTCTGCCGTTGAACTACTGGTCCTTCGCTGACACTCGCTGAACCAAACGCCGATTTACGCTGATATTTTATCACAGCCAACAGCTTTTAGTCTTGCTTTATCAAGAAGCGCCTAAAGGCGCGATCTTTTGGCAATTTCGGCCTCAACCACCGCTTGGTCCCGACCGTAACGGAGACGGGAAAGCTCTTTGATTTTTTCCGACAGGCTTGGATTTTGCTGCGCCCAGATTTTTTGCATGTCTTCTTTCATGGTCATGGAAAAGGCCGGTACCGGCTCGTTATCGACAATTGTTTTAACATAGGCGTTGTAAGCCTCAATGTTTAAAAGATCGCTTTCGGTAAAGGTCGGCTGATATTCATGGACTAGATACTGGGCATCGGTCACACCAACTCTAAAAGCAATTTTTGTTCCCACATTGCCGAAAACCGCGTTCTTCACCTCATCATCCATCTGACCAATAAATTGATTGGCAACACAAAGCCCTAAGCGAAATTTCCGCGCTTCGGATAAAATCTGGGCAAAGTCGGGGGTGGCGAAATTCTGAAATTCATCAACATAAAGATAAAAATCCTTACGGTCTTTTTCGGGAACATCTGACCGGGAAAGCGCCGCCATTAATATTTTCGGCACCAAAACCAAACCCAAGAAACTGGAGTTTTCCTCCCCTATCTGACCTTTCGCCAGGTTAATTATCAATATCTTGCCTTCATCCATAACTTTCCTGAAATCAAATGAACTTTTTGATTGGCCGATGATGTTGCGGATCATCTTATTGGTAACAAAACGGCCGAACTTGGAAACGATATAATCCAAAACCTCCGATTTGTGAAAATCGGCGGTTTGAGCGATCTGATCGGTCCAATACCGCCTCACAATCGGATCTTTTACTTTCGGTAAAATTTCCTGAACATAATGCGGATCCTGTAAAATCCGCATGACTTCCACAAAAGTATTACCGGGCTCGCACATTACCGTCAGCATCGCATTTCTGATTGCATGTTCAAATCGCGGCCCAATAATACCGGTCTTGTATGGGTCGTACAATTTGTACATCAGATTGATAATCGCCGTGGTAATGAAGTGTTTTTGGTCTTCCGTTTCCGCCTCCAACAGGTTCAACCCCATCGGCCTTTGTAAATCGGCCGGACAAAAATAAATGACGTCTTCCGCTCTTTCCGGCGGAATGATTTGCATTACCTGTTCAAAAGTATCGTGAGGGTCGATAAAACAGAAACCCCGCCCAGCCTGGGCATCCTGATACATCATTTTTAACAGCAGCTGCGACTTGCCGGTTCCGGTGGCCCCAATGATGTAAGTATGGCGCATCCGGTCGTTTTCTTTTAAATGAATCGGCACTTCCATCCCCCGAAAAACGCTTTTGCCCAAATAAAGGCCTTCTTTGGCAATTTGCTGCGGTGCCGGCGCCCGTTTGGCATTCAACCAGAAAATAAAGGGGGTTTCAATTGATTTATTGGGAAAATGAAAAATTGTTGCCAGCTCTTCACTGGACAAAATAATCTTGTTTCTTCCCAGGTAAAACAAAGGCTGGTAACGGTAAATAAAATCGTCCATAAAAAACTTCGCCAGTCTGATTTTCCGTCCCTTAAACCCATTCTGGTCTGAAGACAGTTGCTCAAAAACCCCTTTGAGGTTTTGCAGGTGCGCCTTAGCCGAGGCCATATCCGGAGAAGAAACCACAATCCTGATGCTAACCTCAAACCCGGGCTTGGAACATTTATTTTCAACTGCCTCCATTTGCTTCGGATCGGATTTATAACTGGCTTTTTCCGGGTCGCTCTCGGTTCTTTTGGTTTTGGACAAATATTTACGGCCGTCTTTACTCCATTTCTTGTCAGCCGGAGTAATTAAAACCTGAATCGCCGCCCCTTCTCCCTGTTTCATTTTAGCCAAGGCCGAAGTGATCGATGCCAGCGGATCAACCGGCAAGTCTTTATAAACTTTTATAGGGAAGTAAGCAGTAGACCGAAATTGAAACTCGGTAAAAGCAACTTTACCGCTGTCGGAAAAAATGTTGTACTCATTCACTTCTTTTATTTCCGCCCCCGGATAAGCACCGTTTATTTGTTTTTCCACCATATCTTTAAGATGCTGCGGAACAGAAACATAGAAACGAATGTCTTCAGGTAAACCGACAACTTCAAAAGACAAATGGTCCTGCGGTTTCAAAAAAGAAAATTTACCCCCTTTCCTGACTGACGTCAAAGCACTGATCATCTGCTCGGCGGCATCAATTTTTATCTCATTATCCCGCGGCAGAGAAACTTCAAGCAAAACAAACTTTAACGACTTCTCTTCCCGATGCCGGTTGCGGTACCAGATAATCAAAGCTTGTCCGAAAATTATTAATAAGATTACCGCGATGGCGAAAAATACCAAAAAGGCCAAAAGATAATTCAGACTGGTAATGGGATTATTGATATCAAATTTCATTTTTGCGAAAATCAGCCCTGTTTCCTAAAATTTTTATCAGCCGGCCGCACCAAGTCACCAGCCAGCGGATTGATTCCGTCACTTTTTGTTGAAAACCAAGCAAGTATTGATTTTGGGTCATCGGCAAAACTATTTTCGGCTGTTGGGGAACCGGCGGTGAAATCAGCGGCTGACCGAAATCATCGGTTATCGGCTGATCCAAAAATTGTTCTTTTTCTACTTTTTGGAGGTAAGACTGGATATCCTTGGCCACTTCCGGATTGGGTTCGGCATCAATTACCGGATGTTTTTCTCCATCGTCATTAAAGAGCTGGTTTAAAATTTCTTTTTCGGACTGAGTGGACATAATTTAATGATACACACTCCCGATAAGGTTTTCCATAAGGCAAACTACCGTTACCGGTCCAACTCCGCCGGGGACGGGAGTAATAAAAGAGGCAATTTCTTTAACATTTTCGAAATCTACATCCCCCGCAACCCCCAAATTCCTCTTCTTTTCAATTCCGACATCAATTACAACGGCACCCGGTTTAACCATTTCTTTTTTGATTAAGCGACCAATCCCTGTGGCTGAAATTAAAATGTCAGCGGACCTTGTCGTTGCGATCAGGTCTTGGGTGCCGGTATTGGCCCCGCTTACTTCCAATCCGGAGTTTCTCAAGACCGACACCAACGGACCACCGACCATTCCCCTATCCCCAACCACACAAATCTTCTTATCCTTTAAATCACCGAGTTTTTCGACTTGGGTCGCTTTAAGCAAAATATCAAACACCGCCTTCACTGTCGGCGGAATAAATCTTGGTTTTCCTTCCGCCAACAACCGCAAATTTTCACCGGTTAAACAATCCACGTCTTTGCTTGGCTTAATTGCATCCAAAACTTGGAATCCGGCAGGAAGCGGCAACTCGACAATAATCCCATTAACCTCGGTGTCAGCATTTTTTTGGTTGATAAAACCAACAATCTTCTGCGGTTTTTCATCCGGAAATTTTTTAAACTCAAAATCAATTCCCAATCTCTCGGCCATCCTCTGTTTTAATTTTAAATATAACTCACTCTCCGGACTGCCCCCGACCAATATCGCGACTAATTTGGGTTTTCTCGGTAACCTCTCCAACAGCTTCACCAGTTTATCTTCTTTTTCCTTGGCAAAGGCTCTTCCGTCAAAAATTACTGCCGTCATTTCAGTGGAAAACGCGAAATTAAACGTAAAACTTCATTTTTAGCCGCGGATAAATCCGCTTCTTTTTCCAAAGCGCTGTTTATTAGCCCAGCAATCACTTTCATTTCTGCTTCTTTCATCCCCCGGGTTGTTACTGCCGGGGTTCCCAATCTAATAGCCGAAGGTCTGGCCGGAGGATTGGGATCAAAGGGGATGCTGTTGGCGTTGCAAATAATTCCTGCTTTTTCTAAAGCCACCGCCGCCTCTTTCCCTAAAATATTCTTATTTCTCAAATCAATCAAAATCAAATGATTATCCGTTCCGCCGGAAACCAGATTAAATCCGTTTTTTTTCAACTCTTCCGCCAAAACAGCCGAATTTATCACGACTTGTTTTGCATACTCTTTAAACTCGTCTGTCGATGCTTCGGCCAGGCAAACGGCGATAGCCGCAATCGCGTTTTCGTGAGGTCCGCCCTGTAACCCAGGAAAAACCGATTTTTGAATTTTCTTGGCCAAATCCGGATCTTTTTGAAGGCCTTGATCGGTTACCAAAATAATTGCCCCTCTCGGCCCTCTCAATGTTTTGTGTGTTGTTGTTGTCACAATATCAACCCAATCAACTGGTGACGGGTAAGCTCCTCCTGCCACCAACCCGGCGTAGTGAGAAATATCCGCCGCTAAGTAAGCCCCGACAGACCGCGCAATTTTATTAAATTCTGACCAATCAAAAAACCGAGGGTATGCCGTCGCTCCGCACCAAATTAATCTCGGTTTTTCTTTTTCGGCAATTTTGGCAATTTCTTCATAATCAAGTCTTTGGGTTTCTTCGGCGACACCGTAAAAAACCGAAGCGTAGTATTTCCCGGAAAAACTCACCGCCGATCCGTGGGTCAAATGACCGCCGGCCGATAAATCCATCCCCATAACCGTATCTCCTAAACTACAGCAGGCCATATAAACCGCCTGATTTGCCGGAGAACCGGAATACGGCTGAACATTGGCGTGAGGAGTATTAAAAAGTTTCTTGGCCCTCTCGATGGTCAAATTTTCTATTTCATCAATTACCTCGTTTCCTTGGTAATATCTTTTTCCCGGATAGCCTTCTGCGTATTTGTTAACCAAACACGAACCCAGTGCCTCTAAAACCGCCCTGGAAACGAAATTCTCGCTGGGAATCAAATTTATGGTTTCCTGTTGTCTTTTCTTTTCCAGTTCGATTAATTCTGGAATATCGTAATTATCTCTCTCCATGCCGCCATTATACTCCCCTTACTTTTGTTTGAGGAATAATTTTCTGTAAGTTACGGCAGATTTTTTTTAATTCTTCCACAGAATAAGGCTTAATTTTTAAATATTTTTTATCAAGACAATTCATCGGTCGGAATTGATTTAAAAACCATCTTATATTTGGTGTTTTCCCTACTTGTTTTGCCAATTTAGTTAAATTTTCTAAATTATGTAACCCCGGTACTACCGTTGTCCGAAATTCATACTCCACTCCGCTTTTGACGATCAATTCGATGCTTTTTTGTATATCGTATATCGTACATTGTACATTCGTATATCTTTCGTAATCTTCCAGATCTCCCTTAATATCCATCGCAATATAATCCGTTAATTTTTTAATGATTAATTCGTTAATTATCTCAGGTTTAGTTCCATTGCTTTCCACCATTGTCAGAAAACCCATCTGCTTTAACCTGCTTAAAAACCTGCTTAAATCTGCTTGCAGTGTCGGCTCCCCTCCTGTCACTGCCACCGCCTCTACCCACTTCTTCCTTTTTTCCAAATCCGCCAGCACCTCTTTTTCTTTAAAACTTTGAAACTTTGAAACTTTGCTTCTCACAACAAGGTCGGCATTATGGCAAAAAGGGCACCGAAAATTACAACCCGGCACAAAAATGACCGAGGAAATC